>DASWRX010000031.1:0-29299 GCA_036402955.1 Thermoanaerobaculia bacterium
ACGCGCTCCGGGTCTCCGGCGAGTTGAACGCCGCGGACGCCGCCCTGGAGGAGGCGAAGCGCCTGTGGCAGGCGGGCTCCGATCCCGGCGCGGTGCTCGATCCCGGACGGCTGTGGGATCTGGAGGCCTCCTTGCTCAGGGCTCAGCGGCGCTTTGACGAAGCGCTGGCGGTGCTGGACCTGGCGCTCGCCGTGGGGCGCTCTCCCGCGCGGGTCCTCATCAACAAGGGCTTCACGCTGGAGGTGCTGGGAGAGAACGAACGCGCCGTCGAGACGCTGCTCCAGGCGGCGCCCCTGGTGGAGCGCGAGGGTGACCGGCGGCTGCTGTACATGCTGCGCTTCAACCTCGCCGTCAACTACTGCCACACCGGCCGCTACAGCGAGGCCACCGGCCTCCTGGCGCAGGTGCGCAGGCTCGCCATGGATCTCGGGGATGAGGTCTTCCTGATCCGTGTGGTCTGGCTGGAAGGGCGCATCGCGGCTGGGCTGGGACGACGTCGGGAGGCCAGAACGCTGCTGGCGCAGGCGCGCCGGGAGTTCGCGGTCCGGAAGATGGGATACGACGCGGCCCTGGCCCTGCTGGAGGAGGCGGTCCTCCTCCTGGACGAGGACCGAACGTCCGAGGTCAAGAAGCTGTCCCGGCATCTGGCCGAGGTGTTCCAGTCCAACGGAGTTCATCGCGAGGCCCTGGCTGCGCTGCGGCTCTTCCAGGAAGCCGTCGAGCACGAGACGGTCACGGCCGAAATGGTCCGCCGCGTCCTGCGCTATCTTTACCGCGCCCGCTACGACCAGGGCCTCCGGTTCACCTCATGAGCAGTTCGAATGGCCGTTGGGGTCCATACCGCAGCCTATGTCTACTTGAGACTGGGGCTGTGTCGTTGCCGGCTTGCACCGGCCGTTCGGGTCCGCGCCGCAGCCTTCCTTGGTGACCGGCGCGCCGTGACCGAGGGAGGACAGCAGGGTCCAGAGCGGGTCGAGCAGGTGGGAGGGGAATCCCAGGGACGAGGCCAAGGCCACGGCGATCAGCGTCCGGCGCATGGGGGAGGTCTCCGGCGCGGCTCCGGCGGCGAGCCTCCCTGGCCCGCACGGTCCGCGCTCCACCTCATCCTAGGTGTGCGGGCGGTGCGGGTGAGGAAATTTCGGCTTTGGGGTGAGAAAGCAGGCCGCAGCCCACGGAGCGCCCGCTTCACCTCGCCACCTTCGCCATCTCCGGAGCGAAGGGATCCGGCAGCGGCGCCCGCGGCTCAGCGGTCTTCTTGCGAAGGTCCAGGATCGCCGGGGACCCGACGTAATAACGTCCCCTGTTCTCACCCTTCTTCTCGAAGAAACCCGCCTCGACGAGAGCCTTCAAGTCCCGGCTCGCCACCACTTCGGTGAGCCCGGTGATCGTGCGATACGTCGTGTTCCTCACTTTGCGTCCGTAAGCGGCGTCCGCGATCACCGGGACCATCCGCTCGGGCAGCCTGGCTTCATGGACGAGCTCTTCCACAGCATCCCAGAGGCGATTCATTTCCCGCGATCTGCGAAGCAGGGTAAGGGCCTGATGATAGTGCGCGAGGATGCAAAACCGGACCCACGGCCGGGCATCTCTTTCGGGGTGCCATGAGCCCGCTCCGACGTCCCCCAGAACGGCGTAATAGTCTTGAGTGTTGCGGCCAAGGTACTCCTCGATGCTCGAAAAGGGGGCCGCGATCAATCCGCTCCTGGCCAGGACCAGCGTTTGCAGGCCTCGAGCCATCCGCCCGTTGCCATCGGAGAACGGGTGGATCATCACCAGATTGAGGTGAGCCATGGCCGCTTGTACGAGGACAGGCAGGGCCGGCGGCCTGTTCATCTCGTCGACCAGCTCCGACACCAGGTCCTGGACCTGGTTTGCCGGCGGACCCTCGTACACGATCTCACCCGTCGCGTCGTTCCTGACAAGGATCGCACCAGGACGCCAGCGGCCCGGATTCTTGGTCAGGTCCCATCCCACCATCATGTAGTGCAGAGACTTCAATCCCTCTTCGGAGTACCTGAAGTGGGGATCCTCCGCCCTTTGCAGAACGAACGTGAGGGCCATGCGGTAGCCTTCAACGGCAAGATAGCTTTCGTCCTTGGGGTCCAGGGGTTCTTCCCCCTCGACGGCGGAGATCGCGTCGTCAAGCGTGACATTGTATCCCTCGATGCTGTTGGAGCCTTGAACGGCGCGGGCAAAGGCATTGCGGCGCAACAATCCCGTCCACCTCCTGGGTTGGCCCAGGAGGTACTTGAGGTCCGACCTCAGCGTGTCCACGGTGGCGAGCGCCTTCAGCTCAGCCTCATCGATCTCAGGACTCTGGAAGAGCATGGGATTGTTTCCTTACAATCCAACCTGGAGTTTGATATTATCCGACATTGGGTCGGATTACAATCCGACAATCCGCCACTCCACCTCAATTCTCAGGCTTGCCCCTCCGCCGCGCGGCTCGCGCCCATCAGCTTTTCGGTCCTGCCCGGTGGCTTTCCGGTTGCGCCCGATGGCTTTCCGGTTGCGCCCGATGGTTTTTGGGTCGCCCCCTCCAGCTTTCCGGTCCTGCCCTCCAGCTCGCCGGCTCTGCCCGCCAGCTCGCCGGCCCTGCCCCTTGGCTCGCCGGGTGCGCCCATTGGAAACAGGGTCGCGCCCGTTGCTTTTTGGGTCGCGCCCATTGGGAATGTGATTCAGCCCATTGGATCGGCGGTGTTGCCCTTCAGCGGGCAGAGCCGGCGAGCCAGGGGGCGGACACGAATTTCCAGCGGGCAATGACAGATTTCCAGGGGGGCGGAGCGCCCAGCTCCTGAGACGGGGCGTGGGCGCGGAGGGCGGAGCCGTGTTTTCACGGCGCGGAACCGGCCCGCCCGGAAGTTGCACGTGCAAACCTGGGGTACGAGTTCGTAGAAACTTAGAGCAGCGATCAAAAAGGACCCAGTGGATTGCCGCGGCCCCCTCGCCAGATCATCCGCTTCTCCGTCACGACGAGGTCTGCGGGTCTATCTGTCTCCTCGGAGGGCGTCCACGACTTGCTGGTCGTGGCAGAGGCCTATAACCGTAGCGGCGGGAGTCTTTTCGAGGAACCTGTCCCAGTGTCCGCAGCCGAATCCAAGCCGATCACCCTGACTCGAAAAGGCGAGTCCTGGGACGATGCACACATCCATCGGCGTCGAGAGAGGAGACCCGGCCCGCGGAGAGGGGATACCCATCACGCCCGGTGGCCAATCACCCCACTCCCGGATCTCACACGCCTCCATGGACGTCGAATTCAGCACCCGGGGAATGGCGACTCTCTTGCCGCTGCCGAGCAGGTGGCGGATCAGCCCCTCGGTAGCCACTTCCTTTCCCACGGCGACATAGATGACGAGGGTCTCCGCCCGTCGGACCTCGTCGAGGGCGAGCAGACGCTCCTGGATGCGGAGAGAGGAAGCCCGGACTTCGGCCTCGCCCATGGAGCTCCGCACCGCCTTCATCCGCACCCTGAGCTCGGCCTTGGTGAGCACGGAGGTCAGATTCTGGTGGAGGGTGTGCAACTCATTCATCGTCCCAGACCTCTTGTCCACCCCTCAGTGCCCTTCTAGGGAGACATCGCCTTCGCGTTTTCGCCGGCTGGCGCTTCCGCCAGCGTCCGGGCCAGCACGCCGTAGCCCGAGGTGCCGATGAGCAGCTCGTCGCCGACGACGCGGGCGGCCGAGATGTCGCGGGCGGGCACCGGCACGTCGATCGCCTGGAACTTGCGGGTCTGGCGATCGAAGAGGCGCACGGTGTCGCCGCTCACCAGCAGGGCGGGGCGGCGGTCGTCGCCGGTGGGCAGCAGCCGCGAGGGCTCGTGGAACACCTCGGTCCAGTCGCCGTCGGCGCCGCTCGGGCCGCCGTTGCGGGTGAAGACGCCGCCGGCGCCCCACAGCAGGAGCTGGCCCGCCACCGGCTGCAGGTGGCCGCCCTCGAAGGGCGCGGGGATGTTGTGGTTGGCGTCCGCGGTCAGCCGGTAGACCCCCTGGGCGTCGGTGACCCAGAGAGCATCGCCGTAGAAGACCGCCGAGCGCGGCGCGCCGTGCTTGTAGGGGCGGCGGGTGAAGAGCTTCCCCTTGAGCTCGTAGAGGCCGTCCGGCGTGCGGGCGAGGAGCTTCGGGCCCTCGGACACGAACTGCTCGACCGTCCCCTCGCCCAGGTCGCGCACCCAGTGCCAGCCGGCGCCCCGCCGCTCGAAGAGGCCCTTCTCGGTGGCGGCGAAGATGCGCCCCTGGTGGACGGCGATGTCGAACACGGTGGGCAGCGCCACGAAATCGCCGAAGGTCCTGCCGCCGTCGCGCGAGGAGTAGATGCCGGAGAACGGCCCGGCGTGGTTGACGGCGATCATCAGCTCGCTGCCGGACTTGGCGAACGCCGAGACGCGGGTGTTGATCATCCCGGCGCTCGACGGACGGACCGTGGAGCCGCCGTCCTCCGAGATCCAGACGCCCGAGCCCTCGGTACCGAAGATCACCCGCTCCGGATGGGACGGATGGAAGGTGATCGACTGGATGGAAATGCCGGGGTCGCCCACGCGGCGCCAGGTCTTGCCGCCGTCGTCGGAGACGTGGAGTCCGGCGACGGTGCCGGCGAGGAAGCGGCCGCTCGGCAGCGCGGCGAAGCTGGTGGCGCGGCGCTCCTCGAACCCGTCCTTGAAACGCTCCCACCTGGCGCCGCCGTCCAGCGTGCGGTAGACCCAGCCGCAGGTGCTGGCCCAGATCTCCCCGGGCCGGCCGGGAACCGGAGTGAGGGTGAAGACCTCGGAGTCGAGGACCATCCCCTCGAAGAGCCCCGTCCAGGTCTTGCCGGCGTCGGCGCTGCGGTAGGCGCGCCGCCAGGTGCCGGCGATCACCGTGTCCGGCTGGTCGGGATCGACCATCAGGCTGGTGACCTTCTGCATGTCCGGCTGCTCGGCGGTCAGCCGCCGCCAGGTGGCGCCGCCGTCCTCGGTGCCGTAGACGCCGGAGCGGGTGCCGGCGTAGACCCGCCCCTCGTGGCCGGGGGTGAGCGCCAGGGTGTAGACCGGCTCCTCGGCCGGCAGCCCCGACTGGACGCGGGTGTTCCAGGTCTTGCCGAGGTCGTCCGAGGAGGCGACGCCGCCGCCGCTCCAGATCCCCCGCAGCGCCACCCAGAGACGGCCGGGGTGGTTGGGATCGAAGCGCAGGTTGCTCACCACCCAGCCGGGGAACGGCAGGTGGGAGCCGGCGTTGGCCCAGGTGCGGCCGCCGTTATTGGAGACGTAGACCTGGCCGGCCGAGGTGCCGGCGAGGACGAGGTCCGGATTGTCCGGATGGACGGCCACCGTGCGCACGTCGCCGCCCCAGATCGGCAGGTAGCGCCAGTCCGCGGCCGCGGCCCAGCCGGAAGCCGCCGCCAGCAGGAGCGCCGCGAAGAACAGGACGGTCAGGATTCGGTCAGGACAAACCCGGCCACGAAGAACCCGATCACGCATCGACCTTCTCATACCGTGTACCAATGACCTCCGCCAGAATCGAGATGGCGATCTCGCCCGGGCTGTCGCCGCCGATCGGCAGGCCGATGGGCGCGCGCAGCCGGACGTTGGGAAAATTTGAAAGCTCGAACCCCTGGGCCGCGAGCGCCTCGCGGACCCGTCCCACCTTGCGCCGGCTGCCCATCAGCCCCAGGTAGCGCAAGCCCGCGGGCGTCTCCCGGAGCACCGCCGCCAGCGCCGCCGTGTCGGTCTCCCAGCAGCGGGAGACGACGGCGACGTAGAGCTCGCGGCCGCGCACGGGAGCCAGGAAATCCTCCCTGGTATCCTCACCGGTATCTTCCCCGGTACCTTCCCCGTAAGAGGGGTCCACCGCAGCGAACCGCACGCCGGCGGGGAACAGCTCCGGATTCCTGAACTCCGCCCGGTCGTCCGCCACCAGGCCCTCGAAGCCGGCCAGGGACGCGGCCTTCGCCAGCGCCTGTCCCACGGGTCCGCCGCCGCAGATGACGAGCACGGGCGCGGCGACCATCACCTCGAGGAAGACCTCCGCCATGCCGCCGCAGACCATGCCGGTCGGCTCGCCCTTGACGGCCTCCTCGGTCAGATAGTAGCGCTTGATCTCCGAGGCCGGCTTCACGGAAGAGCCGCCCGAGCGCAGCCTGGCGAGCGCGTCGGCCTTCACCAGCGCCTCGAACGCGCCGCCCCCGAGATTGCCGACGAACGAGCCGTCGGGCCGGGCCAGCAGCTTCCAGCCCACCTTGCCGGGGGTCGACCCCTCGGCGCGGACGATCTGGCACAGCACCACGCGCCCATACGTCTGCAAGGAGCGTTCCGTCTCGGTGAGAACTTCGGGCGGGGCGGCCGTGACCATGGCGAGAAGAGGATAACACCGCGTCCGGGGCCCTCACCTCCCCGGCCCTCCTCTCCCGTTCCCTCCCACCCTCCCTCACCGGGAGAGGAGGGGGGCTTGCCGCGGGAGGTTGCTGAGGGCGACCGCAGGTCGCCCTCAACTTCGGTTCGGTCATATCTCCCCTCTCCCGGTGAGGGAGGGCGGGAGGGAACGGGAGAGGGGCCGGGGGTGAGGGTTCGCGCCGTCCTACCCTTCCCGCGTCAGCCCCAACCTCCTCTTGACCCGGAACCAGGCGTTCCGCAGCTTCCAGAAACGGCTGGCCTCCATGGCGGCGATGCGGTCGCGCAGGGCGGCGGCTTGCCAGGTGGCGCGCTGGCGCTCCTGGACGAGGAGGTCCCGGGCCTCGCCCAGCTCGTGCCGCAGGCCGTCGGCCTCCATCCGCGAGCCGGCGAGGAGGGCGGACTCGATCGAGCCGGCCCACAGCGGCTGCGCCACGCCCCGGCCGTCCACCACCCCGAGCCGCAGGACGGCGGCGGAGTGCGAGACGCCCGCCGGCAGCGGGCAGGAGCAGCGCCAGCCCGCTCGCAGGTAGCGGTCGTCGCCGAGGAAGGCGGCGACGTCGGGGCGCGGCTCGGCGATGGCCGCCACGGCGAGCCGCTCGTCGCCGAGCCTCACCTCGACCTCCCGCGCGGCGCCGGCGCGCGCCGCGGCCCAGCCGTCGAGATCCAGCCGCCGGCCGGCGTCCGCCAGCCGCGCCCGCTCGAGGAAGAGCTGGGCCTCGGCCTGGAAATCGAACGCGGAGAAGTCCACTCCCGGCTCCGGCAGGGAGAGGCAGAGATCCTGGAAGTTGCAGAGCCCCCGCGGCAGGCGGTGGAGCGAGACGCCCGGTCCCGCGGCGCGGTCGAGCGCGGCGCGCACGAAGGCCTCCGTCACCCAGGTCGAGCCGTAGTCGCTCTTGGCCAGCGAGCCGCTCTCGCTGGTCTCCTGGAAGCAGATCCCCGTCTCCGGCATGGCGAGGCCGGGCGACAGCACCTCCGGGGAGTGGACGCTGAAGGCCAACAATCCGCCGGGATGGAGCAGGCCCAGCAGCACCCGCAGCCAGGCCACGAAACGCTCCTCGGGGAGGTGGGTGAAGAGGGAGGTGACGAGGATGGCGTCGAACCGCTCGGCGCAGACGAAATCCTCCGGACGGATCGTGGAGACGATCCCCTTGACGCCGAACCGCTCCTCCTGGAAGCGGACGCCGCCGGCGTAGACGTCGGCCACCCAGACGCGCTCCGGCGGCACCTCCCGCACCAGGAAGCGGGTCACCCGCCCGTAGCCGCTGGCGAAGTCGAGGAGCTTGATCGACCGGGCCCGATCGCCGAACCGCCAGCGCAGGACCTGCCCGAGCGAGTCGGCGATGCTCGCCCCGGAGCGGAAGTAGGCGAACAGCGCCTCGTCGCGGTCGCCGTCAAAGGCGTCGACCAGGAAACCGAGCATCTCGTCGCGGGCATCGATCGCGAGGTCGAGGGATCCCGGCGCGAGCCGCAGGTCGCTCAGCAGGGAGGTGACCAGCGGGCTGGTCTCGTCGGGGCGGCAGGCCAGGGTCATAGGGATTGGTCTCTCCTCGCGGGCGCGCAGTTTAGCAGGGCCGGTCAGGGAATCGATCGCCAGGATAAGATCGCCCCCATGCTCAAGCGTCTCGCGCTGGGACTGCTGACGGCCTGGGCCGCGGCCGGATTCCTCTACGAGGTCAACGCGGCGGTGGCGGGCTACGACGGCCGGGCGGACGCGATCGGCGGCGTGCCCTGGCGCCTGGGAGCTCCCGAGCCCGTGGCCGTCGAGCGCTGCGTCGGCGCGGCGCGGGAGACGATCCCGCCCGGCAGCGCCGTCGCCTTCACCTCGCCCGGCGACGATCCGGACCATCCGGACGCGGCGTTCAAGCGCTGGCGCTGGGCCGCCTACCTGCTGCCCGAGGACGACGTGCTCCAGGCGAGCGACCCCTCGGCCGCGCGGCTCGCCGGCTACGCGATCGCCTGTGGCACGGCGATCCACGATCCCCGCGTCGAGCCGATCCAGCGGCTGCCGGACGGCTGGCTGTACCGGGTGACGCGGCCTTGAACGGCGGCGCGCTGCTGGCCGCCGCCGCCCTCCCGGTGATCCTCGGCCTGCTCGGCGGCCGGCTGGCTGCGGGGCTCGCGGCGCCCGGCGACGGCGCTCTCTACCGGGCCACGGTCTACGTGCTGGGCGGCGCGGTCGTCCTCCATCTCGTCCTCACGCTGCTGGATTTCGCCGGCATCCCCTGGAGCCCGCTCCTGCTGGCGGCGATCGGCGCCGCGCTCTACCTGCTCGGCTGGCGCTTCCTGCCGCGCGGCCCGGAGAGAGCGGATCTCGCGGTCGGCTTCGGCTGGGGGGACGGGGTGGCCCTGTGCGTCGTCGCCGCCTTCACGGCGATCGCGCTCACCGGCTGGATCACCTTCGGCGACTTCGTCTTCCACTGGGGGCTCAAGGGGGAGCGGTTCTACCTGATGCGCGGGGTGGACTACGCCTATCTCGCGCGGGGCTGGAACTGGGTGCTCCACCCGGACTATCCCAATCTTCTGCCCGAGATGTATGCCACGGCCGCCCTGCTGCGCGGCGGCTTCGACGCGCCGGCGATGGTGCTGGAGACCTGCGCCTTCGCCGCCCTCACGCTCGCCGCCGTGCGGGAGGGGCTGCGCCAGGGCGGCGCCGACCGCTTCACCCGGCAGACGGGCCTGGCGTTGATCGCGCTGGTGGCCGGCGCGTTCGGGATCGGCTACGTGACGGCCGGCGGCGCCGACTGGATGCTCGCCCTGGCGCTGGCGGCCGCGATGCCGCCGCTGCTCCGGCCGCCGGACCGGACCGGCGACTTCCAGATCGCCGCCATCGCCGCCTTCGCCGCCGCGGCGAAGATCGAGGGCGTGCCGCTCGCCGCCTTCCTGATCCTGGCGCAGTGGGCGCGCCGCGCCTGGAGCGAGCGGCGGCCGGCGATCGGCGCGGCGTTGCGGCTGGGATTGCCGGTGGCGGCGGTGGTCCTCCCGTGGCTGGGACGGGCGGTCCACCACCACCTGCTGCTGCCGTCCAACGCCGGGACGGTGGAGATGGCCCGCGCCCGGGTGGTGCTGGCGGCGGTGGTGGAGAGCATCCGCGACACCGGAGCGTGGCACGGCTTCCTGGTCGCCGCCTTCCTGCCGCTGCTGCTGCTCCTCCCCCGGCGGACGCGGCCGTTCGCGATCGTGGCGGCGCTGCAGCTCGCCTTCGACCTCTACATCTATTTCAGCGCACCGATGAACGACCTGCGGTACTTCGTGCTCTCGAACTTCGCGCGGCTGGGCTTCCAGCTCGTCCCGGCCAGCCTGGCGATGGCCCTGCTGGCGCGGGACGGGCTCGCCGATCCGCCGGCTCAGCGCGGCGTGGAGACCACGATCGCCCGGGTATAGGGGGAGGCCTGGTTGCCGGCCGTGGCGCGCACCCGGAAGGAGTAGGAGGTGCCGGGATTCAGCCCTGTCACCACCGCCGAGGTGGCTCCCGCCGGCAGCGTGGCGCCGACCTTGAACTGGGCGCCCTTGGCGTTCGCCCTCACCTCGACGACGTAGGCCGTCTCGCCCACCGCCTTGTCGCGCCAGGAGAGGGCCACCGTCGCGCGCGACGTGGCATGGCCCGTCAGGCGGATGGGAGCGGCCAGGCTCGCGCCCCCGCCGCCGCCCCCCGAGCCGCCGCCGCCGGTGCCGCCGCCGGCGCTCGCGTAGAGCTGGGCGATGCCCGCCCGGTCGTCGTCGCTCAGCCGGGCGCCGCGGCCGTCGTCGTGGGCGCTGGCGAACATCAGCGCGTCGGGATTCAGCGAGTGGCCGAGACCCAGGGTATGCCCCAGCTCGTGGGCGAAGACCTCCTGGGCGGCCGTGGGGTCGTTCTGGAACAGGCACTGGGTGCCGTCGTTGGTGATGATGTCCCCTTCGATGGCCTCGTGATAGGGCTTCCCGTTGTAGCTCCGCGTCGACTGGTAGAAGAAGGGGCCGCCGACGGCGATCACGCCGCCCAGCCGGCAACTGAAGGTCCCCTCGACGGCGTGGGCCGGATCGTTCTGGAACGGGTCGTCGAAGATGATGGCGTTGACGCCGTCCGAGCGGACCAGGCCGTTGGCGGCCGTGGTGATGCCGGCGTAGACGTAGTTGACGTCGGTGCCGGGATTGGTGCTCCAGGCGGCGAGCGCCGTCCTGAAGGCGGCGATCGTGGCGTCGGGTCCCAGGCCCGGCTGGCCGGCGGCGCCGACCCGCCATTCCACGCTCTGGCCGTCGTCGAAACGGAACCAGCGGATCGGGTTGCCGTCATCCGTGGACATCAGGACGAATTTCTCCGGCAGCGCATCGAGCCGGGCCTTGGCGTTCCCGAGGACGTACCGGCCGCCGTTCGGCACGCCGGCGGCGCGGTCGGCGATCCAGCCGGAGAAGCCCGCGAAGTCGCGGACGGCGTCCTGGCCCTCCTGGGACAGGTCCTTGGCCCCGATCTCGTGCGCGTCCGTGAGGTCGCGCAGGGCCACGGCGCGGCCGTCGACCGTGCGCTTGTGGAAGGCGCCGAGCATCAGGTGCAGGATGCGGTAGGTGCCGTCCGGCGCCGGGCGGAGGAAGAGGAGAGCGTCCTCACCCTCGGCGAAGCGGGGGGCGCCCCAGATCCGCAGCCCCAACCCCGAGGGGCTGACGCCGCCGGGCACCCGCACCACCACGGTGCTGCCGGGAAGGTCCCCCTTGAGCACGCGGTTGACCTCGACGAGATAGTCGGTGGCCGGCGGATCTTCGGTCGGCGCCGGGTTGGCGCCCACCACCCGCACGTCCGCCACCGCCGACGCCTGGTCGGCCAGGGCGGAGTCGGGCATCATCCTGTAGGTGGTGGCGGCGGCGGGCCGGACGGACAGCAGAGAGAGGGCGAGGAGCGGCAGGACGAGGCGGAACATCGACTTCATGAGGGCCTCCTGGGGGCAGCGGCGACTTCTGGGGCTCCGGAGCCACGAGGGCTCCGCCGACGTCCTGACAACACTCCGAAGCGGAGTTGAATTTCAATAAGCGTAACCTATTCCGAGCCCCCGGAGCCACTGGAGCCGCCCGAAGAGCTCCCCGAGCCCTTCGATTCGCCTGCGGCGGCCTTCTCGACCTTCTCCGTTTTCTCCACCTTCTCCGCCTTGCCCTCCGGTTTGTCGTCGGATTTGCCCTCCGACTTGCCTTCGGACTTGCCCTCGCCGCCGCCGCCCTTCTTGCCGGCGTAGTCGGTGACGTACCAGCCGGTCCCCTTGAACTGGAAGGCCGGCGACGAGATCAGCTTCTTCACCTCGCCGCCGCAGGCCGGGCAGGCGGCGATGGGCCCCTCGCCCATGCGCTGGAGGGCCTCCGTCCGCTTGCCGCAGCTCAGACACTCGTACTCGTAGATCGGCATCGCGCTTCGCTCCTACTCTTCGCTCCCACTAAATGCTGAACTTGTCCCCTTGCGTCTTGAACCGGATCTTGATCGCCCCGGTCGACTCCTCCCGCCGCGGCTCCGCGGTCCCGGGGACCGGCGCGCTCCGGATGAGCTGGAGGATCTGGAAAGCGTACAGCAACTTGGCGTTGTCCGCCGCGCTGTGGGGACCCTGCGTGCAGATGTCGTAGAGGGTGCGCCTGCCGTCCACCAGCCTGAGGAGCTTGTACTCGTCGCCGTCGAGGGCGAGCTCGACCAACTGCTCCGTCTTGTAACAAGGCTCGAGGACCGTCTCTTTCCGCCCCAGCCGCCCGACCAGGGTCTTGGCGTCGGGCGCCCGCTTGATGCCCTGGAGGATCACCTGCCGCATCGGCACCTGGATGCGCACCGCGTCCGGCTCCTTGAACTCGCCGATGCTGAAGATGACGCTGCCGTCCTGCCAGTAGAAGAGGCTCCACACGATGGCCTCGATCTGCTTGCGGATGGCCCGCAGCACCTCGGCCGGCGACAGGATGCCGTTCTCGATCAGCAGCACGCCGTAGCGCTTGTTGGTGCGCTCGCGCTCGCGCATCGTCTCCAGGTAGAGGTCCGGCGAGATCACGCCGCTGCGCTGGAGATAGACCCCCAGGCTGTCGTTGCGGTCCGTGGAGGTGGCGTGGACGACGTTGCCCTCCTTGATGTAGACCTGCTTGATCATGTCGTTCCGGCTCGCCTCGATCACGCCCGGCACCTGGAACCGGTCGATCGTATACAGGATCTCCGGCAGCGCCGTCTGCGACAGGTCGCCACGATACTGGAAGCTGTTCTCCACGGTCGCCACGGAGAGGAATCCTCCCGAAAGTTCCGCCCAATCATCCTCGAGTCGGGGAAAAGCGGTGTAAGTATACACATTGGAGGTGAGCGACATGGGACTGCTGCGTCCGGAAGAGGCCTGGGAGCGGATCGCGGAGCGGGTGGCGCCGCTCCCCGGGGAGATCGTGGGGCGGCGGGCCGCCGCCGGGCGGGTGCTGGCGGCGGACCTCACGGCCACGGTGGACGTGCCGGCCGGGGACGTCTCCGCCATGGACGGCTACGCGATCGCCGGGATTTCGGGGGATGCTGGCGCCGCCCATCCCGGCGGCGTCCTGCCGGTCTCCGGCACCATCGCCGCCGGCGATCCTCCCGGCTTCGAGCTGGCTCCCGGGACGGCGGCCCGCATCATGACCGGCGCGCCGGTGCCGCGCGGCGCCGACCGGGTGATCCCCGTCGAGCGCACGGACGGCGGCCGCGAGCGGGTGACCTTCGCGGCCGGCGCCAAGGCGGGTGAGCACGTCCGCCGGCGGGGGGAGATCCTCGGCGCCGGCGGATTGCTGCTCCCGGCCGGCGCCCGCCTGACGCCCGGCGCCCTCTCCCTCCTCGCCACCCACGGCTATACGGAGGCGCCCGTCCACCGCGCGCCCACCATCCGCATGCTGGCGACCGGCGACGAGGTGGTCCCGCCCGAGACCGTCCCCGCTCCCGGGCAGCTCCGCGATTCCCACACCGACTTCCTGCTCGCCGCCGGCGCCACCCTCGGCCTGCGCGTCGAGCCGCTGGGGATCGCGCCCGATCGGGTGGAGCCGCTGTGGGAGCTGATCCGCCAGGGTCTCCAGGCGGACGTGCTGCTCCTCTGCGGCGGCGTCTCGATGGGCGAGTTCGACCTCGCCGAGGGGGTGCTCGACGGCCTCGGCTGCGAGCGGATCTTCGACGCGGTGGCGATCCAGCCGGGCAAGCCGCTGGTCTTCGCGGTCCATCCCGGCGGCCTCGTCTTCGGCCTGCCGGGGAACCCCGGCTCGGTGATGGTGAGCTTCTGGCTGTTCGTCCGCCCGGCCCTGCGCCGGCTGATGGGCTGCGAGGATTCCTGGTGGGGACCGGCCGTGGCGGGCACCCTCACCGCGCCGCTCCCGGGAGGCCCCACGCGCGACCGCTTCGTGCCGGCGGCGGCCGAGGCCCGCGGCGGCGAGCTCCGCGTCACCCCCTTCCTTCCCAAGGGCTCGCACGACCTCACCGCTTTCGGCCGCGGCAACGCCCTGGTGCGCCTGCGGGCGGGAGCGCCGCCGGTGCCGGCGGGAGGCCGCTGCGAGGCGCTGATCGTGACGCCCTGAGGTACCATTCTCCGATCGTTCAAATCACGAGGAGGGATCATGCGAGGAAAGGTCTGGAAGATCTGCTGGAGCGTGACGGGAGCCGTGGCCCTGCTGGCCGGGGCGGGATGCGGGAAGGTGGAGACCAAGGAAGTGGAGACCCCGACCACCGCCACCACGAGCGCGGTGGGAACGACGCCGGCCGCGACGCAGGCCTCCTGCGGGCTGATCGCGGGGGAGACCTGCGCGCCGGTGCCGGCGTCCAGCCTCAGCTCCACCGTTCCCCCGGACATCTGCGATCCCCATCTGAGCGGGTGGGTACCCAACCAGGCGGGATTCGACCAGCTGTCCTGGTCGACGCTCGTGGCCCTGAGCTGGCCCGCCGACCTGACGAAGGGGCGCGGCGTGGCCGACACCACCAAGACGATCGGCGCCGTGGACGCGAGCGGCAATCCCCTGACGACCGTCTGGGACACCTACAAGCAGGACTACGAGGTGTTCCGTCCCAATGACCCGAGCTGGACGCTGACCGACGCCGACTGGAACCAGTGGGGACCGGCCCCTCCGGGCTGCCCCAGCGCCCCGGCCGGCACGCCCATCCTGCGGATGACCGCCAAGGCGCCGCCGGCACTCGCCCGGGCGGTCACGGCCGCGGCCAAAGCCAACGGCCTGCTCGGCGACGACGTCAACGAGGCCTTCACCGGACCGCTGGTCGACCAGGCCGGCAACCTGGTGCGCTACCAGATCCGGATGAACCAGACCGAGTTCGATCAGATCGTCGACGGCAACTACTACAAGCCGGGAGCGGACACCAGCAAGCTGGTGTTCTACGACAACACGACCGACACCAAGTTCGGCATCGGCGTCACCGAGGTCAAGGCGGCCTGGAAGGTGTTGAGCGACGCGGAGTGGAACGGCCACACCTACTACCAGCGCCAGGTGCTGGTGTACAACGAGGCCGACCCGCAGCGGCACACCCCGACCACCTGCGCGCTCCAGAGAATGGGCCTGGTGGGGCTGCACATCGCCCACAAGACCTCCTTCTCGGATCCGGACTGGGTGTGGGCGACCTTCGAGCACGTCGCCAACGTGCCGCCGGTCAGCGGCCCGGCCAAGGGCCCCTACTCCTTCAACAACCCCGCCTGCCAGCCGGCGGTCACCCCGGCCCAGTGCGCGGCGGCGGCCAAGTCCGGGCCGAACCCGGCGCCGCAGTTCCAGTGCTGCCCGAACCTCCAGCGCTACAAGGCGATCGGCCCGCCGCCGGACGACCCGTACAACCTGCCGCGGGGGCCGAGCCAGGCGACGCGGCTCGACCCGCTGACCGGCGCCTCCGGCTGCGATGCCGCCTACCAGGCGGCGCTCCAGGGAACGGTCTGGCAGAACTACTTCCTGGTCAACACGCAGTGGCTGAACAAGGGGGGAGAGGGAGGACCGCAGAAGCCGGTGGTCACCCCGGCCACCCTGCGCAACACCACCCTCGAGACCTATCTCGCCCAGTGGACCAACAACCAGCAGGTCTCGACCAGCAGTTGCATCGGCTGCCACAGCGGCGGCGTGGACTTCAGCTACATCTTCCCCTCCGCCACGGTCAACGCCGCGCGGCTGGCGAAGCACCCGTAGGCTGAGGGAACAGAGTTGGAAAGGGGCGGCCCTGCGGTGGGCCGCCCCCGGTTGTTTTTCCAGGCTTGGACGGGGCGGAGGTCAGCGCCTACTCGCAGACGAGGCAGCGGAAATGAACGTATCCGACCTCTTTGTAGACCTGCGCGGCGGCGTCCCAGTAACAAGCCGTGTCTACGACGTAGGTGCTCGCGCAGACCGAATCAGGCTGGCAGTCGGAATAGGCTTCGGTGTTGCCTTGGCTCCTGGCGGACGACGACGCCGCCGCGCAGCTCGAACCCGTCCCCGTATAGGACGCCGTAGGCCCCCCGGCGAGACACGCACAGCCGCAGTCAATGATGTTGCCGTACTGGTCGCGGCAGAGCGCCCACGCGCGCTTTCCCGTGCCCGCATAAGCCACCAGAACCAGCATCGCCATCAACAAACCAAGCTTTTTCGCATACATAACGCTAGATCCTCCTGTAGGGGCCTTAAAGGCTCAGAGTTGTCCGCGCATTATAGACTATTCCGCAGACAGGCAAAAGCTCGAAGCGGGAGGCGCGTATGGCCCTTCGGCAATGTCCGGGACGGCATCGGGGTTATCGTCAGGCATGAGGACGGCGCCGCTCTACCGACACCTGCGCGACAGGCTCTATCTGCCCACCTCTCTGTGGGTCACCTACGCCGTCACCTACTGTCTGGCCGGCATCCTGATGAACCAGGTCGGGCAGTGGCTCGAGATCGCCCGCTTCACCTACTGGTGGCAGGTGATCACCGTCTACGTGCTCTACATGGTCCCGCTCTCGGTGATCGTCCGCCGCCTGCCCGGGTGGCAGCAGTACCTCTACGGTCTCTTCCCCATGGGCCTGCTGGAGTTCGGCGGCTACGCCCTCCACACCAGCTATGCCTATCCCCACAACCTGATCGACCGGCTGTTCGGCGAGCGCAACTTCACTCTGGCGATGGTGCTCTTCTTCGCCGCCTACTTCCCCCTGCTCAACGCCCTGGTGAGCGGCCTCCACGGCAGGCTGTTCCGGCCGCGGGCTCAGGAGGCGGCCACCCCAAGACCGCTGCGGGTCCCGGCCTCCCGAACCCACGAGACAAGAAGGCCTTCATGACACGGACTCTGATCGCCGCCACACCACTTCTCCGCTCGCCCGCGAGATCGGGCGGCTCACCAGTTGGCGGGCACGGCTGCAAGGAGGGCCTCGTCGAGCGTCCCCAGGACTGGCCGGGCGTCCACTGCGTGCAGGCTCTGACGGAAGGGAAGACTCTGGAAGGCTGGTGGTTCGACCGCACCCAGGAGTACCTTGCCCGCCGCAGGAAGGAGGACTTCGGTCCCTTCCAATATGCGACCCGCGAAACTCTGGAGCTCGATCCTCTCCCCTGCTGGAAGCCCCTGACGCCAGAACAGCGACAGAAGCGGGTCGCCGCGTTGGTCTCGGAGATCGAGGGAGAAGCCGCCGCCCACAGAGAGCGCACCGGAGTCCAGCCCCTCGGACCTGCCGCCATCCTGGCCCAAAGTCCCCAGAGCCAGCCTCTCAGGACCAAGAGATCGCCCGCGCCAGCCGTCCATGCCGCGACCCGGGCCATTCATCGCGAGTTGCGGGATGCCTATTTCGCCTACCGCGACGCCGCCGAGAAGCTGAGAGCGGGACAACGCGACGCGCCCTTTCCCGCGGGCTGCTTTCCACCCCCACTGCCGTTCGTGGGTGGCTAGACCTCCAGTCGCCGTCTCGGCTTGAGGACTGACTGAACCCTTCGCTCTTACAGAGAGTCTTGGGGAGAGGTGTGTCCAACGAGGCCCGGAAGCTCAACGTCCGGATCGTCGAGCCGGCAATTCGGTCTCAAAGCTCTCCCCAAAGGCCTCGATCTCGCTCCAGTTGAGCCGCCGAAGATCATCTCACGCCTATTTCCTGTCGCACCGGCTAGGCAAGCAGCTTCTAACCATAACCATTCGGATGGCAGCGCGACAGGACCGAGAGATCGGACCAGACCACGACGTGGGCCAGAACCGCCTGGTCGAAGGCGTTGTTGATAGAGAACAGGGTGGTCTCCCCGTTCAGGTTGCCGAGATCCACGTCGAAGTACGGCAGCAGCAGGGTGGCCGCCGGTTCCGGAGCAACCTTGGCGGTGGCGGTCGCTGGGCCAGCCAGCCCCAGCAGACAGAGCGCGACGAAACCAGGAGCGATTCTCCTCATCGAGTCCCCCTTTACCGTGACGACCATGCCAACCATGGCTAATAAATAAAATTTGTCAAGTAGCCGAGGATAGTTGCTGCCGCCATGAAGACAGGCTCCGTCCGCGGAGATTGCAGGGCGAGGGCAGGTGGCGTTCGCCGCGCTCCTGACTGCACGGGCCGTGAAGGCGAATGGGCTTGGAGGAGCGGCCCCGGTCGGTGCTCTGTCTGATAAACTTCAGGCCTTGGTTACAACGGAGCTCGAGCGGAGGAGCAGCGACATGCTTAAGATGTTTCGCAGGAAAACGGCAACGCTGATCTTCGCGGTATTCGCCGTTCTCGGCGTCGCCGTGGCGGCGACCGCAGGAACGACGGGGAGCGGCGTGACCTTTATCAGCGCCGGCAAGGACACGATCTACCTCTACATCCGCTACGGCACCGGTAGCTCGTGCAGCGACCAGCGCACGAGCAAGAATCTCAAGCTCACGGGCGGCGAAACCGCCAAAGTCAATTCCGGTAACTCCATGGTCTGCTAATGCCTGGCCTTGCCCAACGGGACCGACGGCTGTCGTGGAGGCTGGCAGAAAGTCCCGGCCGGCGGCTCGCTCACCATCCAGTAGTCGAAGGCGAGGGATCTGGGCGTTCGACTTCGAGCAGAGCTGGAGGGGCGTCGCAATCTTGGTGTTGCATGGCGGATGCGCCTGATCGAACCCACCCCCGAATCACAACCGGCGCCGGACAACGGCTTTGAAGACCGGATGGTTCCCGTGCCTTCCGTCATGCCAAGGCGATCCCAGACCTTCGACTGGAAGGGGGACGCTATAATCCCGATCTATCAGAGTCCCATTCCGGAACGGAGATTCAATGTCACGCCGTGCGCTAGTAGACCGCCTTATAGAGTTGACCGGAAATGTCGTCACAGAGGTTGATCCACGCGATGGCTGGCCAGGTTTGGTCCAGATCTACTTATACGATGGCAATTTTCCCGCCGCAGCGCATCTTGGGCCTATCGGTCTAAGCCATCGAAACCGAGACGACGTTGAAAGGCGTTTCCAGAATCCTGGCAAGGGCCGCCCAATGAGCGCACCCGAAGGCTATCAACCGCTCCTACTCGGAATTTGGGAGCAGGGCACGCGACCTGTGCTGGTGGGTATGGAGGCCGAGGCTCGCCTAGGGAGGGGCACCCGGCAATCTCTCTTCATTCCTCTCTGGCTCCTTGAGCAAGCTGTGGCCTCTGGCTGGTCGGAGCACCACAGCACATCCGGGGAGCTAATCATCGGCTTTCACCCCGCCCTACTGCCGGCCTACATTGAAGCCCGACGGGGCGGCGTGCACATTGAGCCTGAGCAGGTAGCAGACATCTCGGAAGCCTCAGGGCTCTTGGCAGTTCCGGAAGAGACAGCGGTAGAACGAGCCCGTCGGGGTATATCTGCGTTGGTGAGAAGGGCCAGATTTGGGAAAGACGTTGTTACTGCTTATGCGGAGCGGTGTGCCATGTGTGGCATCAACTTTGGGCTGGTCGAGGGTGCCCACATCTATCCTGTACAGGCGCCGAGCGCGCCGGACACGATCTGGAACGGCCTCGCTCTGTGCGGAAACCATCATGCGGCATTTGACCGACATCTCGTCTGGATTGAGCCGAGTACGCGTGCTGTTAGCGTCCACCCAGTGATTCGCTCGGCTGCCGATCAGGACTCGACAGCTCGCAGCTTTGTCGACCTGACCCTTCCTCAGTTGCGGCGACCCAAATCCCACCACGACGAGCCACGGATGGAGATGTTCACAAAACGGTACGAATATTTCGAGAAGAAGTACGACTGGGCCAATCACTAGGTATAGGCCAACCGGGGGGGCCTGCGTACATCACCGGTGGATCCAGCCTCGTCGTCCTTGCGGCGAATAGCGGCATAGCCCTTTCCAGTTCCTGGATGAGCTTCATGCTTACCCACAAGTTCGTGGTATTTCCTGGGAACCGGCCGCGGAGCCTCAGGCTCTGGCAGGGGTAGTCGGGGGGCTGGAGCCAGACTCGCAGAGAGGCAGATCTCGTGACCCAGCAGTTGCCCGCGTATGGCGCGGGCAAGCGCTTCAGCCAAGGCCGAAGGCACTGCGTTTCCCACCTGTCGCTGAACCGATGAAAGACTACCTAGCACGGAAAAAGAATCCGGTATCGTTTGGAGGCGACAGAGCTCTCGTGCCGAAAGCCTCCGGCTCTTCCAATGAAACGGCCCGATCGCTGGCCCTGGCTGAGCTTGCACCGTCCAAGAAGGCAGCCTTTTGGCCAGCTTCAGGAGGAAGCTCCAGTACCGCCGTCGCCAGCCGAAGAGACGAAGCCCGCCACCTCGTTCAGTGTGCCAGAGATAGTTGTCGCCTTCTGGGATCGAGGGTAGCAGCTCAGCCCACCGGCCACGGATCTGAAGCTCGGAATCATCGCTCTCTTCGAGATCTCCTATAGCATCCCAAGCTGTGGCATGAGGCCTCAACCCAAAGGGCAAAAGCCCGTCTCGATTTTCTATGTGCGTGGGGACTGGGCAGGAAAACCCTCTTCCTTCTCGATCACCAATGACAAAGACTCGCTCCCGAACCTGGGGCACTCCATAATCGGCGGCATTGAGCTTTGCGACGATGAGTTGGTACTGAGTGCCTCGTTCCCGGTTGATCTTCGCGATGGACTTCCGGATGAGCTCGATGCCTTCGTTCTTCTGGTGGTAGGCCAGCCCAGGCACGTTCTCAAGCAGGAACGTTTTAGGGAGCGTGTCACGAAGCACCCTTAAGTAGGCAGCAAGGGTTCCCGCGCGTGGGTCCTCCAAGCGCAGCGTGTCTCCCGACACCCAATAGCCAGACTTTGAGAAGGGCTGACAGGGAGGGCCGCCAATCAGAATGTCAGCCTCACCCTCCTGCAGAGCGGCTGCCGCGAGCAGCTCATGCGAGCGGACGGTATGAATGTCCCGGTCCAGAATCGTCCAGTCGCGATTGTGGCGAAGCGTCGCCACAGCCTCCAAGTCGATCTCGACCGCAACGGCGGTCTCAAACCCTGCGGCTTCAAAGCCGAGATCGAGGCCTCCGGCGCCCGTGAACAGGCTGATAACCTTGGGAGCACGTTGCCAGAGGCTATTACTACCTTTCGCCATATTACGCCCTATTTACGGTATTTTCCCGCCCCTGTCAAGGACCCTTGCGAGAGTCGCCCCTATTATCTCGACGATCTGCTGCGTCTCGGACCGGATCTCAGACTCCCAGAAACGAAGCACAATCCACCCCATGCCTTCCAGGCGTAAGGTCGTCTCTCGGTCGCGCTCCATGTTCCGCTGAATCTTGGCCAGCCAGTAGTCGGAGTTCGTACCAGTCTTGAGCCTCTGGCGACGGGCCTCCCAGTTGTTTCCGTGCCAGAAGTCCCCGTCACAAAAGACGGCCACACAGGCTCTCGGAAAGACGATGTCAGGGTGTCCCGGCATGTCAGTGACGTTCTTCTGGTAGCGAAAGCCGGATGCCCAGAGAGCTTTCCTGAGAGCCAGCTCGCAGGCTGTATTCTTTTTCTTACTGCTCCCGCGGGCTGCAGCGCTTGCTCGCGGAGAGGCTGGGCGTCGGCCCTTGTAGGTAATGGGAAGGGTCTCGTGAAGTGGCGGGTGCTCGTCCATCAGGCTTGGCATCGTACAACGACCCTGCCGTTGACATTCCTCGAAAGGTCGGGAACATTCCCAGAAGCTGTCGTAAACCCTTGAACCGAATGGCGGAAGCGCATGGGAATCGAACCCACCCCCGACGCCGCAACCGGCGCCGGACAACGGTTTTGAAGACCGCGGAAGGCACCAGCCCCCGAGCGCTTCCGGGAGGATTCTAGCCCACTCAGGGTCCGTCCGGCCGGCGGACGGCCCGCTTGCCGGGGTCTCCGGCACCATCTTCTTAGGATCTACGAGAAAGGAGACCCAATGACCTGTCGATCCACCCTGTTGACGTTCGTCTCGCTGTTGCTGCTCGCGTCTCTCGCCGGTGCCGCCGTACCCCCTGTCGCGACGGCGGACCCCGCCGTCGGAGCCGCGGCGTTCATGACCCCCGCCGCCTCCACCGCGACGTCGCCCGGTTGCGCCAAGGCGGACATTCCCTTCCTCGCCCCCGCGCCCTCGCAGAAGAGCGCCACCTGCGGGAGCTGCAGTGAGACGGTCTGCGCCGGGTACTCCGTCGGCACGGTCTGCGCCTACAGGTCCGGCGTGACGTACACCTGCCAGGACGTGTACGGCGGAACGTGCGGCGGTTCCCCCATCACCCTGATCTGCAATTGCTGGCACGGACCGCTGCCGTAGCGGTCTCGAGCCGGTCCGGCCCGGGGGTGGCGGAGCGCGAAGGCCATCCCCGGCGCCGCGGCCCGGACGTCCGGCTCCGGGCGGTGATACGCTCTCCGGCGAAGATCGACTGGAGGACGAGATGACGCGCCATGCCCTGCCCCTTTCCCTGCTCCTGCTGACGGTGCTCCCGCTGACGGCCTGCGGCAACCGGAACACCGCGCCCGACGCGTCCAGCGGGGCGGTCGCCCAGACCAGCGCGGCCCAGCCGGCCGCGGCCGGCGCCGCGACGCCCGCTCCGGCGGCGGGCGGCTCCGCCGTCGCTCCCATCTCCTCGCACGGCGCCGCGATCGATCCGACCCCCAACTCGCAGCGGGCGGCGGGGGCGGCGGGAGCGATCGACTTCGACATCCCGGCGGCGTGGCAGAAGGAGCCGCCCTCGTCGGACATGCGGGTGGCCCAGGCGAAGATCCCGGGACCGGGAGGGATCGCCGACTTCGCCGTCTTCTACTTCGGACCCGGCGGCGGCGGTCCGGTGGATGCCAACATCGACCGCTGGGTGGGCCAGATGGAGGGCGCGGCCAAGCCCAAGCCCGAGGTCTTCGAGACGAACGGCTACAAGGTGACCTGGGTGGACGTGGCGGGCACGATGAAGGCCAGCCAGATGGGGATGGGCCCGAAGACGGCGGTGGCGAACGCGCGGCTCCTCGGCGCCGTGGTCGAGGGTCCGGGAGGCCCCTGGTTCTTCAAGGCGCAGGGTCCGGACGCCACTCTCGCGCCCCAGCGCGACGCCTTCGTCGCCATGCTCAAGAGCGTCAAGAAGAAGGGATAAAAAAGGGCGGGGACACCTCCCCGCCCCTGGCCGGACCTCTGATCTGCGAATCAGCGGCCGGAGGATTCTTTGACGTCCACCCGGACGTCGCACTTCAGATCGCGATCGAGCCGCAGGCTCACCCGGGGCTTCGGCGAGCCGTTGCTCCCGTCGTGATCCTGGCGGTGATCCTTGTCCTGGTCCTTATTCCGGTCAGAATCGTGCTTCGGCTGGGCGTCGTGCTGGCGCCGGTGGTCCTGGCGGTCCTGGCGCTCGATCGCCCGCTGGTGCTCCAGGGCGCGGCGCAGCTCTTCGCGGGCTCCCCGCACCTCGCGCTCGACCTCCTCGCGCATCTCCTTCTGCGCCCGCTCGATCTCCTGGCGGTTCTCCACGCTGAGCTGCTCGTCCATCCGGCCCCGTTCCCTGTCGAGCTGCCGGCGGAGCTCGTCCAGCTTGCGGCGCCGCTCCTCGCTGGGCTTCATCCTCTCGGCCATCTCCCTGGCATCGCGCTCGATGCGCTCGCGATCCTCACGGCTGAGCTTCCCGGAGCCGTCGGCGCGGAACTGCTTCATCTCCTGGTCGACCTGGGCCTGGAGGCGGGCCATGTCCTCGGCGGAGGGGCGCATCTGCTCGGCGAGGCGGCCCATCTCCACGGCCAGCCGCTGCATCTCGGGGCTCGGAACCTGGTGGGACAGCTTCTGGGCCAGCTCGCGGGAGAGCTTCTCCATGCGCGGCTTGAGGTTGCGGTTCAGCTCGCGGGTGGCCCGCTCGATCTCCCGTGACAGTTTCTCCCGCTGCTCGGCGGTCATCTCGTGCTCCCGGGAGAGGTTCTGGAGCTGGCCGTCGAGCAGGCTGAGCGCCGCCTGAATAGACGCGTTCACGTGCGCGTCAACTCCCTCGGCATCGACGTCGACGTCCACGTCGGGCGAGCCCTCGCCGTCCTGATCCCGGGCGTCGTGGCGGTCCCGGTCCTTCTCCGCCATTCGGGCCTCATGGTCGGCGCGATGCTCCGGGCGCCCTTCCGGCTCGGCGCCTTCCGAGGTCGCCGGGTGGGTGGGCGTATCGGTCGCGTCCTTCACGTCGACGGTGGGCGCGGGGGCCGCCGGCGCCGCGGCCGGCGAGGGCGGCTCCGGACGGGCGGCCGAGATCGCCGGAGCGGCGGCGGCCACGGCGATCACCAGGACGCCCATGGCGGCGGCGAGCCAGGCGCGGCGGGCCGGGTGGTCCGGCGAGCGGGTCTCGTCGAGCAGGCGGCGGATGCGGCGGCCGAGGCTGGACGGCCCGTCGGCCATGCCCGGCACCGGCAGTGGCCGGACGCCGACCGACCAGCCGGCGACCTCGGCGAGGCAGCCGGCGAGCGAGAGCGGACGGCCGGTGCGGGCGACCGCCCACTCGTCGCTCAGCATCTCCGAGATCTCGCGCAGGCGGCGGCGGGCCACCCAGTTGAGCGGCTGGAAGAAGAGGACGCGCGTGAGGACCTGGCCGAGCAGGAGCCAGAACGGGTCCCGCCGGGCGAGGTGGGCCAGCTCGTGGGCGAGCATGCCTTCCTGCTGCTCGTCGGTCAGCCGGGCGAGGGCCCGCGGCGGCACGCAGATCTCGGGCGCCCCGAAGCCGAGCGCCACCGGCACCGGCACCCGCGAGGAGCACGAGAGACGGACGTCTCGTCCGAGACCCGCCTCGGCGGCGAGCGCGCGGAGTTGCGCGTGGAGATCGCCCGCCACCACCCGCGGCCGGCTCCGCAGCCGCCGGTTCAGGCGGAGATACGAGCGGCCGAACGCGGCGAGCAGGAGGAGGGCTCCGAGAGCCCAGGCGCCGAGCGCCAGGGCCGGGAGGGAGGGGAGAACCGAGGCCGGGATCGCCGGCGCGGTCGGCTTCGCCGCGGTGAGGACGCGAGCCTCGATGCCCATGTCCACACGCCTGGAATTCAACGTCGGGGCGGGGCTTGCCCCCGCCCGGGCGGGGACGAGCCCCGCCCCTACGTTCACGGTCGCGGCGCTGACATCCGTCAGACGCCATTGCCCGGCGACCGGCTGCCAGCCGGCGGCGAGCTGGATCGACGCGGTGAACAGGGCGCCGACCAGGGCCAGCTTCCAGACCGCCTCCTCGGCCGACACCGACCAGCGGGAGAGCGGCTTCGAGGCGAGCCAGGCCAGGCCCAGGAGCAGCGTGCTGTGGAGGAGATAGGTCAGCATCCAGGCCAGCGCCTGGGCGGCCAAAGAACTGGCGAGCGGATGGGCGGACATCAGCGTTCCTCCTTGCGTCCCCGGGACGCGATCAGCTCCCGGAGCTGGGCGAGCTCCCGCGCGTCGATCTCGTGCTCGGACAACAGGTGATTGACCAGGGCGGTGACGTCCCCCCGGAAGAGCTGCGAGGTCAGGTCGGTCACCATCGAGCGGCGGACCTGGTCCTCGCTCACCCGGGGGCGGAAGATGAACCGGCGGCCCTCGGCGCGGTGGTCGACCACGCCCTTCTTCTCCATCTTGGTCAGCATGGTGGCGATGGTGGTCAGGGCGAGCCCGCGCTCGGGCTCGAGCGCCTCGTGGACGTCCGCCACCGTCGCCTCCCCCTGCGCCCAGAGGATCCGCATGATGGCGAGCTGCAGATCTCCGAGGTGGTGTGAGGTATCTTCCATGAGCTTGCTTCCTCCGCGTCAACTACCGGAATAGTACTACCCGAGTCGTTGAACGTCAAGAGGGAGGTACGGCGGAAGATTCTCAAGGTTTCAGACGCGCCGCAGGCTAGAATTGCCGGGTCTCTCGTCAGGACGGTTGCCGGGGCGACTCCGGCGGAAAGGGGCCAGACCGTGCGGTTCGACGTTCGCAAGCTCGCGATTCTCCTGCTGTTGGCCGCTCCCGCGGCCCATGCCCAACTGTGGAGCGGACCGGCGGCGGTGGAGGTGCGGGCCGAGGATGCGAAAGGCCATGCCCTGGCCGGCGCGCAGGTCCTGCTGCAGTACACCTCGCTCAACCCCAAGGACGGCCCGGCGCCGGTGGCGACCGACTCCCGCGGGCACGCGGACGTGGGCGGGCTGGCCGAGGGTCCCTGGCACGTGGAGGTGAGCCACGACGGTTTCATGACCTACGTGGCCGAGATCAACGTCCGCCGGGGCGGCCGGCCCGAGCTGGTCCAGGCCACGCAGCTCCGGGTCGCCGGGGGCGGGACGAGCCTGATGCAGGTCAAGATCTCGCGCGGCAGCGCCGCGGCGGCGCCGGCGCGGGCAGCGGCCGCTGCCACTCCCCCGGTAAAGCCGGAGACTCCCGCGCCGACCACCCGGCCCGTTCCGGCCACGCCGGCGCCGTGGCCCGAGGTCAAGCCGGCGCCCCAGCCGCCGGTCCAGCCGGTGCCGCCGGCGCAGGCTCAGCCGGCGCCCGAGCCGCCACGGCAGGAGACACCCGCCCCCGTGGCGCCGGCTCCGCAGCCGCCGGCTCCGGCGATCCCCACTCCGCCGCCTGCGCCGGTCACCGCGCCTCCGCCGGCTCCGCCGACGCCGACCCCGGCCCCGATATCTCCGCCGTCCGACGCCGTGCGTCTGCGGACGGCCAGGGACCGCACCTGCTTCGAGTGCCAGCCGGGAGAATCGGCCCTGTCCACCGAGAAGGTGATCCCCTCCGGCGGCGGAGCGGGCTGCGGCGCGGACATCGCGGCGCGCCTGAAGGGTGGAGAGGTGCCGTCCGGCCTGCCGCCGGGGTGCAGCGTGCTGCGGATCGTGCTGCCCGCCGGAACGCGCTACACCGGCTACCGCTACGAGATCCAGGACAAGGGGGAGAGCCTGGACTGCGCCGTGGGCAAGGACTGCCCGCAGAGCACCGGCCGCTGGCCGCTCGAGCCGGTCCTGATCCGGGATCCGAAGGGAACCGTCGTCCTCGCCCCCTTCGAGAGCGGTCCCGCCGACCGCGAGCGGCGGGCCGTGCTGTCGGCTTATTTCACGTCAGGGAAGAGATAGCGGTGGAACTGAGGGCCTCTCGGGCGGGGACCGGGGCTTGAGCACGAAGCTCCTCTCCCGTGCCGAGATTCTTCAGGCTTTGGAACGGCTGGCAGCAGAGTTGCCGTCCGCATCCCCGGTGGAAATCGTCGTGGGGGGAGGAGCCGCTCTGGTCCTCCTCTACAACGCGCGTGAGGCGACGAAGGACGTCGATGCGCTTGCCTTGATCTCTGTCGAACCGGCGGTGGTCCGGTCCGCTGCCGGAAGGGTGGCCGAACAGATGGGCTTGCCCGAGGACTGGCTGAATGAGGGCGCCAAAGGTTACCTGCACGGCCTGGTCCCCGGCAAGGTTCTCTTCGAGAGATTCCCCTTGACGGTGCGGGCGGTCGCGCCTCAACAGCTTCTCGCGATGAAGCTCAGCGCCTGGCGAGACGACGTCGACATCGCGGATGCACGGCTGCTACTCTCAAAGTTGACGGGGAATATCGATCAGGTCTGGAGCCTGACCGAGCCCCATGTGGTTCCGGGGCGCGAATTGAAGGCCAGATATGCTTTCGACGACTTATGGGAGCTGGATCGTGGACGTCCTTGACCTGGTGAACGCCCTTCTCTCTTACGACGCGTTGTCGGCGCGGCAGTGGGTCGCGGATGCCGAGAGGTCCGGCTTCACCTGGTCGAACGTGCCACCGCCCTTGGGCCTCGATCCCACGGCGTCCGCGCTGGCCGCAGGGGTCACCGAGCTCCTGGCGTCCCGGACCGGACAGATCCCGCCCGCGTGGACCGCCAAGGTTCCGCCCGCACCTCACAGGGTCTTCCTCATCCGTGCAGCCGAGACCATGCCTCGGCTGCGGGATCTTTGTGAACGGGAGGGACCGGAGCCACTAAGGCGTCGCGGCCTCTTCGCCCCTCCCGAGTTCCTGACCCACGCCTGAGAGCCGTTCCGTCTCCCGCGGCGACGGTTTTTTCTCCAGCGGGGATGGTTTTTCTCCGGCGACGACGGTTTTTCTCCAGCGACGATGGTCTGTCTCCCGCGGCGATGGTTTTTCTCCAGCCGCGACGGACTTTCTCCAGCGACGACGGTTTTTCTCCGCGGAAGATGGCCCGTCTCCAGCGACGATGGTTTTTCTCCAGAGCGGATGGTTTTTCTCCGGCGACGACGGTCCGTCTCCCGCGACGATGGTTTTTCTCCCGGGAAAACGGTCCGCCTCCAGCGGCGACGGACCGTCGTCTCGGGAGATGGAGCGTTTTCCCGGGAGATGGAACGGCTCCGCTCAGGCCCGCAGCAGCGGCAGCCGTCTCCCCGTCCAGCCGGGGAACAGCCTGGCGTCGTCCCTGACGCCCAGGTGCTTGCCGGCGAGCTCGCAGAAGACGGCGCGGAAGTCGGTCGTCACCGGCAGGTCGCGGCCCTCGTAGAGGGCGCCGTCGGCGAGGCCGGGGAAGGAGCCGTGGACCTTGCCGCCGTCCATCCCGTTGCCCACGATGAACATGCAGGAGCCGTGGCCGTGGTCGGTGCCGCCGGAGCCGTTCTCGCGGACGGTGCGGCCGAACTCGGTCATGGTGGTCAGCACGACCCGGTCCTGGTAGGCGCCGAGGTCGATCCAGAAGGCGCTGATCGACTGCGCCAGGTCGCGCGCCTGGCGGTTGAAGGTCGCGGCCTGCTGGACGTGGGTGTCCCAGCCGCCGGACTCGGCGAAGGCGATCTCCAGCCCGACCTCGGACTTGATGAGCAGGGCGATCTGCTTGAGGGCGTTGCCGAGCGGCGACTGCGGGTACTCCGCGCCGGCCGCCGGCTTGTACTGCGCGATCTCGCCCGCCGAGAGCATGTGGATGGCCCGGAAGGTCTCGCTGCCGGTGTCCCGCAGCAGGTGCTGCGAGGTCTGGTCGTAGAGGGCCTCGAAGCCCTGTCCCGCGGCCGCGGCCGTGCGGTCGGCGCCCGGGAGCTGGACCTTGAAGTCGGCGAGGTTGGTCACCGCGATCGCCGGCTGGTCGCCGTAGAGCGAGCGCGGCAGGGCCGCGGTCATCGCCACCGCCCGGAACGGCGAGCCCTCGTGGCCGAGCAGGCCCACGGCGCGGTTGAGCCAGCCGTCGGGCGTGCCCTTGCGGCCGGGGGTACCGGTCTCCATGAAGTCCTGAGCGTCGAAGTGCGAGCGCGTGGGGTCGGGCGAGCCCACGGCGTGGACGATCCCGAGCCGCCGGTCTTTCCACAGCGGCAGCAGCGGCGCGAGCGCCGGATGGAGGCCGAAGCCGGCGCCGAGATCGAGCAGCGCCTCGTCTCCCATCGCCCCCCCCATGGCACCGACGCGGGCGCCGTTCATGGCGAGCCGCGGCCGCAGGGTCTTCAGGGTGGTGGCGTCGTCGATCGGCGGCACGGCGGCGAGGCCGTCCATGGCGCCGCGCTGGAAGATGGTGACCAGGGTCTTGCGCCGGCGCGACGAGGTGGAGCTCGTGCCCTGCGCGGCCATGGCCGCGCGGGTGAGGAACCCGGGCCCGCCGCCCACGCCCAGGGTGACGAGGGCGATGCCCCCGGATTTCATGAACAGTCTGCGAGTCAGCATGGCGATTTCCTGCCTATCTGTAAAACGTCGTTTCCGTTCCGCTTTGCCTTCGTAGGGGCGGGGCTTGTCCCCGCCGCCACCCCGGCGGGGACAAGCCCCGCCCCAAC
>DASWRX010000032.1:0-2776 GCA_036402955.1 Thermoanaerobaculia bacterium
CTTCTTCTTGTGCGGCCGGCGGGCCTTGATGCCGAAGCCGAGGAGCGTCTGGTTCTCGAAGCCGAGATTGCCCCGCAGCATCGAGGAGACCCGGAGGTGGAGGCTCGTGCCCCGCTTCACCAGATCCTTCCGCTGCCGGACCGTCTCCTGAAGGTTGCCCCGCAGGTCCTGCTGCCGGGCGTCCATCCCCTTCGCTTCCGCGATGAGCCCCTGGAGCTCGGTCGACATGTCCTTGAGGTAGGGCATGTCCGTGAGGTGCGGCTGCAGGGCCGTGTTGAGCAGCTCCCAGTCCGCGATCAGCTTTGCCAAAGCAATAGTAGCCATGTGTGTTTCTCCTTTTTTGAGTTTGTCGGTTGTGAGGGTTTCCCGCCCTCGTTCAAATACGGTTCAGGGTCACAGGGTCAGATACGCGTTCTCTCTCAGGTCATGGAGACCTCCTTTCTGTCGTTCACCTACGGGACAACCTCGAATGCAGGGGCATCCTAGACCCGATGATCCGGCCTGTCAAGAGGTTTATGCGAACGAATTTGAAAAATCCCATTCTTCAGTATGGTGTGTATGGGTAGTTCGTTCCCGGATACGCTGTGATGCACACGGATCTGGGCTCGGGGAAGAAAGATGGCGGCTGCGGACGCCAGGATGGCGGCCGGGGAAGAAAGATGGCCGCGCGGGAAGCCAGGATCGCGGCGATCCTGGGAAGATGGCCGCGCGGGAAGCTGGATGTGCCGGCGGGGAAGAAAGATGGAGGCGCGGGAAGCTGGATATGCGGCCATCCGGGAAAGATGGCCGTCCGGATCGCAGGATGAGGGGGCGGGACGGGACGATGGCCGCCGGGGACGGGAAAAGTCTGGTTCTTGGGCTTCAGCGGGCTGCGGAAACGTCTCTGCTGGCTTTGGTGCGCATAGATGGTAGAATTGCCAGCCAAACCTTGGAGGGGGAATGGATGCCGATCAATCGCGAGTACCAGGAGAGCCGCCGCCAGGCCATTCTCCGGCTTTTGGCGGAGCGGCCGATGACCCGGCAGATCGAGATCGGGCGCGCGCTGCGCAAGATGGGGTACAAGGTGACGCAGTCGAGCGTCAGCCGCGACCTGCAGGCCCTCGGCATCGTGCGCCGGGAGGGGGTCTACCGCCCGCCCGTCCCGCAGGGGGATGAGAAGTCGATCGGGAAGATGGAGGAGTTCATCCGCCGGGTGCAGAGCGCCGGGCCCTACATGCTGGTGTTCGACACCAGCCCGGGGATGGCCAAGGCGGTGGCGGTGGCGGTCAAGAGCGCCGCCTGGCCCGAGGTGCGCGGGGTGATGGCCGAGGACGACACGCTCTTCGTCGCCACCGACAACGTCTACGACTCGCGCCTGCTGATCCAGCGCCTCAAGCGGATCGTCCAGGGGTGACCCCGAAGGTGGCCTCCCGAGCCTGCCGGATGTGACCTGGAGCCGGCGGCCCGGTGGCCGCCGGCGGGCCTTCTACCGCCCCTGGGTCCGGACCGGCGCCGCCGGCCGCTTGGGGAACGCCTTCGGATCCTCCTGGATCTGCTTCATCACCTCGGCCACCCCGCGCTCGAGCTGCGGGTCGTGGCCGGCGAGGACGGACTTGACGTCGTTCTCGACCACGATGTCGGGATCGACGCCGTGGCCTTCGATGATCCATTGCCCCTGCAGCGAGACGGAGCCGGCCTCGGGCACGGAGATGTGGCCGCCGTCGATCATCGGGCCGTAGTCGTTGATGCCCACCACGCCGCCCCAGGTGCGGGTGCCGATCAGGGGGCCGAGGCCGAGCTGGCGGAACATGTAGGGGAAGATGTCGCCGTCCGAGCCGGACCCCTCGTTGAGCAGGCAGGCCATGTGGCCGTAGAAGACCACCTGGGGATAGGGCTGCGGGTCGGCGTCGTTGCGCCCGTAGTCGACGCCGAGCGGGTGGCGCGCCAGGCGCTCGAGGAGCGTCGGCGAGATGAAGCCGCCGCCGTTGTTGCGGACGTCCACGATCAGCCCCTCCTTGCGGATCTGGCCGAAGTACCACTTGACGAACTCCCGCATCCCGTCCACTCCCATGTCGGGGATGTGGAGGTAGCCGATCCGGCCGCCGCTGAGCTTCGCCACCTGTTCGCGGTTGGCGTTCACCCAGTCGAGGTAGATCAGGTGCTCCTCGGTGTCGAGCGGCCGGAAGGTGATCTCGCGGGCTCCCTCCAGGGTGGGCCTGGCGTTGACCGTGAAGCGGACGGGATGGTCCGCCTTGTGGCGCAGCAGGCGGTAGGGATTGTCGCCGCCGGCGAGCTCCTCGCCGTCGATCGCCAGCACGTAGTCCCCGGGATGGACGTCCACGCCGATCTCGGTCAGCGGCGAGCGGTAGAGGTCCTCCTCGTTCTGGCCGGCGAAGATCCTGGCGATGCGGTAGCGCCCGGCGGCGCGGTCGAGCTCGAAGCGGGCGCCGGGGAGCGCCACTTTGGGCCGGGGCGGCGCCTTGTAGTCCCCGCCGGCGACGTAGGTATGGGAGTTGTTGAGCTCGGCGATCATCTCGCCGATCACGTAGTTGACGTCCGAACGGTGGCCGGCGTAGGCGAGCAGCGGCTCATACTGCCGGCGCAGGGCTTCCCAGTCGTAGCCGTTCATGCTCGCGACGTAGAAGAAGTCGCGGTAGCGGCGCCAGGCCTCGCGGAAGACCTCCGCCCACTCCTCGGCCGGCACCCGGTCCATCATCAGTCCGCCGGTGTCGATGGTCTTCTTCGAGTCCTTGCCGGCGGCCGTGGCGTCGTAGAGGTTGAACTGCCCTTCCTGGGC
>DASWRX010000033.1:0-1602 GCA_036402955.1 Thermoanaerobaculia bacterium
GGCCGTGATGTCCCAGCTCGACTTGATGGCATTGCCGTCCACCCGCGTCAGGATGTCCCCCACCTTGATGCCGGCCTTCTCCGCGGGGCTCCCGGGCTCCACCTTGGAGACCATGACGCCCGCCTCCTCCGGCACGCCGAAATGGGTGCGCAGCTCGGGGGTCAGCTCGGTCAGGCCGATGCCGAGATAGCCGCGGCGCACCAGCGGCCCGTTGCCCTCCCAGACCTTCTGCTTGCCGTCCTGATCGACGACCACGATGCGCTTCTTGACGACCGTCTTGCCCGGATCGTTCCCGTCGGCGTCGGCGGCGCGGACCGCTCCAGCCGTTCCCATCACCGCCGCGAGCCCGAGGGCGAGGCCCCAGACCGCTGCGCGGAAACCCTTACGATTGCGATTCAACATCTCGATGTCCTCCTATGGATCAATGATCGGTTGCTCTTTTCAAAACGTCTCGCCGTGGTAGGCCGCGGGTTTGGCGCCTTCCGTCCCGCGAGCCTTGCCAAGGTCGAGAACGAGGTCGACGTTCTCATTGCCGCCGAGATACACCACGGAAGGTTGGGACAGCTCCTCCACCTCCCGCTCCAGCCTCCCGTGCTCGGCGCGAATGTCCTGTAGAGCCTGCCGCGTCCGGGCGGTCTCGATCGCCTCCCGCCGCGCCTCCACCAGGGCGCCCGCCGCGACCGTCAGCGTCAGGGCCAGCGCTCCGGCCAGCGCGACCCGGGGGCTGAGGCGCCGCTGCCGCCTTTCCGGCACTGCGATTCGTCGCAGAACGCCCGCGGTGAAGCCCGGGCGGGCAGGCTCGCGGGGCAGCTCGCGCAAGAGGTCCCCTAACCGGTGGTCTTCCATGCTGTGCCTCCGTTCCAGTAGGGCTCGAGCCTTTTCTTCAGTTGCTGGCGTCCGCGATGGACGCGCGATTTCACGGTGCCTTCCCGGCATCCGATCTCCTGGGCGATGTCCACGTAGGACCAGCCTTCGATCTCGTGGAGCACCAGCGGCACCCGGTAGCGCAGCGGGAGCTTCGCCACCGCCTCCGTCACCTCCCGGTGCAGCTCGCGGCGGAGCATCCCCGAGGGGGCCGCGGGCTCGGCGGGCTCCGGCCTGGGGAGAAACGGCATCAGCAGCCGCAGCCGCGCCGCCCGCCGCTCCTCCGAGCGCACCAGGTTGGTGGCGATGCGGAAGAGATAGGCGCGGAGATATCCCTGCTCGGTGTAGTCCGGAGCGGAGCGGAAGAGGCGGAGGAAGGTCTCCTGGCCCAGGTCCTCGGCGCGGTCCCGGTCGGCCGTCAGGCGGGCGAGATAGCTCACCACCGCGTCCTTGTGCCGGTCGACCAGGTCCGTGAAGGCCGCCTGATCCCCTGCGCGGACCCGCGCCATCAGCTCCGCGTCATCGGTTGAGTCCAGAACCATCGGCTCGCTCATCGGCTTGCTCGCAGTCTCCAGCCCAACATAACGCGGCGGCGGGGGAAAGGTTCCCGGGGGATCCGGTGACCCTGCCGTCAGATCTGCGAGGTCTGCCCGGCGGGCGCGGCCGGCTTTTCCGGGGTCTCGGGCTTGGTGTCCTCGCGGACGCAGGATGCCAGGCAGAGCAGGACTCCAGCCAGAA
>DASWRX010000034.1:0-8909 GCA_036402955.1 Thermoanaerobaculia bacterium
CGCATGCGCAACACCCTGGTGGCGATCGAGCTGGCTCTTGCGACGATGCTGCTGATCGGAGCGGGCCTGTTCATCCAGACCCTGGTCAATCTGCAGAGTGTGAAGCTCGGCTTCGAACCGCACGGCCTCATCACTTTTCAATTGTCGCTTCCTCCGGGCAAGTATCCCCCCAAGACGAAGGCGCCCTTGTTCCTCCACGAGATGATCGAATCCTTGGAAGCGCTGCCGGGCGTGCGCGGTGCGTCGGTCTCGAGCGGCATCCCGTTTGGCGCGGGCGCGTTTTACAGCCACCCGATGATGGCGACCGAAAACTCCATCCTTCCGCCCGACGCCAAAATCCCCGTCGATTGGCGCATCGTGAGCCCCGGATACTTCAAGACCATGAACATCCCGTTGCTGCTGGGCCGCGAGTTCGAGTACTCCGACGCGAGCACCCCCAACATCATCATCGTGAGCCAGGCCACCGCCCGCACCTTCTGGGGAGACCAAAATCCCCTCGGCCGCACCCTTCGCCGCTCGGCCGATCCCAACATTCCCTTCACTGTGGTCGGCGTGGTCGGTGACGTGCGCAGCACCCAACTGAATCAGGAGACGCCCACCTTCTACTACTCCATCACCACGCGGACCATGCCTTTGATGGATGTCGCGGTGCGGACGGACGCGCCTCCGGAATCACTGGTGCCCGCCATCCGCAAGAAGATCAAGGCGCTCGACCCTGACCTGCCGATGGCCAACGTGAACACCATGGAGCAATGGCTCGCGGCCAGCGCCGCGCAGCCGCGGCTGACCACCATCCTGCTCAGCACCTTTGCCGGGGTCGCGCTGCTCATTGCCGCGATCGGGATCTATGCTGTGCTCACCTACTCCGTCAGCCAGCGTACGCGCGAGATCGGCGTCCGCATGGCACTGGGCGCAACGCCGCGCCGCGTCCTGGAATTGATCGTCTCGGAGGGCATGCGCGTCGTGCTGCTGGGCCTGGTGATCGGATTGGCCGGCGGACTCGCCTTGGGTCGCACGGTGCAGAGCCTTGTGTATGGCGTTGGAGTGCGCGATCCCAGGATCTACTTCGTGGTAGCAGCGAGCCTGACGGCGGTAGCGCTCGCGGCTTGCTTCATCCCCGCCCGGCGGGCTGCTGTCGTCGATCCCATGGTGGCTTTGCGGGAGGAATGAGACACCGAACGCCGGCGGCGCTCTTGCTCCTGGGTACATGCGGCACCCAGCGGCTCACCCGCCGGCAATCACCCGCCGGCATCACCCGCCGGCAATAGCCGGCGCCTCGCAGCAAGCCTCGCAAGCGAGAAAGAAGAGCGACTTCCGGATCGATCTCTGCGCGCTCCACTCTCGATGGTCCCAGCTCTCGCCTCCGACGTTGTCTCCCGCATAGAGGAGCTGGGCCACGAGGACGTTGCGGAAGTCGCCGACGGCGAAGAGCGCGGCGGCTTCCATCTCCACGACGATCGCCCCCTCGGCCCGCCTTGCCTGGATCTTGGAACGCGTCTCGCGGAAGATGGCGTCGGTCGTCCAGGTCTTGCCGAACAGGTACGGATCGCCCTGGCTCTCGAGCACCTCACGGAGGATCTCGAGACCGAGGGGATTCGCCGCCACCTCGCGTCCGGGCGGGAGGTAGTGATACGAGGTGCCCTCGTCACGAATCGCGGCGGTCGGAACGATGATCTGCCCCAATGGGATCGCCGGATCGAGCACCCCGGCGCCGCCGCAAGCGATGATCACTTTGGCGCCATGAGCGATCACCCCCTCGAGCAGACCCGCAGACAAGGGCGCCCCGGAGCCCGCATGAAAGATGGCGATGCGGCGCTTGCGATAGGTGATCTCATAGATGGGGTGCTGCCCCATCTCGCTCCGCTGCGCGGTCAGCGGAACCAGGTTGTCGCGCAGGACGATGTCGTCGATGACGTCCTTGAAGAAACACGCCACCGCCAATTCCGGGAGCGAGACCGGTGTGACCGTGTGGTGGGGCTCGATCAGCGTCGGCCTCTCCGGATCGAATTCGAGGATGGGGTAGTCGTGGGTCATGTTACTCCGCCAGAAGCTCGGCCTCTTCGTCGGTGAGGCTGTCGATCTGCTCGATCAGGAGCTCCTGGATCGCCGCGCTGAGCCGGCGGACGGTGGGGGATTCGAAGAGGAGGCGCAGGGGGATCTCGAGGCCCAGGGCGTCGTAGACGTGGGAGGAGAACTGAATGGCGAGGATCGAGTGCGCCCCCACGTCGAAGAGGTTGTCGTCGCGGCCGATCGGCCCGCGCCTCAGGAGGTCCTGCCAGATGCCGGCGACGAGCTCCTCGATCTCGGTCTCCAGATCGCCGCCGGGCTCGGCCGCGGGCGCCAGCTCGTCGGCCGGGAGGCGGGCGCGCAGGGCGCCGCGGTCCACCTTGCCGCTCGGAGTGAGCGGCAAGGCGTCGACGAGCGCGAAGTCGGCGGGCACCATATGCTCCGGCAGGACGCGGCGGAGGGCGTCGCGGAGCTCCCCCACCTCCGGCCTGGGCCCCGGTCCCGCCGGCACCACGTAGGCGACGAGCCGCTCCTCCCGCGCCACCACCGCCGCCTCGCGGACCGCCGGATGGCTGGCCAGCGCCGCCTCGATCTCCCCCGGCTCGATGCGGAAGCCGCGCAGCTTCACCTGGTCGTCGGTGCGGCCGAGGAATTCGATCTCGCCGTCGACCGAGAAGCGCGCCAGGTCGCCCGTCCGATAGAGCCGCTCGCCGGGTCGGCCCAGCGGATGGGGGACGAAGCGCTCCGCCGTCAGGCCGGGCCGGCGGAGGTAGCCGCGCGCGAGGCCCGTCCCGCCGATGTAGAGCTCGCCGGGCACCCCCAGAGGCACCGGCTGGAGCTCCGGATCGAGCAGCCAAATCCCCAGGTTCGCGATCAGGCGGCCGATGGGGACCGTGCGCCGGGCCGGCCCCGGCAGCGTCTTGTGCGCCGTCACGTCGACCGACGCCTCGGTGGGACCGTAGAGGTTGTACAGCTCGATGATCCCCGCCGGCCCCGCCGGCCCGGCAGGCTGGAGCGCGCCTCCGAGCAGCTCGTGGAAACGCGCCGCAAGCTCGGCCGGCAGCGCTTCGCCGCTCGCCATCACCCGCCGGAGCGAGCGGCAGCGGTCGAGGCCCGTCTGCGATAGTTGCGCGAGGAAGACCTGCAGCATCGGCGGCACGAAGTGGACCGTCGTCACCCCCTGCTCCTCGATCCGCCGCATCAGGTAGGCCGGATCGCGGTGGCCGCCCGGCCGCGCCAGCACCAGCCGCGCGCCAGCGGCGAGCGGCCAGAACAGCTCCCAGACCGACACGTCGAAGGAGACGGGGGTCTTCTGCAGCACGCGGTCGGCGGGCGTGAGGCCGTAGGCCCGCTGCATCCAGGCGATCCGGTTGACGATGCCGCGGTGGGTGCTCATGACTCCCTTCGGCCGCCCCGTCGAGCCCGAGGTGTAGATGACGTAGGCGAGGTTGTCCGCCCCGGCACCGCCGTCGAGCGGGGCCAGCAGGGGGTCGTCGGCGTCGCCCGCCGGGCCGGCTGCGGCGTCGAGGTCGATCAGGCGGGCGCCGGCGCCCGCCACGGACGCGGCGAGGAGGTCGACCTGCGCCAGGAGCACCGGCTTCGCGACACCGTCGAGCCCGTCCTCGATCATGAAGGCCAGCCGCTCCGACGGATAGGACGGGTCGAGCGGCAGGTAGGCGCCGCCGGCCTTCAAGATGGCGAGAAGACCCACGATGAGCGCCGGCGAGCGGTCGGCGCAGATCGCGACCGGCTCGTCGACCCGCACCCCCAGCCGGCGCAGGCGGCGGGCCAGGCGGTTGGCGCGGGCGTCGAGCTCGCGGTAGGTGAGCGATTCGCTCTCGCCGACGACCGCCGTGGCGCCCGGCGTCAGCGCCGCCTGCCGCTCGATCCAGCGGTGCAGCAGGGGTTCGGCGCCGCCGGACCCGCCGAACACCGCCGAGAGGTCGGCCGCCGTGTCGTTCAGCTCGACGGCCACCTGCTGCCGCTCGGCCGGCGACAGCAGCTCCATCTCCGCCACGCGGCGCGACGGGTCGTCCGCCGCCGCCGCCAGCAGGTGGACGAGGTGCCCCGCGAGGCGCGCCATCGTGGTGCGGTCGAAGAGGTCGGTGCTGTACTCAAGCCCCCCGCCGAGCTCTCCCCCCTGCTCGGAGAGGGCGAGGCTCAGGTCGAAGCGGGAGACTCGGGCGGAGAGGTCGAGCGGCTCGACCGCGAGGCCGCGCAGGGTCAACGGCACCCGCGGCGTGCTGTTGAGCGCGAGCATCGTCTGCACCAGCGGCGGGCGGCTGCGGTCGCGCGCGGCGTTGACCTCGTCCACGATGCGCTCGAAGGGGACGTCGGCGTGATCGTACGCCGCCAGGGCCGTCTGCCGCACCCGCGCCAGGAGCTCGGCGAAGCTCGGATCGCCGCCCCCATCGGTGCGCAGGGCGAGCATGTTGAGGAAGATGCCGATGAGCGGCTCCAGCTCCGGCCGGGTGCGGTTCGCGACCGGCGTGCCGATGGCGAAGTCGGTCTGCCCGGAATGGCGCTGGAGGAGGGCGTGCCAGACGGCGAGGACGGTCATGAAGGCGGTCGCCTGGCCGCGCCGCGCCAGGCGGCGGAGGGCATCGGCGAGCGCCGGCGGCAGGTCGAGCCGCAGGGAGTCGCCGCGGAAGCTCGCGACCGGCGGCCGCGGGCGGTCGGCGGGGAGGTCGAGGGCCGGCGTGCCGGCGAGCCGCTCCTTCCAGTGGGCGAGCTGGGCCGCCAGCGCCTCCTCCGGCCAGGCGCGCTGCCAGGCCGCGAAGTCGGCGTACTGGAGGGGCAGCGGGGCGAGCGGCGACGGCTCCCCCGCCAGCGCGGCGGCGTAGAGGGCCGACAGCTCGCGCCGCAGCACCCCCTCCGACCAGCCGTCCGACGCGATGTGGTGGAGGGTGAAGAGGAAGGCGTGCTCGTGGTCGTTCTCGAAAAGGGCGTGATCGCCCTGGCCGAGCCGGACCAGCGTGGCGCGGAGCATCGGGTCGCGCCGGAGGTCGAAGCCGCGGCCGGCCTCGCGGCCGGCGAGCACGGTGAGCTCCGGCGCGCGGCGCGCCGGCGGCAGGCCGGAGAGGTCGACGAGCGGCAGCGGTGCCGGAGCCTCCGGCGCCGGGCAGACCTCCTGTCCCGGCTCGCCGTTCGCGTCGGCGACGATCCGCGTGCGTAGCGCCTCGTGGCGGCGCACCACCCCGGCCAGGGCGGCGGCGAGCGCCGCCGGCGCGAACGGCCCGTGCAGCAGGTAGCCCGAGGAGATGTTGTAGGTCGGGCTCTCCGGCGCCAGCCGGTCCATGAAATAGAGCCGCCGCTGCGGGTAGGACAGCGGCAGCACGCCGTGCCGGCTCTCGAGCGGCACGATGGGCGGCAGCGCCTCCTCCCGCCGGCCGGCCGCGAGGATCGCCGCGATGGCCGCGGCGAGGCCGGCGACCGTCGGCGCCGCGAACACCCGCTGGACCGGCAGGTCGGCGTCGAAGGCCTGGCGGAGGCGCGACAGCAGGCGGGTGACGAGGAGCGAATGGCCGCCGAGGTGGAAGAAGTCGTCGTCGACGCCGACCGGGTGACCGAGGCCGAGGAGATCCTCCCAGATCCCGGCGATCACCTCCTCGACGGGATTGCGGGGCGGCGTGCGCGGCGCGGTGTCCGCCTCGCCGATCGCCTCGGGCGCCGGCAACGCCCGCCGGTCGACCTTGCCGTTGGCGTTGAGCGGCAGCTCCGCCAGCGGCACGAAGAGCGACGGCACCATGTGCTCCGGCAGGCTCTCGCGCAGGTGGAGGCGGAGATCGGCCGGCGCCGGCCCGTCGGCGCCTTCTGGCACGTAGTAGGCGACCAGACGGTGGCCGCCGCCGGCCTCGGCCACCGCCGTCACCACCGCCTCGCGCACCCCCGGGTGGCGCAGGAGCGCGCTCTCCACCTCCCCGGGCTCGACGCGGAAGCCGCGCACCTTGACCTGGAAGTCGCGCCGGCCGAGGAAGTCGAGCGTCCCGTCCGGCCGCCACCGCGCGAGGTCGCCCGTGCGGTAGAGCCTCTCCTCGCCTCGCGGGTCTCCCGAGAAGGGATCCGGCACAAAGCGCTCGGCGGTCAGCGCCGGATGGCCGAGGTAGCCGCGCGCCACCCCGGCGCCGCCCACGTAGAGCTCCCCGACGCACCCGGCCGGCAGCGGCGCGAGCGAGCGGTCGAGCACGTAGGCGCGGCTGGCGGCGATCGGCCGCCCGATCGGCACCGACGGCTCGCCCGCCGGGAGGCCGTCGCGCAGGCGGTGGGTGGTCGAGAAGGTCGTGTTCTCGGTCGGGCCGTAGCCGTTGAGGAGGTCGACATCCGGCAGGGCCTCGAGCGCCCGCAGCACGTGCGGGCGCGACAGGACGTCGCCGCCGGCCACCAGTTGGCGCAGGCCGCCGAGCGGCGCGAGCCCCTCCTCCACCGCGAGGTGGAAGAGGCCGGACGTCAGCCAGATCGTCGTCACCCGGTGGCGCTCCACGGCCGCGTAGAGGCCGGCCACCGTGAACGGCCCGGGCGGCAGGAGCGCCAGGCGGCCGCCGTTGAGGAGCGGCCCCCAGATCTCGAAGGTCGCCAGGTCGAACGACATCGGCGACAGTTGGAGGAAGACCTCGCCGGGGCCGAACGCCGCGTAGGCCGTCTCGCGCACCAGCCGCACCACCGCGCGATGGCTGACCTCGACCCCCTTGGGCGTGCCGGTCGAGCCCGAGGTGTAGAGCACGTAGGCGAGGCTCGCGGGAGGCACGTCGGCGCCGACGGGGGCGTCCGCCCCGGTGTCCGCCTCGGAGAGGGCGTCCTCGAACGCCAGGCGGGGCGCCCCATCGGGGATCTCGGGGAGCGCCGCCAGCAGGTGCCGCGGTCCCACCACGGCCGCCGGCGCCGCGTCCGCCAGCAGCAGCGCCAGCCGCTCGCGCGGATACGAGGGGTCGAGCGGCAGGTAGCCGCCGCCCGCCTTCAGGATGCCCAGGAGGGCCGCCACCATCTCCGGCGAGCGCTCGACGACGAGCGCCACCCGCGCGTCGATCGCATCGGGCGCCACCCCCAGCCGCCGCAGGTGCCGGGCGATCTCGCTGGAGCGCCGGTCGAGTTCGCCGTAGCTCATCTCCCCCACTTCCCAGGAGACGGCGACCGCGTCCGGCCGCGCTGCCGCCTGCTCCGCGAAGAGGCCGTGCAGGGTCCGTTCGGGGAAGCCCGACGCCGTGTCGTTCCACTCCGCGACGAGCTGGTGGCGCTCGGCCGGCGCCAGGAGCGGCAGGCGCGAGAGCGGCAGCTCCGGCGCCTCCGCGGCGCCGCAGAGGAGCGTCGCGAAGTGCGCAAGAAACCGTTCCGCGGCCGTCGCGTGGAAGAGGTCGGTTGCGTACTCCAGCTCGACGAGCAGGCTCTGCCCGCCGTCCTCCCCCTCGAGCTCGGTGAGCTCGGTCGCCGCCAGCGAGAGGTCGAGCTTCGCCGTCGTCTTCTCGGAGGACGGCAGGCGCGCGAGGTGGAGGCCGCCGCCGAGCGGCCGCCCCGGCGTGGCGCCCCCCAGCGAGAGCATCGCCTGAACCAGCGGGGCGCGCGACAGGTCACGCTCCGGCCGCAACTCCTCGACGAGCGCCTCGAACGGCAGATCCTGGTGCGCGAAGGCGGCGAGCGCCGTCTGGCGCACCGACGCCAGCACGCGGTGGAAATCCGGGTCGCCGGCGAGCCGCACCCGGAGGACCAGGGTGTTGACGAAGAAGCCGATCAGCCCTTCGAGCTCCGGCCGGGTGCGGTTCGCGACCGGCGTGGCGACCAGGACGTCCTCCTGGCCGCCGTGGCGCGCCAGCGTCGCCGCGAAGGCCGCGAGGAGCAGCATGTAGAGCGTCGCTCCTTCCCGCCGCGCCACTTGGCGGAGTCGCGCCGCCTCCGGCGCCCCGAGGAGCCGCCGGCGGCCGGCGCCGCGGAGGCTCGCGACCGCCGGGCGCGGCCGGTCCGCCGGCAGCTCGAGGGCCGTCGGCGCGCCGGCGAGCTGCCCGCGCCAATAGGCAAGCTGGCGGCCGAGCACCTCCGGCGGCCAGGCCCGCTGCCAGACCGCGAAGTCGGCATATTGGAGAACCGGCTCGGCAAGGGGCGACGGCGTCCCCGCCCGCGCCGCCTCATAGAGCGCCGGGAGCTCGCGCAGGAGCACCCCCTCCGACCAGCCGTCGTAGACGGCGTGATGGAAGTCGAGGAGGAGCACGTGCTCCTCGGCGCCCAGCCGGACGAGAGCGGTGCGCAGGAGGGGTCCCGCGGCGAGGTCGAACGGCCTTTCGGCCTCCGCGGAGCGCAGGCTCGCCAGCTCGGTGCTCCGGCACCCGGAAAGGGATGGATGAGCCAGGGCGCTCAGATCCACCAGCGGCAGGAACCCCGGCGCCAATGTCTCCGCGATCTCCAGCCGCGGCTCGCCGTCGCGCTCGACGAAGCGGGCGCGGAGAATCTCGTGGCGGCGCACCACCTCGGCGAGGGCGGCGGCGAGCGCCGCCGGCGCGAGTGGCCCGGCGAGGCCGTAGGCGGAGGGTACGTTGTAGGCCGGGCTCCCCGGCGCCAGGCGGTCGAGGAACCAGAGCCGCTGCTGCGCGTAGGAGAGCGGCGCCGCGGCGTCCGCAAAGGGGCGCGGCGCGAGCGGCGGCAGGGCAGGCCCGGCCGCCGCGTCGCCGGAGACCAGAGCCCGAGCCACCGCCTCGGCGAGGCCGGCGATCGTCGGTGCATCGAAGACTTGCTGCACCGGCAGGTCGGCCCCGAGCACTGCACGGAGGCGCGCCAGCAGGCGGATGGCGAGGAGCGAGTGGCCGCCCAGGTGGAAGAAGTCGTCGTCGACGCCGACCGGCTGACCGAGGCCGAGGAGATCCTCCCAGATCCCGGCGATCACCTCCTCGACGGGATTGCGGGGCGGCGTCCGCGGCGCG
>DASWRX010000035.1:0-19761 GCA_036402955.1 Thermoanaerobaculia bacterium
GGATGCGCCAGAACGACAAGATCCTGCGCTATCTGACGGTCCGCACCGACGAGGACCTCAAGCGGGCCGCCCGCCGGCAGCCCGCCGGTGGCCGGACCGGAGCGCCCGGAGCGGGCGAGCCGGGCACCACGGACGGCGGCGGCGACATCGGCCCCGAGGAGGAGGTTTAACCCATGGCGCGCGCAAGAAAGGTCTTCTTCCGCCGGCGCAAGGTCTGTAAGTTCTGCGCCGACAAGATCGACTACATCGATTACAAGGACGTCAAGCTCCTTCAGCAGTTCATCCCGGAGCGCTCGAAGATCCTGCCGCGGCGGATCTCGGGCACCTGCGCCAACCACCAGCGGCCCCTGCAGCAGGCGATCAAGCGGGCGCGCCACCTGGCACTCATCCCGTTCACGACGGACTAGGAGGGAAGCGTGAGAGTCATTCTGCTCAGCGATCAGCGCCACCTCGGCCGCCGTGGCGAGGTGGTGGACGTCAAGCCGGGCTACGGCCGGAACTACCTCCTGCCGCAGGGTTTCGCCCTGGAGGCGTCCGACGCCAACATCAAGCTCTTCGAGCACCAGCGGGCCAAGATCGACGCGCGTCACGCCAAGGAGCGCGAGGCGGCCCAGGAGATCGCCAACCGGATGGGCAACCTCCGGCTGGAGGTCCCCAAGCGGGTCGGCGAGACCGACACGCTCTACGGCTCGGTCACCGCGGGAGACATCGCGGAGATGCTGGAGGCCAAGGGCTTTACGGTCGACCGCCGGCGCATCGATCTCGAGGGGGGCATCAAGACCCTCGGCGAGCATCAGGTGCGTGTCGAACTGCACCCCGAGGTCATCGCCCAGGTGACCGTGTCGGTGGTGCGGGAAGAGTAGGCCACCGGTCTCTCCGGGGCGCGGCATGGAGGCGAGCGAGAAAAACGCTCCCGAGCGTCGCGTCCCGGTCCTCGACGACTTCCTCGTCGAGCCCACCCGCGATCTCTCCGACTGGCGATGGCTGTGGACCGGGGACCACGCGTTCCCCATCCGCAGCCATCGCGGCGTTCTGGGCCGGCTCCTCGTCGGCCTCAAGCGCCTCTTCCGTCCCCTGGTCAAGACCCCCCAGAACGACCTCTGGGAGCGGCAGCGCACCTTCAACCTGATCCTCATCGAGCACCTGGCGCGGCTGGAGGCGGCCCGCGCCGACCACCTGCGGCGCATCGAGTACCAAGAGGCCCTCGACGCCGAGGGGATCCACGAGGTCATGCGCCACAACGACGCCCTCTTCGCCCGGGCGGACCAGAAGCTGGACCGCTACCGGCGCGAGGCCCGCGATCTCCTGGGGAGCCTCGGCGGCGCGCTGGCCGCGCTTCACGCGGGGAGCCCGGCGGAGGCGGTGGAGGCGATCTCCCGCGCCCACGAGGAGCACGGCTATCTCGAGCTCGAGCGCCGCTACCGTGGCACCGAGAGCGAGATCCGCGAGCGGATCGCCGCCTATCTTCCCTACCTGAAGGACCTGCCGGCGGGAGTCCCGGTGCTCGACCTCGGCTGCGGCCGTGGGGAGGCGCTCGCCCTGCTGCGCGACCACGGCATCGCCGGCCGCGGGGTGGATTCCAGCGCCCGCATGGTCCAGCTCTGCCGCGAGCGCGGGCTGGAGGCGGAGGTGGGGGACCTCTTCGGGGTGCTCGAGAGCTTGCCGGAGGGGAGCCTCGCCGGGGTGGTCTCGTTCCACGTCATCGAGCACCTCCCGGGGGCCGCGCTCGACCGGCTGGTGCGCCTGGCGTACCGGGCGCTGCGGCCCGGCGGCGCGCTGGTCCTGGAGACTCCGAACCCATTGTCGGTGGTGGTCGCCGCCCGCAACTTCTGGCTCGATCCCACCCACGTCCGGCCCGTCCATCCGGAGAGCCTGCGGCTGATGGTCGAGCTGGCCGGCTTCGATCCTATCGAGCGGCTGGACCTCCGACCCTTTCCGCCGGGGGACCGGCTGCCCGAGATCGATCTCGCCCGCCTGCCCGAGGAGCAGCGCCCCCTGGCCGACCAGGTCAACCGCCTGCGCGACCGGCTGGACGAGGTGCTGTTCGGGTATCAGGACTTCGGGATGGTGGGGCGGAAGCCGCCCCGCCCCTGACCGCCACTTACGCTCCTGAGAAGATCAGATCAGCCCGCCGGCTGGTGCTCGGGCCGCAGCAGGTCGAGCACCGTCTTGACCGGCGCGAAGGTGGCGTCGGGCACCTCGACGAACACGGTGCTCCAGCCCGCCATGGCGCCGTTCCACAGGCCGGGGCGCTCCAGGGCCTTCAACGGCTGCCCCTGTTGCGACTTCTCGGCGATGAACACGGTCGTCGGATCCACGAAGCGGTGCAGGTCGTAGGGCCGGCCGTGGCGGTCGCGCAGACCGCAGGCGACGTCGACGGGGTTGAAGTGGGTGGAGGCCTCGAGGGCCGCCTGCTGCTCGGGGTCCCGAGGATCGATCTGCGAGGTCTCGACGATCTGGGGCGAGATCCCGCCCGAGGGGGACTCCACCCAGAAGGGGCCGCCGCCCGGCTCGCCCTGGTTGCGCACTACGCCGCAGACGCGGATCGGCCGGTCGAGGGCCTCCATCAGGAAGCGCTGCCGGTCGCGGACGCTCCCCTGCGCGAACCCCTCCGGCAGCGGGCGGCAGAGCTCCCCCTCGAGGAACTCGGCGGCCTCGCGCAGCACCGCGTCGGCCCGCTTGCCGCGCGCGCCGTCCAGCGCCTCCAGGCGGTCCAGATGGGCGAAGGCCCTCTCGCGGGTGGCGAGCAGGCATCCCCCCAGGAGCCGCTTCCAGAGGTGGACGACCGGCTTACGGTCGTCGGGGACCACGTTGTCGATGTTCTTCAGCAGCACGATATCCCAGCCGTCGCGGCCGAGGTCGTTGAGGTTGTCGAGCAGCGCGCCGTGGCCGCCGGGACGGAACAGGAGCGAGCCGTCGGCGAGCCGGAACGGCCGGTTCTGGGGATCGACGGCGAGGGTGTCCGTGGAATGCCGCTGGGCGGAGAAGGAGACCTCGAAACGGCAGTCGTAGCGCTCCTCGAGGCCGGGACGGACGCGGTCGAGCAGGCGCTCGAACCCCTCCTGGTGCTCAGGCGAGACGGTGAAGTGGAGGAGGCAGAGGCCATCCTCGGAGCGCGCGATCGCCGCCGCCTCGACCAGGTGCTCCTCGAACGGCGTGCGCGGTCCCTCCGGGTAGCGGTGGAAGGGGAGGAGCCCCTTGGGGCACTCGGCGTAGCCGAGGCCGGGCGTCTCCAGCAGGCAGGTGAGGACCACGCGCCAGTCGCCGTTCCGCACCGCCGCCGCGAGGTCGATTCCGCCGGCGGCGAGCGCCGCGGCGAGGTCCGCGTAGAAGGCGAAGCGGGGAAGGTTCTCGAAGAACGTCCGCACCGGCGCGGGCGGCTCGGCCCCGGGCGGGCCCGCCAGGAACGACAGCAGGTCCTTGAACATCCGCGTGGCGGCTCCGGACGCGGGGACGAACTTGGCCGTCCGGCCCCGGAGCGCCGCCGCGTCGAAATGGCGCATCAGCTCGGCATGCTCGGCCGGCGCGAGCGGGCGGATGCCGTCGCCGGGGCGGCAGGGGCGCAGCACGCGGGCATACGGCGGCGGGTTGCGGAAGAGCTCCACCTGCCGGGCGGCTTCCGCCGGCGCGAGGCCCATCTCCAACATCTGCCGGAGGTCGCGCGACGAGAACATCTCCCCTTCCAGGGCGGCGGCGGCGGCGCCGGAGATCACCCCGGCGGCCGGGAGATTTCCAGAGCCTGTCGTGATCTCAGAGCTGTTCTTCCCCATGTTGCGTCAGTTTATGCAGGATTTCCGCCAGCGGGGAGGCCGCCTGGTCGCGGGCGCTGAGGAGGGGTGAATCCGTCGGCCAGGCGACGCCGATCCGGGGGTCGTTCCAGGCGATGGCGATCTCGTCCTCGCGCCGGTAGAACTCAGTGCACTTGTACTGGACGTGCGCGGCGTCGGAGGTGACGCAGAAGCCGTGGGCGAACCCGGGCGGCACGTAGAGCTGGTGGTGGTTCTCCCCGGAGAGGAGGGCGCTCACCCAGCGGCCGCAGGTCGGCGACCCCGGCCGGATGTCGACCGCCACGTCGAAGATCTCCCCGAGGACGACGCGGATGAGCTTGCCCTGCGGATGGAGGAGCTGGGCATGGAGGCCGCGGAGGGTGTGGCGGACGGAATAGGAGTGGTTGTCCTGCACGAACCCCTCGGGGAGCCCGGCCTCGCCGTACTTCTGCGTCTGGTAGGTCTCCAGGAAGAAGCCGCGGTCGTCGCCGAAGACGTCCGGCTGGACGAGCACGACCTCCGGAATCGCCGTTGGAAGAAATTTCATCCTGCCGGAACCTCACTTTCCAGTTTCGTCCCCAGGCCGAGCCGCTCGCGCCCGTAGCGGCCCGCCTGCACGGCCTCGCACCAGGTGCGGTTGGCGAGATACCAGCGCACCGTGGCGCGGAGCCCCTCCGCGAAGCTCTGCCGGGGCTCCCAGCCGAGCTCGCCGCGGATCTTGGCGTCGTCGATGGCATAGCGGCGGTCGTGCCCGGGGCGGTCGGCGACGAACGTCTTGAGCTTCCGGTAGGCGCCGATCCCGCGCCGGGCCAGGGCGGGGTTGCCGGCCGCCGGCCGCTCGCCCTCCAGGATGTCGCAGATGGCGTCCACGATCTGGAGGTTGGTCCGCTCGCTCCTCCCGCCCAGGTTGTACTTCTCCCCCGGGCGGCCCTGCCGCAGCACCTGGAGGACGCCCCGGCAGTGGTCCTCGACGTGGATCCAGTCGCGGACGTTGCCGCCGTCGCCGTAGATCGGCAGCGGCCGGCCCTCCAGCGCGTTGAGCGCCACGAGCGGGATCAGCTTCTCGGGGAACTGGTAGGGGCCGTAGTTGTTCGAGCAGTTGGTGAGCAGGGCCGGCAGGCCGTAGGTCTCGTGATAGGCCCGCACCAGGTGGTCGGCGCCGGCCTTGGAGGCGGCGTAGGGAGAGTTCGGGGCGTAGGCGGTGGTCTCGGTGAATGCCCCGGTGGCCCCCAGGCTGCCATAGACCTCGTCGGTCGAGACGTGGAGGAAGCGGAAGGCGAGCCGCTCCTCTCCCGCCAGGGTCGCGAGGTAGTGGCGGGCGGCCTCGAGCAGCTCGAAGGCGCCCACGATGTTGGTCTGGATGAAGGCGCTCGCGTCGTCGATCGAGCGGTCGACGTGGCTCTCGGCGGCGAAGTTGACCACCGCCGAGGGGCGCCGCTCGGCGAACAGCCGGCGCACCGCGGCGCGGTCGGCGATGTCCCCCTGGACGAGCTCGCAGCGCGGGCCGTCGAGCACGCCGGCCAGGTTCTCGCGGCTCCCCGCGTAGGTGAGCTTGTCCAGCACGACGATGCGGGCGCCGGTCTCGGCGAGGGCGAGCCGCACGAAGTTGCAGCCGATGAAACCGGCTCCGCCGGTGACGAGGATCGTATTCATGAGGCGGGGAAGTATAGCGTCTGGAAGTAGAATCGCGCCGCCCGACCCAAACGGGCTTACACCAAGGAGGCCGCCCGCCATGCCCAGAGGTTTCGCGCCGTGACCCCGTTCCAGGCCATCGTCCTCGGTATCATCCAGGGGCTCACCGAGTTCCTGCCCGTCAGCTCGTCGGGGCATCTGATCCTGGTCCCGTATTTCCTGCACTGGCCTGACCAGGGGCTCGACTTCGACGTGGCGCTGAACACGGGGACCCTGCTCGCCGTCCTGGCGTACTTCCACCGGGACCTGCGCGACCTGATCGCGGGCTTCTTCAGCGGCGCGCCACGCTCCTCCGACGGCGAGTTCGCTCCGCGGCCGCTGGCCTGGGCCATCCTCGTCGGCACGGTCCCCGCGGGCATCGCCGGGCTGCTGGCCAAGCACTGGATCGAGACCCACCTCCGGACGCCCGAGGTCATCGCGGGAACGACCTTCTTCTATGGCATCCTGCTCTTCCTCGCCGACCGGTTCGGCCGCAAGGTCCGCACGCTCGACCAGGTCACGATCATGGACGGCGTCGTCGTCGGCTGCGCGCAGGCGCTGGCCCTCATTCCCGGGACCTCGCGCTCGGGAGTCACGATCACCGCCGCCCTGCTGCTCGGATTCATGCGCCCCGCGGCGGCCCGGTTCATCTTCCTGCTGGCGATCCCGGTCAGCGTCCTCGCGGCTCTGAAGTCGGCGAAGGACCTGATGGACGCGGGCGCGGGATCGGCCCAGCTCGTGCCGATGGCCATCGGCCTCGTGGTATCGGCCGCGGTCGGTTATGCGGTGATCGCCTGGCTGATGGCCTGGCTGCGGCAGCGGGACCTGACGGTGTTCGTGGTCTACCGGGCGCTCCTGGCGGCGGTGATCTTGGCGACTCTCTATTTCCACTAAGAAGATAGAGAATTCATATTGACAAGTGCGTATGGGTGGTCTAGTGTTCGCAGTGCGGGGAGGCAAATCCTCCTCTCATCCCTCCCAAAAAAGGAGCGCACCGCGCTCCTTCTTTTTTTATGGGAAGAGTGGTGGAGAGAGGAGGGTGAGGCCTAGCCGCCCAGCACGGCCCTCTTGAAGTCCGCGCCGGGACCCGGGTCCGGGCCGATCCAGGTGGCGAGGACCGCGTCCGACACGGCCTTGCCGGGCAGGGTTCCCTTGTTCTTGCCGTTGATCTCGACCGTGGTGCCCTCGCCGGGGACGTAGGTCAGCACCAGCTCGTTTCCCTTGGGGATGGGCTCCATCCAGGCGCAGAGGGTCGTGAATGCCTTCTTGACGTCGGGGGTAGCCTTGGGGGTGTTCTGCGCCAGCCCCTCGCTCCAGGCGTCGCACATCTGGTCCTTGTTGACGCCGTAGAGGAAGTGCATCACCATTCGGCGCGGCACGTCCTCCGACAGCACCTTGGCCGCGGCCTTCTCCTTCTGGGGGAGATAGAGCCCGCCGACATACACCTTGATGAAGAACTTCGTGCGCAGGCCCAGGCCATTGAGCGTCAGGCTCTGTCCCTTGACCTCGGCCTTGTCGGGCAGGGTAACCCCCGCGAGCGTGCCGGCGCCGGCCGGCAGGGCGAGGAAAAGGACGAGGAGAGCGGTGGTTACGATTCGCATCCGGGTTCCTCCAGCGGAAATTGAGCGGGAGCTCGCCGGGAAGTCTAGCATTCTGCCATGGGGCAGGTCGCAACCCCGGAGGGCTGGAACCGTATGTGAGGCGGCATGAAGACCGACGCCGAACTGGCCGCCAGCGCCCTCCGGGGCTCCCAGGATGCTTACCGCGAGCTGGTGAAACGGTTCGAGCGCCCGGTCTACAGCCTGGTCCTGCGCATGGTCCAGGACGCCGCGACCGCCGAGGACCTCGCCCAGGAGGTTTTCGTCAAGGCCTTCCGCCGCCTCGACACCTACGATCCGCGGTGGAAGCTCTCGAGCTGGCTGTTCAAGATCGCGCACAATGCGACGATCGACCACCTCCGCCGGGGCGTGCCCGAGACGGTGCCGCTGGAGTCGGGGAAGGACGACGAACGGGGGAGCCTCGCCGCCGTCCTGGCCGACGAGGCCACCGAGAACCCACAGGCGGCGGCGGAGCGGCGGGATCTCGCGCGGTCGCTCGAGCGCGCCATCGGCCGCCTGCGCCCCGAGTACCGGCAGGCGGTGCTGATGTTCTACGTCCACGGCGCCTCGTACCAGGAGATCTGCGAGGTCACCGGCCAGCCGCTCGGAACGGTGAAGACGAACCTCCACCGGGCGAAGAAAGAGCTCGCCCAGACGATGACCGGCTTCGGCTGGGGACCCGCGGGTGGTACCCCGGGAGTCGCCGCGGCGGATGAAACCGGACGGGCGCCGGCCTCGTAGGGCGGCTCAGAGGAGAACGACAGATGCGCCACTCCCATCAAGACGCCCTGGAACGCTGGCTCGCGGCCGAGCGGGACGACCGCGCGGAGGAGTCCGAGGCGGCGTTGCTCGAGCTGCTCGAGGCCCTCCCCGCGATCGCGCCGCCGGCCGGCTTCGCCGACCGGGTGCTCGTCCGGGCGGGTCTCGCCGCCCCGGCGCGGCAGGACCTCTTCGCCTGGCGCCCACTGCGGATCGTGCTGGCGCTCTGCCTCGTCGCGGCCGGCCTCGGGGCGCTCTGGCTGCCGCCGGTGCTGCTCTGGCTGCCGCGCGTCCTGGCGGGGTTCTGGAGCCTCAGCGGCTTGGTGCGGGGCAGCTTGCGGACGTTGATCGACGCCAGCGGCTGGCTGGCCTCGGCCCTGCGGATGTGGGATCTCCTGCTGACGATCGACCATGCCCTGGCCCAGCCGCTGGCCGTGCCGCAGGTGATGGCGATCCTGCTGGGGTGCCTGCTCGCTTCGAGCTTGGCACTCCGTTTTCTCCGCGACCAAATCACTGGTGAGAGGAATTGGAAATATGTCGACCCCATCTGATCGCACGCAGAGATTCACCGGGCAGAGATCGGCCGCCGCGGCGATCCTCCTCGTTCTGTTTGCCGGCGTGACGGCGCATGCCGCTCCCGCTCCCCAGTCTGTGGACCGTGCTCCCGCCACCGCGCAGGAGAAGAGCGAGCTCCGCCGCAGCATCGAGAGCCGCTACGAGATCCTGCCGGTCACCGGCGGCGTCCTGCTCAAGCCGCGGCAGGAGCGGGCGGGGATCCGCACCCTCGAGGTGACCGGCAATCCGGGCGATCAGATCGCCGTCAACGGCGAGCGGGTGAGCCCCCGCACGCTGCGCGACTGGCTGGGGGAGGACGCCGACCCGGTGCTCCGCTTGCAGGCGGTCCCCGCGGCCCAGCGGCGCCAGGTGGTGGGGCTGGACGCGGAGGCCGCCGCCCGGCCCGAGACCGCCGTTCCCGAGGCGTCCAAGGCCCCCGCGGCGACTCCTGAGGCGGCGACCGGGGAGACGGCCTCCGATACCGACGTGAACGAGACGACGGCCGAGCCTTCCGAGGTTCCGGAAGCTCCGGAGCCGCCGGAGCCGGCCGGTGGCAGCTCGGACCGTCACACCACCGGTGATCGGGTCAACCTGGGGGGCGGCGTCCATGTGCGCTCGGACGAGGTGGCCGACGAGGTGATGGCCATCGGCGGCGCGGCGGAGGTGGAGGGGGATGTGAGGCACGACGTCATGGCTGTCGGCGGGCCCGTCCGGATCACGGGGACGGTCGGAGGGGACGTGGCCGGGATCGGCGGCAGCGTCTACCTCGGTCCCCACGCGGTGGTGAACGGGAATGTCACCAGCGTCGGAGGCAGCATCGAGCGCGAGCCGGGCGCCGTGATCCACGGCTCCCCCTCCGAGGTCGGAGTGCTGCCGTTCATCCGTCACCATCGAAGGTTCCACTTCGGTCCCCTCTGGGGCTCCTGGGGCGGGGTCCCCGAAGCCATCGGCAGCCTGATGAGCCTCGTGCTCACGGGGCTGCTCGTCTGCCTGGTCCTGCTGGTGGCGCGCCGGTCGGTCGAGCGGGTGGACCGCCAGCTCACGGCGCAGCCATGGCCGTCGGTGGCCGTGGGGCTCGCGGGCTCCATCTTCTTCTGGCCGCTCCTGATCGTGGTGACCGTCCTGCTGGCGATCACCATCGTCGGCTGCGTGCTGTTCCTGCTCTATCCGTTCCTGCTGCTCTACGTGGGGCTCCTCCTGCTGCTGGGCTACGCCACGGTGGCGTACCGGCTGGGCCGCTGGCTCGAAGGGCGTTTCAGCCGCGACTTCGGCGGCCCCTATGCCGCGGCCCTGGTGGGCGTGTTGGCGCTGCACGGCTGGAGCGTGCTGGGCAACCTGCTCGACCTGCTGCCGGGCCCCTTCGGCGTCTTCGCCTTCCTCTGCGGGCTGTTCGGAACGCTCGCCTCGATGGCGGCCCTGATCGTGGGCTTCGGCGCCGTCATCCTCTCCCGCTTCGGGCTCGCGCCGGGATACTGGCCCCGCCGCGGCGCGCCGCCGGTCCCGCCGGGTCCGTCCATGCAATCGGCGCCGCCCAACCCGCCGCTGGACAGCCTGCCGCTGACCGACCGGCTGACCCATCCGCCGGCCGGCCCCGAGCCGCGGTGGGAGGAGCCGGGGACGTATCCGGAGGAGCCGCGCTAGCTTGAAGCCGGCCCGGCCAGCCGCTCGGCGAGGCGGGTGAAGCGGGGGCGGACGCGGCGGTTGCCGATGGCGACCCGCAGCGCCCGCTCCTCTCCCACCAGGATGGCCAGCCGTTTCGCCCGGGTGAGGGCGGTATAGAGCAGGTTCCGCTGCAGCATCACGTAGTGGGTGGTGTGGAGCGGGATCACCACGCAGGGGTACTCGCTGCCCTGCGACTTGTGGATCGAGCAGGCGTAGGCGAGCGCCAGCTCGTCGATCGAGCCGAAGTCGTAGGCCACCTCCCGGCCGTCGATCGCCACCGTCACGACCTGCTCCACCTCATCGATCGAGCGCACGCGCCCGATGTCGCCGTTGAAGACCTCGAGGTCGTAGTTGTTCCGCACCTGCATCACCTTGTCGCCCACCCGCAGGCTGTGGCCGCCGCGGGTCACCGTGGCGCCCTCGGGGTTGAGCAGGTCGCGCAGCGCGGCGTTGAGGCTGTCGGTACCCAGGGGACCCCGGTTCATCGGCGTCAGCACCTGGATCTGCTCGACCGGGTTGAAGCCGAACTTTCCCGGGATGCGCCGGGCCACGAGCTGCCCGATCGTCTCGGCGATCTCCTCGGGCCCGCCGCGCTCGAAGAAGAAGAAGTCGCCGTCGCTGTCCACCGACTCGAGGATCGGCATCATCCCCTGGTTGACCCGGTGGGCGTTGACCACGATCAGGCTCCGCTCGGCCTGGCGGAAGATCTCCGTCAGGCGGACCACCTCGACCGCCTCGGAGCGGATGAGGTCGGCGAGCACTCGCCCCGGGCCGACCGAGGGGAGCTGGTCCACGTCCCCCACCAGGATCAGGCGCCCGTGGTCCGGAACGGCGCGCAGCACGTGGTGGGCGAGCACGGTGTCGAGCATCGAGGCCTCGTCGACGATCAGCAGGTCGCAGGAGAGCGGATGCTCGCGGTTGCGGTCGAACTGGCGGGTCTGCGGATTGAATTCGAGCAGCCGGTGGAGGGTGGAGGCCTCGGCGCCGGTCGCCTCCGCGAGGCGCTTGGCGGCGCGGCCGGTGGGCGCGGCGAGGAGCACCCGCTGCCGCTTCTTCTCGAGGATCTTCACGATGCCGCGCACCAGCGTCGTCTTGCCGGTGCCGGGGCCGCCGGTGATCACCAGCGCCTTGCGGGTGAGCCCGGCGCGGATCGCCTGCCGCTGCTGGCGGGCGAGAGCGAGCTGCTCCGCCTTCTCGAACCAGTCGAGGGCGCGGTCGACATCGATCTCCATCGGCAGCATCGGCTGGATGAGCAGCGTCCGGATCCGCGCCGCCACCCCGGCCTCGGCGGCGTGGAGCGCCCTGAGGAAGACCGCCGTCCCGGTCTCCTCGGTCCCCTCGGCCCCTTCAGCCAGCGGCTCGAGGACGACCTGCTCGGTCTCCGCCAGCGCCGCGACCGCGGCCTCGACCCGCGGCGGCGGCGCTCCCAGGAGCTTCTCGGCCTCCTCGATCAGCGTCTGGCGCGGCAGGTAGAGATGCCCGCGGTCGGCGCCCGCGCCCAGCAGGTAGAGCGTGCCGGCCTCGATGCGCTGCGGCGCGTCCTTCGGAATGCCGAGCGCGGCGGCGATCTTGTCGGCCGTCTGGAAGCCGATGCCGTGGATGTCCGTCGCCAGCCGGTAGGGGTTGCTCCGCACCAGCTCGGTGGCCTGGGCGCCGTAGGCCTTGTAGATCTTGATCGCGTAGTGGGTGGAGACCCCGTGCGACTGCAGGAAGACCATCACCTCCTTGACCTCCCGCTGCTCGGCCCAGGCGCGGAGGATCTCGCGGCTGCGCTTCGGGCCGATCCCCTCGACCTCGGTCAGCCGCTCCGGCCGGCTCTCGATGACCTCCAGCGTCTCCATCCCGAAGGTCGCCACCAGCCGCGCGGCCATCACCTTGCCGATGCCGCGGATCAGGCCGGAGCCCAGGTACTTCTCGATCCCGGTGAGGGTCGCGGGGGCCACCGCGGCGTAGGAGGTGACGCGGAACTGCCGGCCGAACTTCGGATCGTTGATCCAGGTCCCCTGGAGGCGGAGGTTCTCCCCCGGCTGCACCCCGAGCAGGTTGCCGACCGCGGTGACCAGGTCGCGCTGCCCCGGCACCTGGAGCCGCACCACGCTCCAGGCGTTCTCCTCGTTGGCGAAGACGATCCGCTCGATCAAGCCTTCCAGGGCCGTGGCGGCGTCGCGGGTCTCTCGGGAATCGAAGGGAAGGGTCATGGCTGCCGGAGGGCCAGTTTATGACAGGTGGGGCCGTCCTCCCTGTCTTGGGGCCAATCTGTGCCAAAATGACCCGCGCATGGCGGACAAACCCCTGGTCCTGGTGATCGACGACGAGACCGGCTCCCGCGAGTCGATGGCCATCGCCCTGGAGAAGGCGGGGCTGGCGGTGCGGACCTTCGACGACGCGCGCAAGGCGCTCGAGTTCCTGGACGAGAACGAGGCCCGCCTCGCCGTCTGCGACCTGCGGATGCCCGGCATGGACGGCCTCGCCTTCCTCCACGAGGTGAGGGAGCGCAAGCTCGACCTCGCCCTCATGCTGGTGACCGCCTACGGCTCGATCGAATCGGCCGTGGAGGCCATGCGGGTGGGCGCGGACGACTACCTGACCAAGCCGGTGGACCTCTACGAGCTGCGCAAGCGGGTGATGAACCTGATCGAGAAGCAGCAGCTCAAGGAAGAGGTCTCGACCCTGCGCGAGATGCTCGACAAGCGCTACGGCTTCGAGAGCATCATCGGCCGTTCGGTGCCCATGGAGCGATTGTTCGAGCAGATGCGGCTGGTGGCGCCCACCCGCTCGAGCGTGCTGATCACGGGCGAGAGCGGCACCGGCAAGGAGCTGGTGGCCAACGCCCTCCACCGGGCGAGCCCGCGCCGCAACGAGCGCTTCCTGGCGATCAACTGCGGCGCCATCCCGAGCGACATTCTGGAGAGCGAGCTGTTCGGCCACGAGCGGGGCGCCTTCACCGGCGCCGTGACGCGCAAGATCGGCAAGTTCGAGCTCTCCCACCGCGGCACCCTATTCCTGGACGAGATCAGCGAGCTCTACCCCGAGCTTCAGGTCAAGCTCCTGCGGGTGCTCGAGGAGCGCCAGGTCATGCGGGTGGGCGGCAGCGAGCTGATTCCGGTCGACTTCCGGCTGATCGCGGCCACCAACCGCGATCTGGAGAAGGAGGTGGTCGAGGGGCGCTTCCGCGAGGACCTCTACTACCGGCTCAAGGTGGTGACCCTGCGCATCCCGCCGCTGCGCGAGCGCCCGGAGGACATCGCGCAGATCGCCGAGCACTTCCTGAACCTGTTCTGCCAGGAGCACGGCAAGGCGCAGAAGCGGCTGAGCTCCGGAACCCTGGAGCTGCTGTCGCGCTATCCCTGGCCGGGCAACGTGCGGCAGCTCCGCAACGTCATCGAGTCGGCGGTGGTGTTCAGCCAGGGCGAGGAGATCACTCCGGCCGACCTGCCGGTCGAGGTGCGGGAGTCGTCGACGGTCTCGGCGTCCGGCTCCCCGGTGCAGGCGGTCGTCGGCGAGCCGCGCACCATGGCCGACATCGAGCGCCAGGCCATCCTCGAGACCCTGGACCGCACCGCCGGCCATCGGGCCAAGGCGGCGGACATCCTGGGCATCGGCCTGCGGACCTTGCAGCGTAAGCTCAAGGAGTACAAGGATGAAGGCTATATCCAGGAGGATTGAGGAGGGACGATGGAGCTCCACACCGAGGTGCTGATCCACAACGAGACCCTGGGCGTGAAGGGGGGGCGGGGGGTCCTCTTGCAGATCAGCCCCGAAGGCTATTACGAGGTGAACTGCATTTTCGGGGAGCGGGTCCACCGGACCTTGTTCCCGATCCACGGTACGGTGTTGATCAGCCGCGAGCCGGAAGACACCACGAGCCCTGACCAGGAGATCGAACGCTGATGGCCGCCCAAGCAAAGACCGCGAAGCTCTCCGTCAACATCGATCACATCGCGACGCTCCGCCAGGCGCGGCGGACCCCCTATCCCGATCCGGTCGAGGCGGCGCGGATCGCCGAGGCGGCCGGCGCGTCGGGCATCACCGTCCACCTGCGGGTGGACCGCCGGCACATCCAGGACTCCGACGTCGAGCGGCTGCGGGAGAGCGTGCGCGGCAAGCTCAACCTGGAGATGTCGAGCGCCGAGGAGATGGTCAAGGTGGCCCTGCGGGTCAAGCCCGACCAGGTGACGCTGGTGCCCGAGCGGCCCGAGGAGGTCACCACGGAAGGCGGGCTCAACCTGATCCTCTATGGCCGCCGGATCGTCGACGTGGCCGAGCGGCTGGCGGCGGCGGGGATCGCGATCTCCCTGTTCGTCGATCCGGACCCGCGGCAGATCCAGGCCCTCCTCCCGCTGGCGGCGAGCGGGGTGACCGGATTCGAGATCAACACCGACGCCTACACCCGCGCCGCCGATCCCGCGGCCCTGGAGACCGAGCTGCGGCAGATCGCCACGGTGGCGGAGCAGGGCACGGCCGCCGGTCTCCACGCCTACGCCGGGCACGGTCTGCGGACCGATAACGTCGGCCCGGTGGCGAAGGTCCCCGGCATGGAGGAGCTGAACATCGGCCACTCCATCATCGCCCGCGCGGCGATCGTGGGCATGGACGCGGCGGTGCGGGAGATGCTGGGGGCGATCTCGGCGGGGGGCTAACCCGCCCCGAGCTCCCCGCGGATCGCGGTGGCGATCTCGCCGGCCAGGCTGTCGATCATCCCCTGCTCGGGCCCCTCGATCATGATGCGGGCGAGGGGCTCGGTGCCGCTGTAGCGCAGGACGAGACGGCCGTCGCCGCCCAGCCGCTCCTCGACCGAGCGGGCGGCGGCGGCGACCGTGGGCAGGGCCTCGAAGTCCACCTTCCGCTTCACCCTCACGTTCAGCAGGATCTGGGGATAGCCCCGGAAGGGGGCCAGCATCTCGGAGAGGGGACGGCCGTCCTGATGGCGGAGGAAGGCCATCTGGATCGCGGTCAGCAGGCCGTCGCCCGTGCTCGCGAGGTGGCTCTGCACGATGTGGCCGGACTGCTCGCCGCCGAGGAGGAGCCCCTCCTCGCGCATCGCCTCCACCACGTAGCGGTCCCCCACGGCGCAGCGCACGAGGCCGATCCCCTCGGCCGCGAGCGCCCGCTCGAGCCCGAGGTTGCTCATCGAGGTGGCCACGATCCGCGGCGGGATCAGGCGGCCGCTCCGGTGCAGGCAGGTCGCCCAGAGATAGAGGATGGCGTCGCCGTCGCGCACCGTGCCCTTCTCGTCGGCCAGGATGCAGCGGTCGGCGTCGCCGTCGAAGGCGGCGCCCAGGTCCGCGCCCTCGGCGGCCACCCGCGCCGCCATCCCGGCCGGGGCCGTCGAGCCGCACCCCTCGTTGACGTTGCGGCCGTCGGGCTCGGCGTGGAGCAGGGTGACGCCGGCCCCGAGCCGCTCGAACAGCTCGCCGGCGTAGGTAGAGGCGGCGCCGTTCCCGGCGTCGAGCACCACCCGCAGGCCCGCCAGCGGGCGGCCCTCCGGCAGCGTCGAGGCGAGGTGGCGCAGGTAGAGCTCGCGCAGCTCCGGCTCGACCTCCGGCTGTCCTTGCGGGAGGTCCGGCACCTCGCCGGCGCCCGGCGCCAGGCGGCGCTCCAGGGCCAGCTCGTCCTCGTCGCTCCACTTGGTCCCCTGTGGATCGATGAGCTTGACGCCGTTGTCCGGAAAAGGGTTGTGGCTGGCCGAGACGACGACGCCGGCGGCGGCGCCCGTCTCCCGCGCGAGGTAGGCCACCCCGGGCGTGGGGATCACTCCGGCATAGCGTAGATCGACACCCCCCGCGGCGAGGCCGGCGGCCAGCCAGCGGCAGATCTCGGGCGTGCTCTCGCGGGTGTCGCCGCCGAGCACCACCCGGGGAGGAGATCCGCCTCCGCGCTCCCCGCGCTCCCCGCGCTCATATAGCGTGGCGGCCAGTTGGACGGCCAGCGAGGTGACCGTCGCGCGGTCGAGCGGCGGCTCGCCGAAGCGGCCGCGGATGCCGTCGGTTCCGAAGAGGCGGGTCGAATCGTGGCTCAAGTCTTTCTCTTTTCCCTTGGCTTGGGGGTTTTCTTCACGGTGTCGGGCCGGGAGGGCGTCGGCTGGATGGGCACCCGCACGGTGACCTGGGTGGGCTGGACGATCTGGATCAGCGGATCGGGGGCGAGGACCGACGCCGTCTCCTCGAAGGTGACGGAGTGGCCCTCCAGGCTCACCGGGCCCGTCGAGAGCGAGTCGAGGCGGGAGAGCACCGGCTCCGGACCCACCACCTGGACCTGGGCGGGGAGGACCTCGGGCGCCTGGGCCGTCGATCCCGCCGCCGGCTCGCCCACGAGGTTCGGGATGACCGGCACCCGCTGCGTGACCTCCTTCTCGAGGTCCACCCGGATCGTGTTCGGCTCGATCGTGACCACGTCCAGGCCGTCCGGCACCGAGACGTTGTCCGCCGTGAGCGTGATGTTGGCGGGCCCCACCTGGCTCCGCGACAGCTCGGCCTGCACGGACACCATGTACGGGTTGAGCTGGCGGATGGCCTTCTTGCTGCCGTTCAGGCGGACGTTCACGCTCTGCACCGGGCTGATGATGACGAAGCCGCGGGGATAATTGTAGGTCACCTGCGCCTCGACGACCTTCTCGCTGAACACCAGCCGGTCCTGGACCGAGGCGTTGAACCAGATGCCGATCGCGATGCCCAGGGCGAGCAGCCGCAGCCCCCAGTTGCGCCAGCCCTCGCTCACCGCCGGGCTCCCTGCGGATAGAGGTCGGTCACCAGGTAGCGATAGAGGGCGTTGCGCAGGCTGTTGCTGTCGAGGTCGCGGGTGAGCACGCCGTTGAATGCCATGGAGAGGGTGCCCGTCTCCTCGGAGACCACCACGGCCACGGCGTCGGTCTCCTCGGTGATGCCGAGGGCGGCGCGGTGGCGGGTACCGAACTCCTTGGACAGCTCCGGGTTGGGCGTCAGCGGCAGGAAGCAGCCGCCGGCGGCGATGCGGTCGTCCTGGACGATCACCGCGCCGTCGTGCAGCGGCGTGTCCGGCTGGAACAGGTTGATCAGCAGGTCGTAGGAGACCACGGCGTCGAGGGTGATGCCGTTCTCGATGTAGTTGCGCAGCCCGTGCAGGCGCTCGATGACGATCAGGGCGCCGATGCGGCGGGTGGAGAGGGTGGTGGCGGCGAGCACGATCTCGCTGAACGAGGCCACCACCTTCTGCTGCTTGGCGAGCCCCCACAGCGGATTGCGGCCGAAGTCGGCGAGGGCCCGGCGGATCTCCTGCTGGAACAGCACGATGACCGCGAAGGGGAGCACGATCAGCAGGTTCTCGAGGATCCGCTGCAGCGTCGGCAGCTCGGCGAGCACCGCCGTGTAGTAGATCAGCCCGATGAACAGCAGCCCGAACACGATCTGCACGGCGCGCGTGCCGCGGATCAGCAGCAGCAGGTTGTAGATGATGATGGCGACCGCCAGCACGTCCACGGCGTCGCGCCAGGTGAGGATCTCGAGGAAGCGCAGCATCAGGCCTCTTCCCCCGGGCCGGCGATGGCGTACCAGACGTCGAGGAACTGCGCCGTCTCGGCCACGTCGTGCACGCGCACGATGGCGGCGCCCTGGGATGCGGCCCAGGCCACGGCCGCGAGGCTGCCGCCCAGCCGCTGATCGGGACCGGGCACGGATGCCGCTGCGGTCGCCGATGCCGCGCGCGCCAGGAAGCTCTTGCGGCTGGCCCCCAGCAGCAGCGGCCGGCCGAGACCGGCGAGCGCGTCGAGATGGCGGATCAGCGCGAGGTTCTGCCGCCAGGTCTTGCCGAAGCCGAGGCCGGGGTCGAGCAGGAGCCGCGACTCGTCGATCCCCGCGGCCACCGCGCGGCGCACGGCCGCCTCCAGCTCCGAGCGCACCTCGCCCAGGAGGTCGTGGAAGCGGATCTCCTTCTGCATGGTGGCGAGATCCCCGCGGCTGTGCATCAGCACCAGGGGGCAACCGGCGGCCGCCACGGCCCGGCCGAGCAGGGGATCGGCGAGGGCGCTGACGTCGTTGATCAGGTCGGCGCCGGCCGCGAGGGCCTGCCGCGCCACATCTCCCTTGCGGGTGTCGACCGAGATCGGCGCGTCCGTCGCGGCGCGCAGGGCCGCCAGCACGGGGAGGAGCCGGTCGGCCTCCTCGTCGGGGGGGACCGTCCGCGCGCCCTCGCCGTAGACGCCGCCGCCGGGGCGAGTGGATTCCGCCCCGAGATCGAGCAGATCGGCGCCCTCGGCCAGCATGCGGAGGCCGCGCTCCACGGCGCGGGCCGGCTCGAGCCAGAGGCCGCCGTCGCTGAACGAATCGGGAGTGAGGTTGAGGACGCCCAGGATCCGCGGCCGCCCGCCCAGCTCGAGCGAGCGGTCGCGGGGCAGCCGCAGGGTCCAGGCGCGGGCGGTCTTGGCTAGGGTCGCGGTCTCCATCCAGGGGCGGGCGAGGGCCCGTCTGATTATGCCGATTTCTCGGGCTCGGGCACCTGGGCCGTGCGCCGGGTGGCGCCCGCGATCTCAGCTTCGCGGACCTCCTTCTCGCGGACCTCCGTCTCGATGTCCGGAGAGGTATCGGCCGCCGCGGCCGCCGCGCCGGTCCCCAGGGCGGCGGGGGAGACGACCTCCACCTCCGGCACCTCCTGGCCGCCGATGACCAGCCCCTCGCCGGGGGGCACCTCGCGGGGCGGGGCGGGCTCGCGGCCGGTCATCTCGCGGATGGTGTTGTAGACCTCCTCGCCGTCGAGCGTCTCGCGCTCCAGCAGGGCCCGCGCGATGGTGTCGAGCACCGCCCGGTACTCGCTGAGGATGCCCTTGGCGCGCTCGTAGCCGCTCTGCACGATGCGGCTGATCTCGTGGTCGATGCGGATCGCGGTGTCCTGGCTGTAGTCGGCCCGCTGGGCGAACTCGCGGCCGAGGAAGACCGGCTCGTCCTTGCTGCCGTAGGCGAGGGGGCCGAGCTCGGACATGCCCCACTCGCAGACCATGCGGCGGGCCATCTCGGTGGCGCGCTCGATGTCGTTGCCGGCGCCGGTCGTGATGTCCTCCTGGGTCAGCTCCTCGGCCACCCGGCCGCCCATCAGGATGGCGATCTGCGCCTCGACGTAGTTCTTCTTGTAGGTGTACTTGTCCTCGGTCGGGAGCTGCATGGTCAGGCCCAGCGCCCGCCCGCGCGGGATGATGGTGACCTTGTGCAGCGGGTCCGCCCCCGGGGTGAAGCAGGCGACCAGGGCGTGCCCCGCCTCGTGATAGGCGGTGATCGCCCTCTCGTCTTCGGTCAGCATCATGGTCTTGCGCTCGACGCCCATGATGACCTTGTCCTTGGCGAACTCGAAGTCCCCCATGTCGACCTTCTTCTTGTTGCGCCGGGCGGCGATCAGGGCCGCCTCGTTGACCAGGTTCGACAGGTCGGCGCCGGCGAAGCCGGGGGTGCCGCGGGCGATCACCGAGAGATTGACGTTCTCGTCGAGCGGGATGTTGCGGGTGTGGACCTTGAGGATCCCCAGCCGGCCGTTGATGTCCGGGCGGTCGACCACCACGCGGCGGTCGAAGCGGCCGGGGCGCAGCAGCGCCGGATCGAGCACGTCGGGCCGGTTGGTGGCGGCGATCAGGATCACGCCCTCGTTGGACTCGAAGCCGTCCATCTCCACCAGGAGCTGGTTGAGCGTCTGCTCGCGCTCGTCGTGGCCGCCGCCCAGGCCGGCGCCGCGGTGGCGGCCGACGGCGTCGATCTCGTCGATGAAGATGATGCAGGGGGCGTTCTTCGTCC
>DASWRX010000036.1:0-5612 GCA_036402955.1 Thermoanaerobaculia bacterium
CCTCATGGCCATCTTCCAGCACCTCCTCCTGCAGGCCAACGGCGACGTCGACCGCACCCTCCAGTACATGAAGCGCCTCCAGGAGATGGGCTACCTCGACAAGGCCGCCGACCTCGCCAAGTTCCGCGAGTCGCTCCAGGAGAAGCAGATCATCGACGAGTCCAAGGGCTTCCCGACGCTGACCTCCAAGGGCGAGCGGATGATCCGCCAGGACGCGCTCAACCGGATCTTCAACAACCTGAAGCGCGGCAACGTGGGCGAGCACCGCACGCCGCAGTCGGGCGAGGGCGGCGACCGCCTGCCCGAGACGCGGCCGTGGGCCTTCGGCGAGGACCTCTCGGGCATCGACGTCCAGCGGACGATGCACAACTCGCTGCTGCGCACGGGCCCCGAGCTGCAGCTCGCGGAGGAGGACTTCGAGGTCAACGAGCGCGAGCACCTGACGAGCTGCGCGACGGTGCTGCTGCTGGACATCTCGCATTCGATGATCCTCTACGGCGAGGACCGCATCACGCCGGCCAAGACCGTGGCGCTCGCCCTCACCGAGCTGATCACCACGAAATACCCCAAGGACCACCTCTCGGTGATCCTCTTCGGCGACCGCGCCGAGCAGGTGTTCCTGTCGGAGATCCCCTACATCCAGGCGGGCCCGTTCCACACCAACACGCGCGACGCGCTGCAGCTCTCCCGCAGCATCCTCGCGCGGCAGAAGCAGCCCAACAAGCAGATCTTCCTGATCACCGACGGCAAGCCCTCGGCGATCACCGAGAACGGACGGATCTACAAGAATCCCTTCGGCCTCGACATGCGGATCGTCAACCTCACTCTGGAGGAGGCCGACCTCTGCCGCCGCCAGAAGGTGGTGATCACCACCTTCATGCTGGCGACCGACACGATGCTCACCCAGTTCGTGGAGAAGCTGACGCAGATCAACCGTGGCCGCGCCTACTTCGCCTCGCCCTACAACCTCGGGGAGTTCATCCTGGCGGACTACATCCGGAACCGCCGGCGGCGGGTGCGGTAGCAGGTCGAAAGGACAGAGAACCATGGCAACGGTCAAGGAAGAAGTCCGGAACTTGCTGGACCAGCTCCCCGACGACGTTTCGCTGGAGCAGATCCAGTACCACATCTACGTGAAGCAGAAGGTCCAGCGATCTCTGGAAGCCGCTGAACGAGGAGAAATTCTGAGCCAGGGTGAGGTGGAAGCGCGGATGGAAAGATGGCTTGGAAAGTAAAGTGGACTCGTCCGGCCGTTGCCCGGCGCGGGCGCGTGGTCCCCGATGAATGAGATCCCTCATAAGGCAGGATAGAATCCCTCTCTGAACCCAGGGAGGGATTCCAGGTGACCATTTCCTCGCGCCGGCTCCTCATCGCGCCGCTCCTGCTCGCCGCCGTCCTGGCCGCGGGCTGCGGCCGCGCTGCCGATTCCAGGGCCGGCGCTCCGGCCCCCAAGGTCAACGCCTGCGAGCTGTTCACCGAGGAGGATGCTCAAGGCGTCGCCGGCGACACGCTCGCGCTGATGAGCAGCACGCTCGACGACGCGCGCGGCCGCAACCCCCTGGAGTGCATCTACAACAGCGGCAATCTCGAACAGCCCCGCATCCTCAGCCTCCTCATCCGCCAGCACCGCAACGCGGACGAGGCCCGCAGCCTCCAGGAGTCCAGCCGCTCGACGCTGAGCTCGATGTCCGGCGGCCAGGTCCAGGACGTCCCCGGCCTCGGCGACGGCGCCGTGTGGGTGGGAGGCCGCATCCAGCAGCTCCACGTGCTGGCCGGCAGCCAGCAGCTCATCATCACCGTCCAGAGCCCGGACGGCACCGACCAGCTCCCCAAGGCCCGGCAGATCGCCACGCGCTCCCTGGAGCGGCTGAAGACGGCCGCGGCGGCCCAGCAGAAGAAACGGCGCTAGAATCTCCCCGATGTCCGAAGCCCAGCGGGAGCCCTGCCCGCGCTGCGGCGAGCCCGCGGCCCTCTCCGCGAAGGTCTGCCCCTTCTGCCGGGGGAGCCTGCTGGTCGACGTGACGCTGGACGCGCCGGTCGCCGATCCCCGCGCCCGCTATCAGTTGTCCCGCGAGATCGCCGCCTTCGGCCCGCCCGCGGCCGGCTTCTCCGCCCTGCAGCAGGCGCTCGCCTCTCCCCGCCCCGTGCTGGCGCGGGACGCCTCGCGGCTGGCGGCCCTCCGGCTGGCCGAGCGGCTGGCGGACTTCGGGCTCCACGCCACGCTGGAGCCCGCCGGTACCAGCGGCGGCGCGCCCGCTTCCCGCGGCTCCAGACGATTCGCGGTGGTCGTGGCCGCCGTGGCCGTCCTGGCGGCCTTGCTCTGGATGCGCCCGCGCAGCGGCGGCGCCGACCGGACCACGATCCCTCCGGCCGGCGGCATCGATCCGGCCGCCCCGGCGAAGATCCCGTCCTGGCCCACGCCGCCGCCCCAGCTCGCGCCGCGGGATCTGTCCGTCCTGGCGCGGCCCGCCGTGGTGCGGCTCCGCTCGGGCAGCTCCGGGACCCTGCACGAGGTCAGCGGCTTCGTGGTGGCGCCCGACCTCGTGCTCACCAGCAGCGGCGTGGACGCCGGCGGCGACGTCGAGGTCTCCCTCCCCGACGGCCGGGAGCTCCCGGGCGAGGTGCTCAAGCGGGACGGACGGCTCGACCTCGCCGTGGTCCACGTCGCGGACGCCCGGGCCGAGCCGCTCCAGCTCGGCGACGCTTCGGCGCTGCGCAGCGGCTCTCCGGTCTTCGTTCCCAGCGCCTCCTCCGGGTCCGCCCTGCGGCAGGGCGCCGTCGGAGCCGTGGCCCGCCAGTTCCAGGGCGTCGCCTTCCTGGCCCTCGACGCCGACCTCGTTCCGGCGGATGCTGGGGGCCCGGTGCTCGACGCCCGGGGACAGGTCGTCGGCATCGTCGCTCTGCGGAAGGAGGGAAGCTTCCTCTTGCCCATCAACTACGCCTACCAGGAATCCTCCCTGGTCGATCCCCCGCGCCCGGGTCCGAATCTCAAGAAGTGGAACGAGCTTCTCGCCCAGGTGGACGCGGCGGAGCGCCTGCGGGTGGGCTCCCCGCGCTGATCCGCGATGTGGTCTGACCAGCTCTCCGGGAAGCGGCGCGAGCGGCTCGCCGGACGCCTCCGAGCGGTCCTTCCCGCGCCGCGTCCCGGCTCGCGAGGCTCGAAGACGCCGCTGCGGGTGCCCGGCCCGAAGGCGGGCCCCAGTCCCGCCCAGGTGGCGGAAGAGCTGCGGGACCAGCCGGGGTTCGCCTGGCTGGATGGCGGTGATTCCCCCGGTGATTCCGGCGGGCACCGGCTCTACGTTCGCCCGCTCGCGACGCTGGCCGTCCGCGGCGGCCGGGCCTCCGTGAGCGGTCCCGGAGGACGCGCGGCGTTCGCCGCGTCCGGTTTCGATCTCCTCGCCGCGGCGTTCGCCGCCTGGGGTGGAGCCGGAGCCGGAGCCACGCTGGTGGGCTATCTCGGCTATGAGCTGGGAGGCGAGCTGGAGACGCTCCCCGCGCCGCCGGCGGACGATCTCCGCCTCCCCGATCTCCACCTGTCCCTCTACGACGCCGTCCTGCGCTGGGATGGCCGGAGCTGGACGCTGGAGGCCACGGACGCCTGGAGCGGGATCGAAAGCTCATCGGACCTGACGGATCCCATCATCGAGGGCGAGCGTCTCCTCGCCGCCGCCCGCAGAAGGAGCGATCCGGAGATCCCGCCGGGTCCTCTGGGGCGCGACAGCGTGGTCAGCCGTCCCAACCGGGGCGGCTTCGAGGCGGCGGTGGTGCGGATCGTCGAACGCATCGCCAGCGGCGAGATCTTCCAGATGAACCTCTGCCGCCGGCTGGAGGCGAAGGTTCCGGCCGCGCGGCTCTGGACCCTCTACCGGCGGCTGCGCGCCGCCAGCCCCGCCGAGCACGGCGCCTTCCTCGACTTGGGCCGCAAGCGGGCCGTGCTCTCGATCTCGCCCGAGCGGTTCCTCGCCGTGCGCGACCGTGAGGTGGAATCGCGCCCGATCAAGGGCACCCGGCCGCGCGGCGCCAACCCGCGGGAGGACCGGGCGCTCGCCCGCGAGCTGCTGGAGAGCGAGAAGGACCGCGCCGAGCTGACGATGATCGTGGACGTGGTCCGCAACGACCTCGGGCGGGTCTGCGCGACCGGCAGCGTCGAGGTGACGCGCCACGCGGAGCTGATGAGCCTGCCGACGCTCCATCACACCGTCTCGACGGTGCGCGGGCGCCTGCGGCCGGACGCGGGTCCCGTCGAGCTGCTGCGCGCCGCCTTCCCGCCCGCCTCGATCACCGGCGCGCCGAAGATCCAGGCGATGGCCGCCATCGCCGCCGAGGAGGAACGGCGGCGCGGCCCGGCCATGGGTGCCCTCGGGTGGATCTCGCTGGGAGGCGACCTGGATCTCGCGGTGGCGATCCGCACCGCCGCGGCCGCGCGCGGACGGGTGGTCTATCACGCCGGCTGCGGCATCGTGGCCGATTCGGACCCCGAGCTGGAATTCGCGGAGAGCGCCGCCAAGGCGCGCGCCTTCCTCGCCGCCCTGGGCGCGCGGGAGACGGGATGAGCCTGGCCTTCTGGAACGGGCGGCTCGTCCCCCTCGAAGAGGTCCGCGTCTATCCCGCCGACGCCGGCTTCCTCTTCGGCGACGGCCTCTTCGAGACCCTGCGGGTGGACGCCGGCCGGCCGCGCGACGTCTCGGCCCATCTCGACCGCCTCTTCGCGGGCCTGCGGCGGCTCGGGATCGCTGCCATCGAGAGCCGCTGCTCCCTGGGACGTGCCGTCGCCGAGGTGGCGAGAGACGCGCCCCGGCCAGTGGCGCGGCTGCGGATCACCGTTACTCGGGGCAATACTCGCGGCGAGACCCGCCTGATCGCCGCGTTCCCCTACGAGCCGCCGGGCGAGGATCTCTACCGCCTCGGCGTGGCCGCCGTCCTGCTCGCGGACTTTCGGATCGACTCGCGCGGGCCTCTCGCCGGCCTGAAGAGCCTTTGCTACCAGGCGAACCGCCTGGCGCTCCACCAGGCCGAGGCCCGGGGGGCCTACGAGGCGCTGCTGGTCAACGAGCACGGCCGCCTGGCCGAGGGGTCGCGGAGCAACGTCGCCCTGATCCTCCCGGACGGGACCTTCACGCCTCCCGAGAGCGAGGGGTGCCTGCCCGGAACCGTCCGCCGCCGCCTGCTCGAAAAAGGGGCGATCCGCGAGCGGCCGCTGACCCTCGAAGACCTCGCCGCGGCGGACGGAGTGCTGCTGATGAACAGCCTGATCGGGGTCCTGCCGGTGTCGCGCGTCGATATGTTTGGGGAGACGCGGGAGATTCCGGCGGCGCTCGCCGCGCCTTTGCAGGAATACCCCTGATTCAGTTTTCAGAGAGAGAGCTCGTCCTGCTGTCCCGGGATGGTGCGCCAAAGTCGCCGAAGCCCCGGGACGTTGCACCGCCGAGGCCCGCTGAAGCGTGGACGCCGGCGATGTTTCCTTCCCCGCGGCCGTTTTTCCCGTCCCGGCCGCCGTCTTGCCATCCGGAAGGCCGTCTTTCTTGGACGGCCGCGATCCTGGCTTCCCGCGCCTCCGTCTTTCTGTCCCGACGGCCGTCCTGGCGTCCCCGATGGCCGTCCTGTCATCCCCG
>DASWRX010000037.1:0-35036 GCA_036402955.1 Thermoanaerobaculia bacterium
CCTCCAGCAGGTCCTCGGGCGACCAGGCGACGTCGCCTGCGACCTTCGAGCCGCTGCGCTCGATGGCGAACCAGATCTCGAAGGCGAGCCCGGGATCGGAGTCCATCGCCGCCTCGGCCACCTCCGCGAGGTTCTCCGCCATGCGGTCGCGCAGGCCGGCATCGCGCGCGCCCTCGCGCTTCAGGCGCTCGATCTTGCGCCGCGGCGACGCCTTCTCGAACGCCTTCCAGACCGAGTCCATGGCGTCGCCGCTGCTCTCCGCCCAGTGGTAGGTCTGGCGCGCGCCGGCGCCGCTCGCCACCACCTGGGGATGCTTGCGGGCCGCGCCCCACCAGGCGGTCCACTGCGATTCGGAGACGATCCCGGCGAGGATTTCGCGCACCTCGCCGGCGGTGAGCGCCCGGTCGTAGCTCTGGAGAGTGGTGCGCAGCAGCTCGGGCGGGGTCAGGGCCTTCAGGGCCTGGGGGTGCTCCAGCTTGCGCCGCAGCACGTGGTCCGGGGCCAGGGGGCGCAGCAGCTTGGGCGCCGCCTTGAAGCCCACGGTCAGGCCGCGGATGCGCTCGAAGTCCACCTTGAAGCTCTCGAGGCCGAGGTTCGCCTCCACCACCCGGCCGACGCCCTTGCCCTCCATCGCCACCACGGTGCCGACGTCGAAGGCGAGCAGGCTCTCCAGCCGCTCGACCTTCTCCCAGATCTTGGGGACGTCGCCGGGCGCCCGGTGCAGGCCCACGGCCTCGTAGAGGGCCTTGTAGGTCGACCGGTCGCCGTAGAGCTTGCCGAGGGTGGAGGTGACGGTGGGGTGGAGCTTGTCGGCGGGGAAGAAGAGCGCTCCGGCGCGTTTGAGGAGCTGCAGGCGCAGGGCCCACCGCCCGCTCTCTCGCAGGTGATCGTCCAGCAGCTCCAGGAGCGAGCGCGCCCGCCCCTCCTCGCCGGTGCCGATCAGCGCGCGCGCCACGCCGACGAAGTACTCGAGATCGGAAGGGTCCTTCTCGATCCGGGCGAGCCAGTCGCCCTCGATCGAGTCGTAATCGCCTTTGGACAGTTGGGTCTGGGTATTGCGGGAGATCGTCATAGGGGAGTTGGAAGATACCAGATTCTATAATCTAACACCCAATGCCCGGCTCGTCCGCCTCAACCACCCCTGAGCCCGTGCGGCGCCGGGCGCGAGTCTTGCTGGAACGAAAGGCGTGAGGAGCCGGCCGGGATCTGACGAAATTTGACCCGGGGCGGAGCGCCGCGTAAAGTTATGGCTCGCGTGCCCAAAAACGTGTCCAGACGAGAGAGAGTTCCGCCCCGCAAGATTGAAAACGCCGATCCGGCCGCCGATCCGGCCGCCTCGGGCAGCGGCGTGGCCGGCGGCGGCAAACGTCCCAACCGACAACCTCCCTGGGAGAAGGAAGCCGTGTCCACCGAAAGCGGCTCGTTTGGCGACTGGCTCCGCCGGCAACGCGAGTTGCGCGAGATCAGTCTGCGCGACATCGCCGACCGCACCAAGATCAGCCTGCGCTATCTGGAGGCGATGGAAGCGGATCGCTTCGACCTGCTGCCGGCGCCCATCTTCGCCAAGGGATTCCTCAAGGAGTATGCCCGCTACGTGGGCCTCTCCCCGGACGACGTCGTCAATCACTACCTCTCCGTGCACCATCCGGAGGAGCTGGCCGATCCGAAGGAGGACACCAAGGTCCGCTCGCGGCCGAAGCCGGTCGATCCCGGGCAGCCGGCGGTGCGGCGCAACTGGAGCTGGAGCCTGCTGCTCGCCATCGCGGGCCTGATCCTGCTCATCCTGGTGGCCCTGGCGTTCTTCTTCGGCGACCGCCTCGCCGGCACTCGGCGCCGCGCCGCGCCACCGCACTCCGGCCAAGCGTCGCCGATGGGCGCGGCGCCGGCCCAGGTTTCCCTCCAGCCTCCCGCCGCCGCCCCGCCGCCGCAGCCCGCGCCGCCGCCGAGCGCGCCGATCGAGGTCTCTCTCGACTTCTCCAAGGAGTGCTGGGTGGAAGCGGTGACCGATGGCAAGAACCGCCGCGCCGAGCTGCACATCCAGGGCGAGTCCCTGCAGATCGATGCCGAGAAGAGCGTCAGCCTGACCCTCGGCAACGCCGGCGCCGTCGACGTGCAGGTCAACGGCTACCCCCTCGAGCTGAGCAAGAAGGAGGGGGACGTCGTGCGCGACCTCGTGATCGACCTCAACACCGTCCAGGCGCTCAAGGCGAAAAAAGAGGCCCGCTGACCGTGGCCGACGGGCTGCTCTCGCCGCTGCTCGAGCAGGTCCGCTCGGGCAATCGCCGGTTTCAGCTCCTCGCGGCCGAGGGGGTCCTCCCCCTGCCTCCGGAGGAGCTGATCCCCGTCCAGGTCGATCTCGCGCAGGGGGGTGACGCCGAGATCGCCGCGCGCGCGCGGGAGAGCCTGCGCTCCGTCGACGTGCGCCTCGCCAGGCCCTTCCTGGAGACCCAGGCCGGGGAGGTCGCGCTCGCCTTCTTCGCCGAGGAGATCAACCATCCGCTGCTGCTGGAGGCGATCCTGCGCCGGCGCGACGTGCCGCGGCGCATCCTCGCCCGCCTCGCCCGGCGGCTGCCGCCGGACCTCCAGGAGATCCTCCTGCTGCGCCAGGACGCCATCGTCGAGGAGCCGGCGATCCTCGAGGCTCTGGAGGAGAACCCGCAGGTCTCCACCTACTCGCAGCGGCGCATCGCCGAATACCGCGAGCATCTGCTCCCCCGTCACCGCGCCGTGCCGGTGGCGCCGCCGCCCGCCGCGCCGGGGGAGATGAGCGAGGAGGAGCTGCAGCAGGAGATCGCGGCCGCCCGGGCGCTCCCCCCCGTCGGCGAGCTGGAGCCGGAGCGGACCAAGCTCACCGAGGGGCAGATCCGCGGCCTGTCGATCCCGGCGCGGCTGAAGCTGACCCGCGGCGCGCCGCGCTCCCTGCGCACCATCCTGCTGCGCGACTCCAATCCGCAGGTCGCCGTCTCGGTGATCACCAACAACAACCTCTCCGACCAGGAGGTCGAGCTGACCGCCGCCAACCGGTCCGTGGTCGAGGAGGTGCTCACGGTGATCGCCCGCCGGCGCGAGTGGTCGAGCAAGTACTCGATCATGAAGTCCCTGGTCCAGAACCCCCGCACCCCGCTGGTGATCTCCATGCGGATGATCCCCAAGCTCTCCGTGCGGGACCTCAAGGAGCTGGGCCGCGACCGCAATATCGCCGACGCCGTGCGCTCGGCAGCCCTCCGTTTGTATAGAATCAAGCAGCAATAGAGATCAGAAGAGATGGCAAGGGACTTCTACGCCGTCCTCGCGGTGTCGCGCAACGCCACCGAGGACCAGATCCGCCAGCGCTTCCGGGAGCTGGCGCGGACCCGTCACCCCGACCGTTTCCAGGGGGCGGAGAAGGCGCGCGCCGAGAAGGAGTTCCAGGAGCTGACGCAGGCGTTCAACGTGCTGATCGACCCCGAGCGGCGGCGCCGGCACGAGGTCGAGCTGGTGCGGCCCGAGGAGAGCGGGGCGGTCGATCCCCGCCAGCTCTTCCGGGTCTACCTCCAGCGCGGCGTCAAGGCATACAAGGAGAAGAACTATCTGGAGGCGGCCAGCAACTTCGATCTCGCCACCCAGGCGGACCCCAAGAGCGGCCAGGCCTGGCACCACCTGGCCCAGGCGTGCAGCCAGCAGCGCAACTGGCTGTCGCGGTCGGTGGCGGCCATCGAGCGCGCCTGCCAGCTCGAGCCGATGAACGGCTCCTACCTGAAGCAGGCCGGCCGCATCTACGCGCTCGCCGGCCAGCCCGAGAAGGCGATCCAGTACTACCGCAAGGCCCTCCAGTGGGGGGACGACGATCCCGGCGTCCGCCAGGCCCTGGAAGAGCTCGGCCGCGCCGCCGCCGCGACCGCCGCGCCGGCCCGCCGGGGCCTGTTCGGAGGGAAGTCCTGATGCCGCCGCGCATCAAGGCCTGCGGGCTCTCCGACGTCGGGCTCACCCGGGCCCACAACGAGGACTACTTCGAGATCGATCCCCAGCACCGGCTCTACGTGGTGGCCGACGGCATGGGCGGCCACAGCCACGGCGAGGTGGCGGCCCAGATCGCCGTCAATTCCATCCGCGACTTCGTGGCCAAGAGCGCCGACCGCGACAACACCTGGCCGTTCGGCATGGACGAGGACCTCGCGCACCACTCGAACCTGCTCAAGATGGCCGTGCGCATCGCCCACGACCACGTGCTGCGGGCCATCACCAAGGACGGCTCCCTCTACGGCATGGGGACGACCGTCGTCGGCCTGCTGCTGTCGGGCGCCAACGCCGCCGTGGCCCACGTCGGCGACAGCCGCGCCTACCGGCTGCGCGACGGCCGGCTCGAGCAGCTCACCGAGGACCACACCTGGGTCAACGAGCAGGTGGTGGCCGGCTTCCTCTCCAGGGAGCAGGCCCGCTCGCACCCGCTGAAGAACGTGGTCACCCGCGCCCTCGGCGGCGAGAGCGAGGTGATGGTGGACGTGCGCGAGCTGGAGGTCGCGCCGGGAGACCTCTTCCTCCTCTGCTCCGACGGCCTCACCGGCATGCTCTCCGACGCCGACATCCGCGACCGCCTCGCCTCCGGCCGCAGCCTCCACGAGATCTGCCGCACCCTGATCAACGACTCCAACGCCCGCGGCGGCATCGACAACGTCACCGTCGTGCTGCTGGCGATCGAGGAGAACGGGGAGGATGCGGCGGACATGGCGGAGGATGAGGAGTGCGAGGCGACGCGGTAGGGGGCCCGGAGTGAGGGCCGCCCCGGAGGGGCGGCTGCGCCGGCGCTTGGATAACAGTCGCTTGGATACAATCCGTCCATGACCCGCATCGCCGTGCTCGGAGGAGGTCCCGCCGGCGGCTCCGCGGCGCTGGCGCTGGCCCGCGGCGGCGCGGCGGTGGATCTCTATCTGCCCGCCCGTCCCGGCGAGAAGCCCTGCGGCGGCGGGGTGCCCGAGCACGTGCTGCCGCGGCTCGCCGGCTTCGATCCCTCGGACCTTCCCGCCGTGGTCAGCCCGGCGGCCCTGCTGGAGAACGCCCGCGGCGGCACGCTCGCCCTGGATCTCGGCGGGCTCCGCATCTTCCGGCGGCGGGACTTCGACCGCGCGCTCGCCGAGGCGGCCATCGCCGCGGGCGCCGTGCCGCGCCGGGAGAAGGCCGCGCGGCTGGAATGGAAACGGAACGGCGTCCGGGTGTGGTCGGGTGGAGAGGCGCGCGAGTACGACTGGATCGTGGGCGCGGACGGCGCCCGCGGGCTCTCCCGGCGCTCGCTCGGGCTGCCGCCGCAGGGCGACAGCATCGGCCTCGGCGGCTCGCTCTCAGGAGTCGAATTCGATCGCCTGGTCCTCGCCTTCCCCGAGCTGGCGGATTCCTATCTCTGGATCTTCCCGCGGCCGGGCGGCGTCTCGGTCGGCATCGGCTACACGCAGGGAAAGGTCTCGGAAGGCGCCGCCCGTGCCGCGCTCGACGCCCTCCTCGACCGCCACCTTCCGGCGGGCTGGCGGGACCTCCCCGGACCGCGCTACCGCTATCCCATCCCCGTCTTCGGTCCCTGGACGCTGGCAGGGGTGCGCCGGGGCCTGTCGCGCCGCGCGCTGCTGGCGGGCGACGCGGCGGCGCTGGCGGACCCGCTCACCCGCGAGGGCATCCGCTACGGCCTCCTCTCCGGTCTCTGGGCGGCCGAGAGCCTGCTCGCGGGGACGCCCGAGGCCTACCCGCAGCGTCTGGCGAGCGAGCTGGAGGAGGACCTGGACCGGGCCGGCCGCGCCCGCGACCTCTTCTTCGAGGGCGCCGTCGCGCGCTGGATGGTCCCGGTGGCCCGGGTCCACCCCGGAATCCGCCGCGTCCTGGGAGACCTCCTCGCCTGCCGGCAGCCGTATACGGGATTGCGGAAGCGGTTGCTGGGCGCGGCGGTGGGTGGGTGATCGGAACGGAAAAGGGCGGGGACGAGCCCCGCCCCTACGAACGTCCATCCTGGCCGGATCGGCCTACTTCCCGAGCTCGTACCCCTTGCGGGCCTTGACCCGGAACTCGGGGTTGGTGGTGGTCACCGTGACGTTCTGGAAGCCCGTCTTGCCGGCCGGCTGATCGCTCTGGTAGCTCAGCAGGTAGTAGCCGTTGTTCTCCTTCGCGATCTGATCGAGCGGCGTCGAGAAGTTGGTGACGTTGAAGAAGTAGCGGCCGCCGGTGTCGTCCGACAGCTTGTTGAGCGTGTCGCTCAGGGGGTGCTGGACCGCCGGGGGCGTCAGGTCGAGCGAGTAGACCGCCACGTTGTTGGCGTTGAGCGCGTCCACCGTCGGCAGGAAGTAGCGCTTGTCGGGGATGAACTGCCCGAAGGTCGTGGTCTCCTGGCTGGGCAGGCCGTAGGTGAAGAGGATCAGGTTCTTGCGGCCGCGGATGTTGCCGGCCGAACGGGCGAGCACCTGCAGGGCGCTGTAGATCTTCGGGGTCTTGTTGGCCAGCTCGTCCCCCTTGGGCATGCCGGCGAGCAGCGAGGGGCCCTTGGTGGCGTCGATGCGGGAGGGGTAGTTCCCCTCGCGGTCCCGGCCCTTCATGGCGTCGCCGATGGCGGCGATCAGCGCCTTGCGGTCGTGCGTGAAGTCCTGCTGCACCTTGAGGCGGGAGTCGTAGCTCACCACCGCCACCCAGTCGTTCACCAGCATCTCGCCGTCCACCCAGCCGCGGGCGCGCTTGGCGGCCTCGAGCTGCTGGGAGAGGAGCTGCGGCGAGTCCTGGGCGTTCACCTTCTGGTCCTCGAAGAAGAGGATGAAGTAGCGGTCCTCCGTCCCCTGGTCGACGCTGACGCCCTTCTTGGCGAGGGTGGGCGAGGACTCCATCAGTTGCCGGTTGCTGTAGAACGCCACGCCGCTCAGATCGACCGGCCTGCCGTTCTCCTTGACCACGAAGTCGTTCTTGTCCAGGCCCACGATCACGTTGCCCCTGGCGTCGGTGACCAGGACGTCGAGCAGGACCTCGTTGACGTTGACCTTGCCCTGGAACTCGCCCTGGGGCTTGTCCTGGGCCGCTTTGTCCTGGGCGAGGCCGGCGCGTCCGAGACCGCAGATCGCGATGAGGGCGACCGCCGTCATCCGCACGATTCGAATCATTGTTTTTTCTCCTTTGGCAGGTCCGGACCGCGGAACAAGGGTTTGTCCAGCCCGTTTGCCCGATCGTCTGTCTCAGTATGGAGAGCAAGCGCCGGGCCAGGAAAATTCCTGGTGTCCCGAAAACGGAACGGGCTCATTTTAAAGGAGATTCGGCGGATAGGGACAACCGGTGATCGACGGCCGGTGTCCCTGGGAGAGGACGGGGGCGTCTCCCTACCCCTTCCCGGGAAACCGCGTGTAGAACCCGCCCGCCTTCGCCGTGGCCCGCAGGGCGTCCGAGGGCGCGTAGCGGTCGCCCACGGAGCTCTCGAGGCGTTCCAGGATGGCGATGGCGTTGTCCAGGCCCTCCTGGTCCGCCCAGCGGCAGAGGCCGCCGCGGAAGGGGGGGAAGCCGGTGCCGAAGATCAGCGCGAGGTCGAGATCGGCGGCGCTGCGCACCACGCCCTCCTCCAGGCAGCGGGCCGCCTCGTTGACCATCGGCAGCACCATGCGGTCGGCGATGCGGCCGGGATCCGGGCTCTCGACGCGGGGCTGGAGGCCGAGCAGCGCGTAGACCGTGGGGTCCGGCTCCTTCCTCTCGCGCCCCTCGTAGCGATAGAAGCCCTTGCCGTTCTTGGCGCCCAGCCGGCCGCTCTGCGGCACCCTGTCGAGCCACTCGGGCACCGGCAGCCGGTCGCTGAAGGCGTCGTGCAGGATGTGGGCGACCTTGGTGGCCACGTCGATGCCCACCTCGTCGGTGAGCGCCATGGGCCCCATCGGCATCCCCCAGTCGGCCATCGCGCGGTCCAGATCCTCGATCTTGTACCCCTCGTCGAGGAGCCAGAGGGCCTCGGTCGAGTAGAACATCAGCAGCCGGTTGACCAGGAAGCCCGGCGTGTCCTTGACCAGGATGGGGGTCTTGCCGAGCTTGCGGGTGAAGGCGAAGACGGTGTTGACCGCCACCGGATCGCTCCCCGCGGGCGCGATGATCTCCACCAGCGGCATCTTGTCGACGGGATTGAAGAAGTGCATGCCCACCACCCGTTCCGGGTGCGGCGTCCGGGCGCCGATCAGGCCGATCGACAGCGACGAGGTGTTGGAGGCCAGGATGGCGTCGCCGGCGACGTGCCCGGCCGTCTCCGCGAAGACCTCCTGCTTGACGCCGAGGTTCTCGACGATCGCCTCGATCACCAGGTCCACCCGGCCGAAGCCCGTGAAGTCGAGCGTGGGGTGGAGCAGCGTCATCTTGCGCCGGGACTCGGGGGCCGAGAGGCGCCGCCTCTCCACCTGCCTGGCGAACAGCCGCGCCGCGTGCTGCATGCCGCTCGCCAAGGCCTCGTCGCGCACGTCCTTCATCCGCACCGGCAGGCTGGTCTCGGCGGCGACGAGCTGGGCGATGCCGCCCCCCATCACGCCGGCGCCCAGCACGGCGGTGCCGTGGACCGCCCGCGGCGCGGCGCCGGGCAGACCGGTCTCGCGCTTGGCGTCCTCGGTCAGCCGGAAGACGTGGATCAGGTTCTTGGCCGTCCGCGAGGTGGCGAGCTCGGCCACGGCGCGGGCCTCGGCGTCGAAGCCGGCGCGGACGCCGTCCTCGATTCCCACCCGCACCACCTCGATGGCCCGCAGCGGCGCCGGATAGTGCCCGCGCGTCTGCTCCAGGGTCTTCTTGCGCGCCTGGTCGAAGAGGATCTTCCGTCCCAGCGGGTTCTTCTCGAGCAGCGCCTCCTTGAGATCGAAGGCCTCCTCCACCTGGCGGGGCTGGTCAAGCCGCGCCAGGGCGAAGTCGCGCAGCGTGTCGAGGAAGCGGGCGTCCGGCATCAGGGCGTCGATCAGCCCGAGCTTCAGGGCGCGGCGGCCGGAGACCGTCTTGCCGGTGAGGATGAGATCGAACGCCTCGGCGATGCCGATCAGGCGCGGCAGGCGGGTCGAGCCGCCCCAGCCGGGGAGGATGCCGAGCCGCACCTCGGGAAGGCCCATCTTGGTGTCCGGCCGGTCGCTCGCCACGCGGTAGGTGGAGGCGAGCGAGATCTCCAGGCCGCCGCCCAGGCAGACGCCGCGGATGGCCGAGATGGTGGGGAAGGGGAGCGCCTCCCAGGCCGAGAACAGCCGGTGGCCCACCCGCGAGCCCGCCTCCGCCTCCACCGGATCGGTCACCCGGGCGATCTCCTCCACGTCGGCGCCGGCGATGAAGCTCCCCGGCTTGCCCGACAGCAGGATCAGGGCGCCGATGTCCTGCCGGACCGCGACCTGCTCGAGGATCTGCTCCAGCTCCGAGAACGCGGCGCGGGTGAAGACGTTGACCTTGCGGTCCGGTGAATCGAACGTGAGCGTCGCCAGCCGGTCGGCGCCGACTTCGAGGTGGAAAATGGATGACACGGCGTTGCCTCCCCCCGCGGGTCTTACCCCCCGTGCTTGTCCGCCTCGGCATAGAGGCGGTCGATGATCTCCCCGTACTTCTGGTTGATCACCCGGCGCTTGATCTTCAGCGTCGGCGTGATCTCCCCCGTTTCCAGGGTGAACTCGTTCGGCAGCAACTCCCAGGCCACGATCTTCTCGAAGCCGGCGAGGTTGGCGTTGACCGCCTCCACCTCCCTGCCGATCTGCTCCCGGACCTTGGGATCGGCGATGAGCCGCCCGTTGTCCGCCGCGGGGATCCCCTGCTTCTCCGCCCACGGCTTGAGGGCCTCGAAGTCCGGCACCAGCAGCGCCGAGAGGAACTTCCGGCGGTCGCCGATCACCACCGCCTGGCCGATGAAGCGGCTGCCCTTGAGCGCGTTCTCGATCGGCGCCGGCGCCACGTTCTTGCCGTAGGCATTGATGATCAGCTCCTTCTTGCGGTCGGTGATCCGCAGGTACCCGTCCGGGTCCAGCTCGCCGATGTCGCCGGTGTGGAACCAGCCCTCGGCGTCGATCACCTCCGCCGTCTCCTTCTCCATGCCCCAGTAGCCCTGCATGATGTTCGGCCCCTTGGCGAGGATCTCCCCGTCGGCGGCGATCAGCACCTGGGCCCCGGGGACGGGCTGGCCGACGGTGCCCATCTTGACGTGCTCGCGGGTGTTGACCGTGATCACCGGCGAGGTCTCCGAGAGGCCGTAGCCCTCGTAGATCGGCACCCCCGCGCCCCAGAAGAACTCGGCGACGTCGCGCGACAGCGGCGCGCCGCCCGAGATGGCGAACACGAACCGGCCGCCCAGCCGCGCCCGGATCTTCGCGAACACCAGCTTGTCGGCGAGGCCGAGCTGGAGGCCCAGGAAGCCCGGCGGCTTCCGCTGCGTAAGCCGCCAGGGGAGGGCCTGGCGGCCGAGCGCCACCGCCCAGGCGAACAGCTTCTGCTTGACGGGCGAGCTCGCCGCCACCCCCTCCTGCACCCGGCTCAGCACCTTCTCGTAGACCCGCGGCACCGAGACGAAGACCTGCGGCTTCACCTCCATCATGTTCTGCCCCACCGCCGCCACCGACTCGGCGTAGGCGATGGTGCAGCCGGTGAGGAAGTAGCAGTAGTCGACCGTGCGCTCGAAGATGTGCGACAGCGGCAGGAACGAGAGGCAGACGAACTTCGACTCGAGGTGCAGGATCGAGAGGCCCGCGCTGACGTTGGAGGCGATGTTGCCGTGGGTGAGCATCACCCCCTTCGGCGTTCCCGTGGTGCCGCTGGTATAGATGAACGTCGCGAGATCGTCCGGGCTCACGGCGCGGGCGCGCGCCTCGAAGTCCGCCACGTCGACGCCGGCCCCCTTCTCCATCAGCTTGTCGAGGGTGATCACCCGCGGATCGCTCGACTGGCCCTTGATGAGCACGAACTGGCGGACCTCCGGCAGCTCGGCCGCGTGGGAGAGCAGCCCGTCGAGATGGGTCGTCGTCTCGGCGACCACCACCTTCGCCCCGCAGTTGCCCGCGATGTAGGCCGCCTGGTCCGGCAGCAGCGTCGGGTAGATCGGCACCAGCACGCCGCCCGCGCAGAGCGTCGCGAAGTCCACGGTCGGCCAGTGCGGGCCGTTCTCCGACATCAGCGCCACCCGGTCGCCGCGCTCCACCCCCAGCTCGCGGAGGGCCTTCGACAACCGCCGGACGCGGTCCACCAGCTCCGCCGTCGAGATCGGCAGATAGGTGCCGCCCACCTTGGACATCAGGCAGTCCGGCTTGTTGTAGCTCGCCGCCTTGAGAAAAAGCTCTGACAGGGTGGTGACCGAAATGGACATGGGCTCCCCTCCCGCTGGGTTTAGGGGAGGGATTCTATCCCAAGGGGAAGGGAGTGGACGGGGGTGCAGGGCATCGATGCCGGTTGAGCAGGCGTGTCCTTCGAATCCTCCGAATCCTCACCCCCTGCCCCCTCTCCACGCGATTCCCCCTACGGAATCAGCGGGCACACCCCGCCGGAGGTGGGGCTCACGCAGATGTTGCCGCCGGGAGAGAAGCAGCAGAGCCGATCCGTCGGACACTGGGCGTTGGTGGTGCAGTTGTGGCAGCTCGCCAGCGCGGAGGTGTCCTGGACCGGGAGAGCCTCCTGGAGGTCGGGGTTGGTGTAGGTCTTGGGATTGGTGGGCTGTGCGATGTCGTTCACCGTCACGGTGTAGCCCACGTTGGTGCCGGCGGAGATGTAGATCCAGTAATGATCGTTGATCGCGCAGCCGTTGAGGACCTTGACCAGCACCTCGGGGTTGTCCTGGCTGAAGAACCAGAACAGGCCCCCACGAAGGACGCCGAGCGGCGCCAGGGGGATGGCCTGACCCTCGCCGGCGAGGCCGCCGTCCAGCGCCGTGTGGTAGGTCGCCGTAACCCGGAACCGGCGGTCGCCCGGATTGTCGTCCAGGCAGAGCACGGTGTCGCTGGGCGTGCAGGACGTGAACACGTCCTGTTCCACCAGGTTGGGCAGGACGCGGGCGGCGAGCGCGCCGCCGCTCGAGATCGACAGGACTGTGAGGACTGCCAGGGACAGGAAGACCAACCTCCGGAGAGAACCAACATGCTCTGACGGCATTTGTCGACTCCTTTCACAGGGACGGGAGATCAATGAACCAGCGGTTCATGCTACATCAGCATTTTAATTTTCGCAATCCGCCGCGGCGCGAGCCTGGTCCCCGCCATCCCGAGCGCGATTTTTCCGTTTGAGGCAACCTTTCTTCTTGGGGAAGCCAGGCTCCGCCGGCATGCCGCCGCGCCGAGACCCTTCCCCGAAGGAGCCGAACCATGTTGACGAACCGTGCCTCACTCCGTACTTTTCCCGCCGTCCTCCTGCTGATCGCCCTCGTCGCCGCCAGCCTTCCCGCGCAGGCTCAGCCGTCCCGCCGCTCCGGAACGGGGCTCCAGGCGGTTGCCGCTTTCGGCGAGACCGGCCTCGCCAGGATCTGGAGCTTCGTGGCGAATCTCTGGCAGCCGGGGGCGCTGACGAAGGAGGGGATGTCGATCGATCCCAACGGCGCCAAGGGTGGTTCCGGGGTGGTCGCTCCCGCCGCCGGATCGAGCGACGAGGGAACCTCGATCGATCCCGACGGCCGGCGGTAAAGCCCGGGAGGTTTCCGAGGGCCGGCGCCGTCCGGCCCTCTTTTTTTCTCCAAGTGTCACGGAAACGCGGTCTGCGGCGACTTTGTTCTTTAGAGCGACGTCAACGGTTCGACAGAGGAGGGCGGATGGAGCACCGGCATCTCGGCTTGGAGACGATGGCGAAGTGGTTGTCGGGAACCCTGGAGCACGACGACGTGCTCAGCCTGGTGGTGCCGCACCTCCTGGAGGCCTGCCCGGTTTGCCGGGAACGGCACGCGGAGATCCTGCGCCTCCAGAGAGAGGTCGGGCACTGGGACCCGGAGATCGCGGTGTTCGAGGGGCTCCAGGCGCCGGACCTCTGGTCCCGCCTGGCCGGGCTTTCCCACGCCGGGCAGCTCCGGAAGGTGGAGACCGACGAGGAGCTGCACACCTGGGGACTCTGCCAGCTCCTGCTACAGAAGAGCCGGGAGGCCACCTTCAGCGATCCCACGCGGGGCGTCGAGCTGGCGAACCTCGCCCTGCGGATCGTCCGCCATCTCGGCAAGGCCTACGATCCGAGCTGGGTGATGGACCTGCGCGCGCGCTGCTTCGCCTACCTTGGCAACGCCCGCCGCGTGCTGGGAGAGCTGAGGAGCGCCGAGGACGCCTTCGTCAAGGCCGAGACCTGCCTCGCCCGGAGCACGTCCGGGAACGCCGAGGTCCAGGCCGAGATCCTGGACCTGAAATCGTCCTTGCGACGGGCTCAGCGCCGGCTGGACGAGGCCCTGGAGTTGGTGGATCAGGCGCTTTCCTTGTACCGCGAAGCTGGGGAATCCCACGGGATCGGGAAAGTGGTGCTCAAGAAGGCCAAGATTCTGGAGCAGACCGGCGCTTTGGCTGAGGCGATCGACCTGCTTCAGCAGTTCTCCGCTGAGATCGATCCCCTCCAGGAACCGCAGCTCGTCATTTATGGCCGCTTCAACCTGCTGAGCTGCTTTGCGTGGGCGGAGCGCTTCCAGGACGCCGAAGCCCTCCTGCCGGAGATTCAGGTCGCCTGTCATGAATCGGCCCAGCCTCTCGATCGGGTCCGGCTGCGCTGGATCGAGGGGCTGATCCATCTCGGCCTCGGCCGCCGCGGTCCCGCCGAAGCCGCCTTCCGGGAGGTCCAGAGGGAGTTCCTGGATCGCCGGATGGGCTACGACGCGGCGCTGGTGTCCCTGGACCTCGCCCGGCTCTACGCGCAGGAGGGCTGCGCGGCCGATCTGCAGCGGCTCGCCGCGGAGCTGCTGCCCATCTTCGAATCGCGGGACGTCCACCGCGAGGCGATCGTCGCCCTGCTGATGTTCCAGCGGGCCTGCGAGGAGCAGCGCCTGACCGTGGAGCTGGTCGAGCAGTGCGCCGCCTTCCTGCGGCGCGAGAGGCGCGGATGATCGGAGCCGCGACCGGTGGGACCCCCCGCCCTTTCAGGGGCGAGGGTTCCCCCACGAATCATGACCGTTTCTGAACGATCGCGACGCTTCGTCCTGAACGGGCGGCCTCAGCACTGGCCGCCGCAATAGCAACTGAACTCGCAGATCCCCCAGTCGCCGCACGACTGCGGGTAGCCGTTCACCTGGCAGTTGTTCACGTAGCAACCCCGGGTACAGTTGCAAAAGGTGTCGCAGGGCGGAAGGTCCGCCGTGGCCCGGTTCGCCATCAGCACAGTCCCGAGCACGAACGCCAAACCCAGCAAACGACCGATTCTCGACATGGCTCATCCTCCTTAGGGAGAGGTGGCAACTTCGTATATTTCCATAATAGTTCCATAATAATCGGAAGAGCAGAGAAAGGGAAGGGCCGCCGCCGGCGTTCCCCTTGACTGCCGGGGGAGGGGGCTGTATCCTCCCCGTCCTCGCGGTTTGATCCCCGGATGGGACCGCATTGTCGGGGCGTAGCTCAGCTTGGTAGAGCGCACGGTTCGGGACCGTGAGGCCGGAGGTTCAAATCCTCTCGCCCCGACCATTTTCCAGTCTCAAGACTCTCCCCATCGGCCTGAAGACCCTCTCCAGCGGCCCGCGCCGTCCGGGTAGAGGTGCGTTTGGAAGGAGAATGACGATGATCGGACGGAAAGCCTGGATTGCCCCGCTCTTGCTGATCGCCACCGCCGCCGGCGCCGCGGAGCCCGCCGTGCGCGACCGGGTGCGGACGTACCGCCAGGCGCACGAGAAGGAGATCGTGGGCGAGCTGTCGGACCTGCTCGCCCTGCCCAACGTCGCCACCAACGTGGCGGACGTCGAGCGCAACGCCGATCGCCTGACGGCGATGCTCCAGGGCCGGGGATTCAAGGTGCGGCGGCTGTCGGCCGGCCCAGGCACGCCGCCGTCGGTCTACGGCGAGCTGACGGTCCCCGGGGCCAAGCGGACGCTGATGCTCTACGCCCACTACGACGGCCAGCCGGTGGGCCAGAAGGGCTGGGTCTCCGATCCCTTCAAGCCGGTGCTGCGCTCGGGGCCGCTGGGTCCCGGCGTAAAGGAGATCGACCTCGCGAAGGTCTCCGGGCCGCTCGATCCGGAGTGGCGGATCTACGCCCGCTCGGCGAGCGACGACAAGGCGCCGATCGTCGCCATGCTGACGGCCCTCGACGCCCTGCGCGCGGCGGGGATCCCGCCGTCGGTCAACCTGAAGCTGTTCCTGGAGGGGGAGGAGGAGCAGGGCTCGGAGCACCTGCCGGAGATCCTGCGGCGCAACGCCGGGCTGCTCGCCGCCGACGTCTGGCTGCTGTGCGACGGCCCGGTCGATCCGACGCGGCGGATGCAGGTCTATTTCGGCGCCCGCGGCGTGGCCGGTCTGGAGATCACGGCCTACGGCCCGGGCCGTCCGCTCCACAGCGGGCATTACGGCAACTGGGCGCCCAATCCGGCGGTGGAGCTGGTGCACCTCCTGGCGGCGCTGCGCGACGAGGAGGGGCGCATCCTGATCCCCGGCTTCTACGACGACGTGCGGCCGTTGACCGCGGCGGAGAAGGCCGCGGTCGCCGCCATGCCGCCGGTGGAGAAGGGGCTGCAGGACGAGCTCGCCATCGGGCGGACGGAGGGCAACGGCGCCCGTCTGGAGGCGCGGCTGATGGACCCGGCCCTGAACCTGCGCGGGCTGCGCTCCGCCGAGGTCGGCGAGGCCGCGGCCAACGCCATCCCCACCGAGGCGCAGGCGTCGATCGACTTCCGGCTGGTGCCGGACCAGACGCCGCGGAAGGTGAAGGAGGAGGTCGAGACCTTCCTGCGCGCCAAGGGCTGGTACCTGGTCACCGACGCGCCGGACCGCGAGACGCGGCGGGCCCACCCCAGAGTGGCCCGTGTCACCTGGTCGCTCGACTACCCGGGAGCGCGCACCGACATGAGCCTGCCGGTCTCGCGCGCCGTCGTGGCGCTGGTCGAGCGGGCGGCGGGCGGGCCGATCATCCAGGTCCCCATGCTGGGCGGCAGCGTGCCGATGTACCTCTTCGTCGACGCCCTGAAGACGCCGGTGATCGGCGTCCCGATCGTCAACCACGACAACAACCAGCACGGGATCAACGAGAACCTGCGGCTGCGGAACCTGTGGGACGGGATCGAGGTGTTCGGGGAGGTGATGGCGGGGCTGGGGAGGGAGTGGCGGTGAGGGGACGTCCTGACGCCGGCCGGTTCCGCGCCTTTGGCGCGGCCCTCACTCCCCCAACCCCCTCTCTCCCGGCCTCCCCCCCATCCGCCGGGAGAGAGGGGGCTTTCCATCTCTTTTCTTGAATTTTCTTGGACTGACCACTCCCTCTTCTCCCGGCGGCCGGGGGGGAGGCCGGGAGAAGAGGGCCGGGGTGATGAGGGCCGCCCTACTCCGGCAGCCCGAAGTTGAACGTCACCACGAAGGAGTCCATCCCCGAGTGGGTGGTCACCGAGGTGCCGGGGACCGGGCCGGCGGGGCTGAGGAACGGCCCAGTGATCGAGTTGTCGGGGACGTGGTAGTAGGCGGCGTCCAGCTTCAGGCCAGGGGTCACCTGGTAGCCGAGGCCGACGCAGTAATGGTTGATGAAGATCGCGGGCGTCACGATGGTGAGGAAGGTCCGCTCGGCCGGGATCGGGTTCTGGCTGTGGTTGTAGCCGGCGCGCACGGCGAAGCGGTCGGTCGCCTTGTACTGCACGCCGATCTCACCGACCTTGATGTTGCGGTAGCCGAGGACGTCCTTGAAGCCCGCCGCGCTCTCGTAGTCGATCCACTTGCCGTCGACGGCCACGGCGAGGCGGTCGGTGGGGGTCCAGCCGAGGCCGACGATGCCGACGGCCGGCAGATCGATCTCCTGGCGCACCTTGCGGTCGGTGCCGAAGTTGGGCAGGCCGGGGTTGGCCGCCGTGGTGTGCCACTGGAAGTCCTGGAACTTGGTCTTGGTGTTGTAGGAGGCGCCGAGGGCGAAGGTCGGGGTGAGCTTGTAGTGGATGCCGACGCCGGCGCCGTAGCCCCAGGCGCTGTCGCTGTTCACGCGCGGGAAGTAGCACGGCCCCTGCGGGCCCGAGCAGTCGGGGCTGGCGAAGCCCGCGGGATCGGCGGCGAGCGAGGCGTAGGCGGCGTTGAGCGACACGCCGAAGGAGAAGGCCTCGTTGATCTGCCAGGCGAGGACGGTGGGGACCTTCAGGAGCTGGTAGTTGGCGTAGACCCGGCCGAAGCCGCGCGGCTGCGGGGCGAGCAGCGGGTTGGAGGCGTCCTGCGGGTAGTCGACGCCGAAGCCGGCGAGACCCAGGAAGCCGATGCCGTAGGCGAAATTGGAGCCGCGGGTGTGGTGCACCCAGCCGAAAGCGGGGATGAGGGCGCGGTCGCCGGCGTCGTCGGTGTGGCCGCTGAAGGTGCCGAACGGGGTCTGCACCGAGCTCTCGACGGAGTTCTTGGCCTGGTTGTACTCGGCGCTGAAGGCGAAGTGGCTGCCGTCGGCCTGAGTGGCGAGCGCGGGGTTGAGCAGCAGGCCGCCGATCGTGTCGATGCCCAGCGCGACGCCGGCGCCGCCCATCGAGCTGTTGACGGCGCCGACGCCGTGGAGCGTGTGGCCGTCGCCGGCGTAGGCGGCCGGCGCGGCGAGCAGGGCGAGTCCGAGTAGCGGGGCGAAAACGTTGCGGTTCATACGGTTACCATCTCCCTGAGAAAAAACGTGAATCGTGCGCACCCCCGGCGGTCCGAGGGCGTGAAGCTACTCAAGCTCTGCCCGACTGCAAGAAAAAACGAAAGTATTGGGCGGATTGTATAGGCGAACGGCCCCGGCTTCAACTGCGGGGTTGGTAAAGCTTGCGGCTGGATAGCGAATTTCCTATCCTTACGAGTCACGCTCCGTTTGAAAGCGCTGAAAGCGCCGGGAGTCGAGCCGCTTCGCCGGGCCTCGCGCCGGGAGTCCGCTCGCCCGGCAAGGAGAGAGCACAGGTATGGACGCAGAGTCGACCCTTCCCGCCGTCGTTTCCAGGGAGACTGCCCGGGAGACTGCCAGGGAACTTCCCCGGGAGATTCCCGGGGAGATTCTCGGCGAGATCCCCGCGGTCTCGGGATCGGCGGGCCGCCACACCGAGAACGCCCTGCTCGGCTGGATCCTGGTCGTCGGGCTGACGCTGGTGGGATTCCTGCTGCTGGCCTTCGGCTCGGCGGTGGGGGCTCCGGGCTGGCCCCGCTACGTCTTCCTGGCGCTGGGGCTCGCCGGGGTCGTCTCCTACGGCCTGTGGGTCTATCCCTACTTCCGCGATCTGGAGCGCCGGCTGCCCGAGGGCCGCCAGCGCTGGTCGAAGCTGGAGACGGAGCTGATCGCGGCCTTCGAGCAGCTCGGGGCGGGCGATCTGGTGCGCTCGATCGAGCACACGCAGGGTCTGCCGGAGCGGCTGGCCCAGATCTCGGAGGCGGCGAGCGAATCGCTGTCGCGGCTGGCGCAGCAGATCCAGGACAGCTCGATCGAGGTGGCCTCGGCCGCCGACGCGGTCAACGAGATCGCCTCGGAGCTGGCCTCGGGCTCGTCGCAACAGGCGGCGTCGGTGGTGGAGATCACGGCCGCCATGGAGGAGCTGGCCCGCACGGCCTCGCAGATCGCCGAGAACGCCTCGCGGCAGGCGGAGCTGGCGGCGCGGGCCGAGGCGAGCGGCGAGGCGGGCTCCGCCGCCGTCTACGAGGCGGTCTCCGGCGTCGAGGAGGTGCAGAAGCGGATCTCGGCCATCGCCAGCCGCGCCGACGCCCTCGGCACCCGCTCGAAGGAGATCTACCGGGTGCTCGACCTGATCACCGAGATCGCCCAGGAGACCCACATCCTGTCGCTCAACGCGGCGATCGAGGCGGCGGCGGCGGGGGCCGACGGCCGCCGCTTCTCGGTGGTGGCCGAGGAGGTGCGCCATCTCGCCCAGCGCTCGCAGGAGTCGGTGGAGTCGGTGCGCAACCTGCTCGACGAGTTCTCGAGCTCCATCCGCGCCACCATCGTCGCCACCGAGGAGGGGAGCAAGGAGGCGACGCGGGTGCTGGAGCGGTCGCGGGCCGCGGCGGCGGCGATCGAGGAGCTGCGCGGCGCCTCCGGCGACACCTCGCGGGTGGCGCGCCAGATCTCGCTCGCCACCCAGCAGCAGAACGCCGCCTCGGACGAGGTGGTGATGACCCTGCGCGAGGTCAGTCTGGTGGTGCAGCGGATGACGGGGGGGCTAAAGAACCTGTCGAGCACGGCCGACCGGCTGAACCAGCTCGGCCTGGAGATCCAGCTCCTGGCGCAGTCGTTCCATCTCGACTCGCCGCGCTCGCTCAAGCACCTGGTGGAGGACTGGGCGCGGCAGATCCAGCCGCTGCCGACGCTGCCCGAGCGGGAGAAGGCGCTGGAGGACCTGGTGCGCCACGCGCCGTTCGTGGAGCTCGGCTACATGATGGGGCTCGACGGCGGCACCCTGGCGCTCTCCTTCAACCAGGACCTGCTCGACGAGCGCCAGCAGTCGCTCGCCGCCCGGGTGCGCGAGACCGACGTGCGCACGCGGCCCTGGTTCAAGGCGGTGGCCCGCCACTGGCGGACGACGCTGATCCCGCCCTATGAATCGATGCAGAACTCGGAGGCCTGCTTCACCGTCTGCACGCCGCTGCGCAACGGCGACGGCTCGATCTCCGCCGTGCTCGGCATCGACATCAACGTCACCGGCTGGACGCGGATCTGAGGATGAAGACGAGATGAGCGAGCTGCCCCAGGCGGAGCGCAAGACGCGGCGCGAGGGCACGCATCTCCTGGTGCGGGCCGGCGAGTACGCCTGCGCTCTGCCGCTGGCCGCGGTGCGCCGGGTGGTGCGGTCGCTGACCGTGCACCCGCTGCCGGGCGCGGCCGGGGAGCTGGAGGGGCTGGCGGAATTCGGCGGCGAGCCGCTGCCGATCCTCAACCTGGCGCGCCTGATCAACGCCTCGCCGGGAGCCAACCCCTCGTATCCGGTGACGGTGGTGGTGCGGGTGGGGCCGGCGGAGGGGCGGGAGATGGTGGGTCTGGCGGCCGACGCGGCGCTGGAGGTGGTGCACGTGCCGCCGGAGTCGATCGTCGCCGGCGACGGCGGCTTCCTCCAGGGCGAGGCGGCGGTCGGCGGCGAGGTGGTGCGCGTGATCAATCTCGAGGCGCTGGGGCGGGAGCTTTGAGCGTCCCGCACGCCCGCGGCTTCCTGCTGCTGCGCCGCGCCGGCGGCGTCTGGGGGATCGCCAACGCGGCCATCGACGGGCTCTCCCGCACCGCCGAGGGCTACACGATCGCGGTGGGCGCCGGGACGCTGGTGGCCGACGAGATCCTGGGCGTGGTGGACGACCTCCGCGTGCGCCCGGCGGCGCCGGCGATGCGGCGGTTCTGGCCCGAGGCGTCGGCCGGGGTGGCGGTGCACGGGGGATGGCCGGTGGTGGTGGTGGACCCGGGCCATCCGCCGGCGGCGCTGTTCCTGGCGGGAAAGCTCGACGCGGAGTTCGCCGAAGTGTTCGACGAAGGAGAGGAAGGGGATCATGCAGGACGCGGATAATTCGTTCAGCGCCACGTTCAATCACGCCCGCACCGGGCTGCTGATCCTGGGCGGCATTGCCCTGTCCGGCCTGGTGCTGCTGATGGTGGCCGAGGCGGGCGGCGGCCAGAACTGGCTGTTCAATCTCTTCCTGCTGGTCTCGATCGGCGTCATCGCGCTCTACGTGAAGGTGGTCTACCGCTCGCAGCAGAGCCTGCGCGAGCGGGTGGAGAGCACGGACCGGCGGCGCGAGGGGATCGAGGCGACGCTGGTGCGGGCGCTCGACCGGCTGCGGGCCGGCGACCTGGTCAACTGCTCGGACTCGGCGCGGGCGCTGCCCGGCACCCTGGCGCTGACGCTCTCCAACGCCACCAACTCGCTCGACGTGCTGGCGCAGCAGATCCAGACCAGCTCGATCGAGGTGGCCTCGGCGGCCAACGCGGTCAACGAGATCGCCTCCGAGCTGGCCTCCGGCTCCTCGGAGCAGGCGGCCTCGGTGGTGGAGATCACCGCCGCCATGGAGGAGCTGGCCCGCACCGCCTCGCAGATCGCCGATAACGCCGCCTCGCAGGCCGACCTCGCGCAGGCGGCCGAGGAGAGCGGCAACACCGGGCAGGGCGCGGTGGAGGAGGCGGTGGACGGCGTCGAGGAGGTCAAGAAGCGGATCTCGGGGATCGCCAGCCGCGCCGAGATCCTCGGCAGCCGCTCGAAGGAGATCTACCGGGTGCTCGACCTGATCACCGAGATCGCCCAGGAGACCCACATCCTGTCGCTCAACGCGGCGATCGAGGCGGCGGCGGCCGGGGACCACGGGCGGCGCTTCTCGGTGGTGGCCGAGGAGGTGCGGCGGCTCGCCCAGCGCTCCCAGGAGTCGGTGGAATCGGTGCGCAACCTGCTCGACGAGTTCGCCGGCTCCATCCGCACCACGGTGGTGGCCACCGAGGAGGGGAGCAAGGAGGCCGGCCGCGTGCTGGAGCGGGCGCGGGCCGCGGCCTCGGCGATCGAGGACCTGCGCGGCGCCTCCAGCGACACGGCGCGGGTGGCGCGCGAGATCTCGCTCGCCACCCAGCAGCAGAACGCCGCCTCGGACGAGGTGGTGCTCACCCTCAAGGAGGTCAGCCAGGTCGTGCAGCGCATGGCCGACGGCCTCAAGCACTTCACCGAGACGGCCGACCGGCTGAACCGGCTGGGGCTGATCATCCAGATGCTCGCGCAGTCGTTCCACCTCGAATCCCCCCACTCGCTCAAGCACACGGCCGAGCTGTGGGCGCGCGAGGTGCACCGCCGGCTCGGCAACTGGGAGGCGATCGAGCGGCTGCTCGAAGACCTCGTGCACCGCCAGGGATTCGTGGAGTGCCTTTACTTCTTCGACGGCCGGCGGGGGCAGACGGCGCTGGTGGTCAACCGCCAGATCGTCGGCGACCGCGAGGTGCCGGGCGCCGTGCGCACCGGCGAGGGGTTCGCGGAGCGCCCCTGGTACAAGTCGGCGGTGCGCGAGGGGCACACGATCCTGACGCCGCTGTTCACCTCGCTGTTCTCGGGCCAGCCGATCTTCACCGCCGCGACGCCGATCTACGCCAACGGCGAGCTCGAAGGCGTCCTCGGCCTGGACGTCAACGTCGACAGTTGGACCAAGATCTGACCCCGGAGCGGTTGTGGACTCGGAGTTCGCCGACCTCATCCCCCTCTTCGTCGAGGAAGCGCGCGACCGGCTGGAGCGGCTGGCGTCGAGCGTCCCGCGGCTGGAGGCGGATCCGCAGTCGGTCGTCGAGGCCAAGCGCGAGCTGCACACGCTGAAGGGGGCGGGCCGCATGATGCGGATCGGCGCCCTCGCCGAGCTGTGCCACGCCGCCGAGGAGGTGCTGCATGCCGCCAGGCCCGGCATGATCCCGCTGCTGACGCGGGTGGTGGACGAGCTCTCCTCGCTGGTCGAGTCGGTGTCGCGGGGCACCGAGCCGCCGGTCGACGCCGAGCTGGTCGGCCTCCTGCACGCCTCGGCGATAGAGGCGCCGGCGCCGGTTCCAGTCGCCGAAGAGATCCCGCCCCCCGCCCGGGAGGGGGACGGGCCGTCCCAGCCCGCGCCCGCCGCCAAGCCCGCCCCGGCCTCCGCCGGCGGCGACGTGCGGGTGGACGCCGCGGCGCTCGACGCGGTGGCCGAACGGGCGACGCAGGTGCGGATCATGGCGGTCGCCGGGCGACAGGTGATCGATCGCATCTATGACCTCGCGCGGCTGGCCGAGGACGGCCTCCACGAGCCGCAGCCGACGCAGGTTCTGGCCGTGCTCGCCACCATGCTGAGGCGGGTGGCGGTGGAGCTCGAGGGCGGGCAGCGGCGGCTGATCCGCTCGTCGGAGGAGCAGCTCGAGAAGATGCTCGCGCTGCAGCTCCAGCCGATGCGCGGCTTCCTGCTCTCCTTCGCCCGCTATGCCCGCGAGCTCGCCCGCTCGCTCAAGCGGGAGGTCGAGGTCGAGCTGGAGGGGGAGGAGACGCGGCTCGACCGGCGGATCGCCCGCGAGCTGGAGGAGGCGCTGCTGCACCTGGTGCGCAACTCGGTCGATCACGGCATCGAGTCGCCGGAGGTGCGCGAGGCGCGGGGCAAGCCGCGGACCGGCCGCATCCGCATCAAGGCCCTGGCCGACGGTCCCCGCGTGCGCCTGATCATCGAGGACGACGGCGGCGGCATCGACGTTCCCCGCGTGCTCCAGCAGGCCGTGGCCGTGGGGCTGGTGGACGCGCCGACGGCCGCCGGCATGGGCAAGAAGGAGGCGCTGCGGCTGCTCTTCGCGCCGGGCTTCTCGACCCGCAAGCAGGTCTCGGAGATCTCCGGCCGCGGCGTCGGGCTCGACGTGGTGGCGACCGCCGTCAACCGCGTCGGCGGCGAGGTGTTCGTGGAGACCGAGCCCCGCCGCGGCACCACCTTCATCCTCGAGGTTCCGGTGGCCCGCCGCGGCGAGTCGGTGATGCTGCTGCGCGTCGGCCAGCTCCGCATCGCCCTGCCCGCGGCCGTGGTGCGGCGGGCGACGCGGCTCGATCCCGGCGCGGTGGTGGAGCGCGACGGCCGCACGCTGGCCACCCTCGGCGACCGGCTGGTCCCCTTCGTGCCGCTGGCCCGGCTCTACGGCCAGCCGGCGGCCGACAGCCAGCTCCTGCTGGAAGGGGTGGTCTCGGGGCAGCCGCTGGCCATCGCCGTGGACACCGTGGAACGGGAAGAGGAGGTGCTGGTGCGGCCGATCACCCGGCGGGCCCCCACGGACCGGCTGCTCGAAGGGGTGGCGCTGCTCGCCTCGGGCGAGCCGGTGGGCGTGCTGTCGCCGTCCGTGCTGTCGCAGCGCGAGTACCTGCGGGCGCTGCCGGCGGCGCGGCCGCAGGTGGTGATCCGGCGCGTGCGCGTGCTGCTGGTGGACGACTCGCTGGTCACCCGCGAGATGGAGCGGCGGCTGCTGGAGGACGCCGGCTTCGAGGTGGTCGCCGCCGGGGACGCCGAGGAGGCGCTGTCGCTGCTCGGCGAGGCGAGCTTCGACTGCGTGGTCACCGACATCGAGATGCCGCGCATGGACGGCTTCGAGCTGGCCGCCCACCTGCGCGGCATGGAGAACTTCACCCACCTGCCGATCATCGTGGTGTCGACGCGCGACCGTCCCGAGGACCGCCTGCGCGGCCTCAAGGTGGGCGCCGACGCCTACCTGACCAAGCAGAGCCTGGACGCCGGCGAGCTGGTCGATCTCGTGCGCCGACTGAGCGGGAGCGGGCGCTAGGCCTGCGCAGCGGGAGATGGGACATTGATCCGGGTCCTGCTGGTGGACGACTCGCCCTCGGTGAGGGCGGTGCTGAAGCGTTTTTTCCGCAAGACGCGCGACATCGAGGTGGTGGGGGAGTCCGCGGACGGCGCCCAGGCGGTGCAGGCGGTGATCGATCTCCAGCCGCACGTCGTGGTGATGGACCTCCAGATGCCGGTGCTCGACGGCTACGAGGCCACCGAGCAGATCATGGCCGTGCGGCCGACGCCGATCGTCGTCCTCTCCTCGCGCGCCAACCGCAACCAGATGCAGACCGCCTTCGAGGCGATGCGGCGGGGCGCCCTCGAGGTGCTCCCCAAGCCGGAGGACACGCCGAGCTGGCAGCAGCTCGCCGAGAGCCTTCCCGAGACCGTGCGCACGGTGGCGGCGGCGCGGACGAAGCCGAAGGCGCCGCGCGTCAGAAATGCCAGGCCCGCGGCCCTCGCCGCGCCCTCCGGCGAGGCGCTGCGCTGGGTGGCGATCGGCGCCTCGACGGGCGGGCCGGCGGCCATCCGCGAGCTCCTCGAGGAGGTGCCGGCCGACGCGCCGGTCGGCTTCCTGATCGTCCAGCACATCGCCTCCGGCTTCGAGCTGGGCTTCGCCGACTGGCTCAACAAGGAGCTCCCCTTCGACGTCCGGCTGGCGGTGGACGGCGAGGTGCTCCGCCGGGGCGCCGTGCGCCTGGCGCCGGGCGGCGCCCACCTGAGGATCGAGGGGCGCGGCGTGCTGCGGCTCGACTCCGACACGCCGGCCCGCAAGGGGCACCGCCCGTCGGTCGACGAGATGTTCCACTCCTGCGCCGAGCACTGCCCGCGCGAGGTGGCCGGGGTGCTGATGACGGGCATGGGCGCCGACGGCGTCGAGGGGCTGCTCGCCCTGCGCCAGGCCGGGGGGATCACGCTGGCGCAGGACGAGGCGAGCTCGGTCGTCTTCGGCATGCCGCGCGTGGCCCTGGAGCGGGGAGCGGCCGAGATCTCCCTGCCGCCGCGGGAGCTCGCCCGCGCCCTGGCGCGGCTGTGGACGAAGGGGGAACGGTGAACCGGCGGATCCTGGTGGTGGACGACAGCGAGGTGACGCGGGCGATCCTCTCGCGCACCCTGCGCGGCGCCGGTTTCGAGGTGCTGGAGGCGCGCGACGGCGCGGAAGGGGCGATGGCGGCGCTGCGCGAGCAGCCGGCCGTGGTGGTGACCGATCTCGAGATGCCCACCATGGACGGCTTCCCGCTGCTGCGGCTGCTGAAGGCCGATCCCGCGAGCAGCCACATCCCGGTGCTGATCGTGACCAGCCACGGCGAGGCCGCCTCCCGCTACTGGGGGCTGCGCACGGGCGCCGACGCCTATCTGACCAAGGATCACCGTCCCGGCGAGCTCGTCGAGACGGTCTCGCGCCTCGCCCGGCTCGCCAACGCCTCGCCGCTCACCGCGCGCTCCACCGGTCCCCTGGACCTCGAGGCGATGGGACCCGTCGAGGTGCTGGCCCGGGTCGCCCGCCATCTCGACGCCTCGCTGCTGCAGGCGACCGTCACCAACACCCTGCTCGAAGGGGGCATGGCGGCCAACGACTTCCACGAGGCGGCGCGCGGGGCGCTCGAGACCCTCGGCCAGGTGGTGGACGCGCAGTTCCTGGCCGTGGCGGTGGCGGAGATGGACGCCGGGATGATCCAGATCCTGCTCCAGGATCCCGTCCGCCAGACCGACGTCGAGGTGCTGAGCGACCTGCTCGCCAAGGCGCTCGGTCCGGCGGCAGGGATCTCCGTGGAGGTGCGGATCAGCGGCGAGCGGGGGGAGACCGCGGTCGACCTCGAACGGGCTGTCTGGCGCACCCTTCCCGTGCGCGACGCCACCGGCGTGCTCGCCTTTCTGCCGCGCGATCCCCACGAGTTCGCCGCCTCCACGGCCACGCTCATCGAGGGGCTGACCGGCCATCTCTCGATGGTGCTCGACAACGCCCGCCTCTCCCAGCGGCTGCACGAGCTGTCGACGGTGGACGGCCTCACCCGCCAGCTCAACCACCGGGTGATCTACAGCCGCCTGACCGAGGAGCTGGAGCGCGCCCGCCGCTACAAGTACCCCCTGAGCGTGGTGCTCTGCGATTTCGATCACTTCAAGGAGATCAACGACACCCACGGCCATCTCGCCGGCGACGCCGTGCTGCGCGAGGGGGCGGCCGTGCTGCGCAAGTGCCTGCGCAGCACCGATCTGCTCGGGCGCTACGGCGGCGAGGAGTTCCTGGCCGTGCTGCCGCAGGTGGATCTGGGGGCGGCGCGGCTGGCCGCCGAGCGGCTGCGCCAGGGGCTGGAGAAGAGCCCCGTGCCGCTGCCGGGCGGCGGCGGCGTTCACATCACCGCCTCCTTCGGGGTGGCGGACCGCGACGAGATCGCCGGCTCGCCGAGCAGCGATCTGCTGGTCTCGCTCGCCGACCGCCGCCTCTACGACGCCAAGGCCGCCGGCCGCAACCGCGTCCGCCCATGAGCCAGCCCGCGCCCTCCCCCGTCCAGCAGCTCGTGCTGCTGATCCGCGAGGCGACGGGCAACGCCATTCCGCCCGCCCGTCTCGGCTTTCTCGAGGACGTGGCCGAGCGGCGGGCCCACGCGCGAGGCCTCTCGGTCACCGACTACGTGCGGGCGCTGGCCGCCCACCAGCTCGCGGGGGAGTGGGAGAGCCTGGTGCCGCTGGTCACCATCAAGGAATCGTACTTCTTCCGCGCGCCGCAGCAGTTCGAGGCCATCCGCCAGCAGGTGCTGCCGGGGCTGGTCAAGGCGCGCGCCGGCTCCCGCCACCTGCGGATCTGGTCGGCGGCCTGCGCGCGGGGAGAGGAGCCGGCGACGCTCGCGATGCTGCTCGCCGAGGAGCCGTCGGTCGCCGGCTGGAGCTGGCGCATCGTGGCCACCGATCTCGACGAGGAGGCGCTCGCCGGCGCCCGCCTGGGACTCTACGGCGAGCGGGCGGTCTCGCAGGTGCCGCCCCCCCAGCTCGAGCGCTGGTTCAAGCGGCGGGGCAAGCTCTACGAGCTCGACGCCGGGCTGCGCTCGCACATCGACTACCAGCGGATCAACCTGGCGCACGCGCCGTTCACGCTCCCGTTCACGGAGTGCGACCTGGTGCTGATGCGCAACGTCCTGATCTACTTCCGCCGGCCGCTCCAGCGCTGGGTGGTCTCGCAGGTCGGGCAGCTCCTGGCGCCCGCGGGATTCCTCTTCCTGGGCGCCTCGGAGACGCTCTGGCAGATCCAGGACGAGCTGGAGGCGGTCGATCTCGGCCCCTGCTTCGCCTACCGCCACCGCAAGGCCCGGCCGGCGCCGGAGCCCGTCCCGCCGCCGGCGAGGCGGCCGCCGCGCCGCGCCGCGCCGCCGCCGGAGCCCGAGAAGCCGGTGGGAGAAGGGCCCCGCTGGACCGATCCGAGCCCGCGCGACTGGAGCGTCTCGCGGGCCGCCGCCGCAGTTCCCGCCGCCGTGATCCCCGCCGCCGCGCCCCCTGCCGCGGCCGTGGAGACGGGCGGCGTCCGGGAACGGCTGGTGGCCGCCGCCCGTGACCTCGCGGCCAACCACATCGAGGAGGCGGGCAAGATCCTGCGGGCCGTGCTGGCGGCCGATCCCTCGGAGCCGGCGGCCCATGCGCTGGCAGGGTTCCTCCACGACCTCTGCGGCCGTGCCGAGGAGGCGGTGAATTCCTACCGCGCCGCGCTCTATCTCGATCCCGCCCTGTTCCAGGTCCGGGTCCTGCTGGCCGACTGCCTCCTGCGGCTGGGGAACCGCGACCGCGCCGAGCACCAGTTCCGCGAGGTCCTGACGCTGCTGGCGAGCGGCCGCGAGAAGGTCCTGACCCTCTTCGAGGCGCTCCCCCTGCCCGACCGCGAGCGGGCCCAGCGGCGGTGCCGGCAGGTGCTGAAGGGGGGGTAGGCGGCGGTTGGAATTCCCTGGCCCCGGAGATGCATTGAAACCGGGCATGGGCAACGTCCGTCCCGCCGCCGTCGCCGGCCAGTTCTACCCTGACGATCGCCGCGAGCTGCTCGCGATGGTGGAGGGCTTCCTGCGCGCGGAGCCGCAGGCGATCGCCCGGCGAGCGCCGAAGGCCATCATCGCGCCCCACGCGGGCTACGTCTACTCGGGACCGATCGCCGGCAGCGCCTTCCGCGCCGTCGCCGCGGCGGCGGACACCATCGAGCGGGTGGTCCTCCTGGGACCGTCCCACTTCGTGCCGATCCGCGGCCTCGCGCTGCCGGGGCACGCGAGATTCGCCACGCCGCTCGGCGAGGTGGCGATCGAGCCGGCGGGCGCCCAGGCATCTCTCCGGTTGCCACAGGTCCGGCTGATTCCGGAGGCCCACGCCCGCGAGCACTCCCTGGAGGTCGAGATCCCCTTTCTCCAGGCGCTGCTCGGCGGCTTCGTCCTCGTGCCGCTGGTGGTGGGAGACGCCGCGCCGGAGGAGGTGGCCGAGGTGCTGGACCGTCTCTGGGGCGGGCCGGAGACGCTGATCGTCATCAGCTCCGACCTGTCGCACTATCTGCCCTACGAGGCGGCGCGGCGGGCCGACCGCGCCACGGCCGACCAGATCCTGGCGCTGGGTGGCCCTCTCGATCCCCGCCAGGCCTGCGGCGCCATGCCGGTCAATGGCCTGCTGGAAGCGGCGCGGCGGCGGCGGCTCACCGCCGGGCTGCTCGACCTGCGCAACTCGGCCGACACGGCCGGAGATCCTTCAAGAGTGGTGGGTTATGGAGCCTTCGCGTTCTTCGATCATGAATAGAGGTGAGAGTCCCTGGACGGCGGAGCGGGGCCGCGCCCTGCTGCGGATCGCCCGCGCCAGCCTCGCCGCGGCGCTCGGCCTCGGGAGCCCGTCCGCAGGCCCTGACGAGCCCTGGCTCCGCGAGCCCGGCGCCACCTTCGTGACGCTGCGGCAGCGCGGGGATCTGCGGGGCTGCGTGGGCTCCATCCTGGCCTACCGGCCGCTGTTCGAGGACGTCTGGAGCAACGCCCGGGCCTCGGCCTTCAACGACACGCGGTTCCCTCCGGTCGAGCCGGCGGAGTTTCCGGAGATCTCGGTCGAGGTCTCGCTGCTCTCGCCTCCCGAGCCGCTCGCGGCCCTCTCCGAGGCCGAGGCGCTGCGGCTCCTGCGGCCGGGCGTGGACGGCGTCATCTTCGAGTACGGTGAGCACCGCAGCACCTTCCTGCCGCAGGTCTGGGAGCAGCTCCCCGACCCCCAAGACTTCCTGGACCACCTGAAAGCCAAGGCCGGCCTGCCGCGCGGCTTCTGGTCGCCGGAGGTCCGCCTCAGCCGCTACACGGTGTCGAAGTGGGAGGAGGGGGAGGAGGGATGATTCCTTTTCTACGCTGGAAGGCGCTCAGGCCTTCCCCGACCGAGCCTGAGCGTGGGCCGGCTGCCGATTCCTGTCAGGGATCCCCGCCTCGCCAACGCTGACGCGGCGGAGCGCGGCGGATTGCGCCAGCAGGTGATCGCTCCGCTCCAGCAGCTCGTGGATTCTCTCCTGGAGATGCCGGGACCGCCGCCGCAGGCCCGAAGACTGCTTCCGCGCCTTCGCATAGTGCAGGTGCCGCAGCAACTGCCCGATCTCGCCGGCCTTCCGTTCCGCCTCGGCCACATGGTGCCGGGCCGTCTCGAGGTGGCCCTGGCGCAGCAGCCACGCGACGTAGCAGAGCTCGCTCAGCAGGAGATGGACGAGGCTCGGCGCGCCGTCCATCTCGACGCGCCACTCTTCGAGGCGGTCCTTCAGCTTCTCGGGATCGTGCGCCCGGCCCGACTCCGCATAGCGGGCCGTCAGCTCGAGAAGCAGGAGGCAGCGCGGCCATTTGCGGACCCAGTCCTCCACGTCCATGGCTTGAGAGTAGCATCTCCCCACCCTGGCGGGCGGTTGACACTCCCGGCGGCGGCTGGACATCATGTCTCCGGATGGCTCCGGCGAAGAGGAGGGCGTCATGTTCCGAAAGATCCTGGTTCCCGTGGATTTCTCCGACAAGAACGAGCCGGCCCTGAAGAGCGCGGTCGAGATCGCGGGCCACAGCGCCGGCGTGGGAGGGGAGATCGACCTGCTCCACGTCATCGAGACCATCGAGCACATTGAGTTCAACGAGATGTCCGATTTCTACCGCGGCCTGGAGAACCGGGCCACGGCCAAGCTCTTCGCGATCGAGGAGACCCTCAAGGAGAAAGGGGTGGGCATCCACCACGAGGTCCTCTTCGGCAAGCGGGCGGAGACGATCGTGCGCTACGCCGAGGAGAGGGCGGTGGACCTGATGATCCTCTCCTCCCACAAGGTCGACCGCGACCACCCCGCCCTCGGCCTGGGCACGCTCAGCTACCACATCGCGATCGTGGCCCGGTGCCCGGTGCTGCTGGTGAAGTAGGGGAGCCGGAAGGGAGATCCTGAATGGAATTGGACGAGGCCCTGCGGGTGCTGGCGAGTCTGGCGGAGGAAAGGGTCGACTACGTTCTGGTCGGGGGCGCCGCGCTGGCCTTCCATGGCCTGGTGAGGGCAACGGAGGATCTCGATTTCTTCATCCGTCCGACGGCCGAGAACATCGAACGTCTCCGGAGGGCCCTGCACGCTGTTTACGACGATCCGAGCATCGACGAGATCTCGACGGAAGATCTCTTGGGGGATTATCCCGCCGTTCGGTATTATCCTCCCGAGGGTGAGATGTTTCTGGACATCTTGACCAGACTGGGAGAGTTCGCCACCTTCGACAGCTTGGAGGTTGAGGAGATCGAGTCGCACGGGATCCCGATCAGGATCGCCTCTCCGAGGACGCTCTACTGGCTGAAGAAGGACACCATTCGCGAGATCGACCACCTGGATGCCGAGCGCTTGAAAGAAAAATACCGGCTCGACGAGCCGAAGGAGTAACCAGGAACATGCCCGTCCAGAAATTCCGCAGCGTGGAGGACATGCCGCCCGTCCCCTGGTGCGACTCCCTGGACGAGGAGTGCCTCCGTCGAATCGCGAAGCTCTGGGCCCGCTCCTCGGCCTTCAGCGCCCGGGTCTACCCTCGGGGGGTCTTCAAGTTCAGGAGCATTGAGGAAGCCCAGGAGGCCCGGGAGCGCGTCACGCAGGAGAACATCGAGCGGCTCCGCCGGGAGCGCGCAGTTCGTCCTGAAGGTCACACCCCGTAATACCGTCCCACCAGCGCCCGCACCGCCACCCCGAGGGAGACCAGGCTGAACGCCGCGAGGAGCGCTCCCAGGCCCTGGGGCGGGAGGCGCTCCGCCCAGCGCCGTCCGTGCAGCGCCCAGGCCGCGGCGGGGAGGAGAGGGAGGAAGTAGCGGCCCTGGATGCCCTGGATGAAATCCGCTCCGTAGGGAGTCCAGACCGCGTACTGCGAGGCGCTGATCAGGAGCATGGCGGCGAGGGTGGCGGCGGCGAGGATCCCCCGCTGCCAGGGACGGACGTCGATCCGCGGGCCGGCGTCCAGGAAGACCAGGGCGCCGAGCACGGCGAGATAGGCGATCACCAGGAGGCTCGGGAGCCTGGTGTCGAGCCAGCCCAGCTTGCCCACGAGCTGGGAGAGATAGCGGGGCGCGTTGACCGCGTAGTCCGCGGCGACCACGCGGAAGAACCTCAACGGCTGCGCCAGCGCGTCGTGGATCTGCCGGCCGGAGTCGACGCCGGCGTTCAGCCGGGCCACGCCGACGGTGCGCGAGGTCACGACGACCCAGGCCGCGGCGACGAGCGAGAGGGCGGTGTCGAGCAGGAGGAACCCGGCGCGCCGGGCGCCGGGCAGGCGCGCCGCCGGAATCGCCAAGACGAGCAGCGCCAGCGGCAGGTATGGCGGTTTCGCGGCGCAGAGGACCGCCGAGCTCGCGGCCAGTATCCCGAGATCGCCGAGCTCGCCGAGATCGCCGAGATCCCGCCGGCGGGCCGCGCCGTCCGGCGCCCAGGCGAGCTTCGCCACGGTCGAGACGAGCACGAAGGCCGCCGCGATCGTGGTCACGTCCGCCGAGCACGAGCCGAGGAGGGAGAGGGCCATCGGGGTGAGCGCGACCAGGGAGGCGAGCCACGCGAAGGCCGGCAGCCGGCGGACGGCGAAGGCGATTGCCAGCACCCCAAAGACGAGATTCGTCAGCCGGGCCAGGTAGAACAGGGCGAGCGGCGGAGCGCCGAAGAGGCGGCCGGCCGCGATGCCCACCGCCTGCGGCAGGTAGGGCACGAACGTGTATTGCCAGCCGCTGGGAAAGAAGACGAATTCCCGTTTCGCCGGCTCGAGCGGCTGCTGGAAAGCCGCGCGGATCACCCGCGGATCGATCCTGTGGTCCGGGTGGAAGGGGAGGTCCCCCAGGAGATCCGTGCCGATCCTGTGGACGCTCGCCGGCAGCAGGTCCCCCGTCCGTCCCGGCCGCGGCACCACGTCCAGCCGCCCTTCGCTCACGGCATAGGCGCGATAGAAGTGGGCCGGCTCGTCGGGGACCTGGAAGGGCGGGGTGACGGCGGCGAACACCGCGCCGAAGAGCAGCGCCGCCACGGGAAAGAAACGGTCGGGACGCGCGAAAGATAAGATGCCGATCCGCGTCGTCCCATTCATGGCATGAGTCTGGACGCGGAGTCTAGGCCGGTTCAATTCCAAAGCCAACCATGCTCCGCTCGATCGCCGCCACCTACCGTGCCGCCTTCTCGGGCCTCGGCCGGCCCGTGTGGCTGCTGTCGCTCGCCTCGCTGATCAACCGCAGCGGCACGATGGTGATGCCGTTCCTGGTGCTGTTCCTGGTCAAGGAGCGCGGCTTCACGACGACGCAGGCCGGCCAGACCCTGGCGCTCTACGGTGTGGGAGCGATGGCGGCATCGTACCTCGGCGGCCGGCTGTGCGACCGCTTCGGGCCGGTGCGGATCATGAAGGCGAGCCTGCTGCTGACGGGGCTCTCGTTCCTGACGCTCGGCCACATGCGGGGACGGCCGGCGATCTCGGCCGTGGTGGTCGTCCTGAGCCTGGTGGGGGAGGCGTTCCGGCCCGCCAACCTGGCGGCGATCACGGCCGCGAGCGAGCCGGGGAAGCGGGCGCGCGGCATCGCCCTGATGCGGCTGGCGGTCAACGCCGGCATGACGGTGGGGCCATCGGTGGGCGGGCTCCTGGCCTTCTACGACTACGGCCTGCTGTTCGTGGTGGACGGCGCGACCTCGATCCTCGCCGCCGGCCTGCTGCAGCTCGCCTTCCCCGAGGTGCGATCCGCCGGCGCCGCGGCGCCGGCTTCCGCCGCGGCCGCCGCCGTGAAGGCGCCGCCGCGGTCCCCCTTCCGCGACCTGCCGGTGATGGCGATCCTGGGCCTGATGTTCCTGCTCAACGTCGTGACCTTCCAGATCCCCAGCACGTTCCCGCTGTCGCTGCGGGACCTCTACGGCTTCTCGGAGGCGCGGATCGGGCTGACGCTGGCCGTCAACGCCCTGATCATCATCCTGTTCGAGATGGTCCTGATCCATTCGCTGGCGCGGCGCGATCCCCTCAAGGTGGCAGGCTTCGGCGCCCTCCTGTTCTGCGGCGGGCTCGCCCTGCTGCCGTTCGGGACGGGGTTCGGCTATGTGGTCTTCACGGTGATGGTCTGGACGCTGGGGGAGATGCTGATCTTCCCGCTGGTGACCAGCGCCATCGCCGACCGGGCGCCGGACGCGACCCGCGGCGCCTACATGGGGCTGCTGAACTTCTCGTTCGCCGCCGCCTTCGTGGTGGCGCCGCTGGTGGGGACCTGGGTCTACCAGCACGCGGGGCCCCGGGCCCTGTGGCTCGGCTGCGGGGGCGTCGGGGTCCTCGCGTGGGTGGGTTTCTACGCGGTGGCGGCGGGGACGGCGGTCGTGGCTCAGGGCTCCTCGTGCAGCCGGAGCTTGCGGTAGCCGCGGTTCCAGTAGACCAGCGGCGGCGCCTCCTCCTGGGGCACGTTGCTCGCCACGACCTCGCCCACGTAGATGGTGTGCGAGCCGGCGGGGTAGCGCGCCTGGATCCGGCAGTCGAGCCAGGCGAGCGCGTCCAGCAGCACCGGCGCGCCGGTCTCGGCCCGCGACCAGGCGCCGAGGTCGAAGCGGTCCTCGTCCTTCACCCAGGCGAAGCGGTTGGAGAGCTCCGACTGCCCTTCGCCCAGGATGTTCACCGCGAAGACCGCTTCCGGCTCCTCGAGCATCGCCCAGGCCTTGTGGCGGTTCTCGATGGTGATCGAGATCAGCGCCGGCTCGGCCGAGACCGAGGAGAACGCCGAGACGGTGAGGCCGTGGATCCGCTCGCCCGCGCGGACGGTCACGATCGTGACCCCGGCGGGAAAGTGGCGCAGCGCCTTCCGGAATTCCTCTGACGAGATCACGCGAGTCTCCTCCAGCAACATGAGAGCACCCCCCATTGTAAGCGTCCCCGGCCGCCTGCTTCGGGCTTCCGCAGGGACTGATAAGTGGCATTTGACTTGCACCTCCATAGTGCAGCCCGCAGCCGTCTTGGGGACAGGGCTGCCACATCGACGAACCAGCCTCCGAGGAGGAGACGATCATGAGCAGGATGAAGAAGGTGAAGACGGGCGTTAAAAGGGTGCTGAACCAGCGGGTGCGCATGGGGCTGTTCACGGTCCCCTTGTGGGTGGTCGGCGCCGTCTTCGTGGCCCAACGGCTGCGCAACCGCCGCCGGCCCGACTACGCCTGACCCTCCTGAAAAGCCTCCATCCCTTTACTGCGGAGCGGCATCCATCTAAGCTACGCCCCAGTTCCGTAAAGTTTCTGGAGGCTGCGAACAGATGGCGCTGCGGAGATCTCAGAGGAGAGGTTGCGTCCTTTTG
>DASWRX010000038.1:0-12728 GCA_036402955.1 Thermoanaerobaculia bacterium
ACTCCCCGGATGCCCTCGCCGAACTCACCCCGCAGGCCTGGAAGCTCTCCCGGGTCGCCGCCCAGGCCGCCTGACCACCCCGCCCCCCAGGGGGCGAGGGACCTCGCCGGGGCCTACATGGGGTTCACCGGACGCTTACAGCCAAACGGTGGGACGGTTGAGCAAGCTGGTACTCACGCTCCAGGAGCACCGGAAGGTAGAAAACCCGACTTCAGAGACCGGCGATCGGGTGCTCCCGCGAGGGATCGCAAGGCGGAGCGGCGAGCGGCCCGGGCGCTGTGGACCCGGATCAAGCCGCTTCCACGGAAGGAACAGATCGAAGCGTTCCGAGGCGCTCCTCCCGAAGCGCGGTGGGCGGTCTGCGAGCTCCTGTGCCAGCAGGGGCCGCAAACCCGTCCTGGTACGGCCACGCGAACCGCATCGGCATTGCCCTCCGGAGACGTGCCGCCGTGGGTGGCCTGCATGGGGCATCGATACGGGCTGGCACGTCTCTACGGGTCCGTTGGTGCGACGCCGACCGGCCTACGACAACCGACCGTCCATCAAGAAATCGTCCCGGAGTCGGGCACTTCTCCCCGGACCATTGGTGCTTGGGAGAGGGAGCGCTAAACTGCCCCCGTGCGGAACGACAGCGAGGACCTGCGGCACCAGTTGCAGGCCGATACCCGAGTGGACAGTGGGGAAGGTCCGCCCGCGGGCACCTTCCTGGTGCCGGGGCTGACCATCCTGCTCCATCCCGACGCCGAGAGGGCGGGAGAGCGGGTGGCGCTGCCTGGGCTCGCCTCGGGACTGGAGGAGCCCGTGTCCCGCCTGGAGCCTTCGTTCTCGCACCCGGGGCGGACCGCGCTGCGTCCGCTCGCCGATCCGCATCTCAGCCGCCGGCCGGTCCGGCTCGCGCCGGGAGCGGAGCCGGGGTCTGTCCGTCTGCTCTGCGCCGGCAGCGGCACGCCGGTCACCGTGGACGGCGAGCCGGTCGCGGATGTCCTCGAGCTCTCGGCGGGACAGGTCGAGCGCGGCGCCGTGCTCCTGCTCGCCAACCGCGTCGTGCTGCTGCTCTCGCTGCTCGACCCGGTGAGCCCGCCCGGCCTGCCCTCCTTTGATCTGGTGGGGGAGAGCGCGCCGATGGTGCAGCTCCGCCGCGAGATCCAGCGGGTGGTCGGGCTCGGCGTGCCCGTTCTCCTGCGCGGGGAGACGGGCACCGGCAAGGAGCTGGTCGCCCGCGCCCTGCACGAGAGCGGCCCGCGATCCGGCCGGCCCTTCCTCGCCGTCAACATGGGGGCGGTGCCGCCGGCGCTGGCCGCGGCCGAGCTGTTCGGCGCCGCCCGCGGGGCGTTCACCGGCGCGGACCGCAAGCGCGAGGGCTACTTCGAGCGGGCGGACGGCGGCACCCTCTTCCTCGACGAGGTGGGTGAGACGCCGCAGGAGGTGCAGGTGCTCCTCCTCCGTGCCCTGGAGACCGGCGAGGTGCAGCCCGTGGGAGGCGAGGCCGTGGAGGTGGACGTGCGCCTCGTCGCCGCCACCGACGCCGATCTCGAAGCGTCCGTGAGCTCGGGCGGTTTCCGCGCGCCGCTCTTCCACCGGCTCTCCGGCTACGAGATCTGGATCCCTCCCCTGCGCCGCCGCCGTGACGACTTCGGCCGCCTGTTCCTCCACTTCCTGCGCGGCGAGCTGGCGGAGATCGGCGAGCCGTACCGGCTGGCCGTCCAGCCCGGCGAGCGGCCGTGGGTGCCCGCCGCGCTGGTGGCGCGCCTGGCCGCCTTCGACTGGCCGGGCAACGTCCGCCAGCTCCGCAACGTCGTTCGCCAGCTCGTCATCGCCGGGCGCGACGGTGGTGATGAGGGGATGTGGCTCCAGACCGAGCGCCTGCTCCAGGAGGCCGTGCGGCCGGCGGGCGGCGGCGAGAGCGACGAGACGGGGGGCGCGCGCCTCGCGCCGCCGCCCGCGGCGAGGGCCCCCCGCAAGGAGTACCGCAGCCCGGAGGAGGTCGGCGAAGAGGAGCTGCTCGCCGCTCTCCGCGCCAACCACTGGCGCATCCAGCGGGCGGCGGAGCAGCTCGGCATCTCGCGGACCTCGCTCTACGATAGGATCGACCGCAGCCCGAAAGTCAGGACAGCGGCGGACCTGGGACGGGAGGAGATCGCGCGGTGCTTCGAGCGCTGCGGCGGCAACCTCGACGCGATGGTGGAGTCGCTCGAGGTCTCGAAGCGAGGTCTGCAGCGCCGGATGACCCAGCTCGGGCTCATCTAGGCTCGGGGCCAGGCTCGGGGCTAGGCTCGGATCGAATCGAGGAGTGTCCCGCATGGGGGTTCGCCCGGAAAAAATCGGCCCTTACCGCATCGAGAGCCGATTGGGCGCCGGTGGCATGGGGGAGGTCTACCGGGCCTGGGACGAACGCCTGGAGCGGTGGGTGGCCCTGAAGACCGTCCGCTCCGAGGCCGCCGGCAACGACAAGGCCCGCGAGCGCTTCCGCCGCGAGGCCCGGGCCGCCGCCAGCCTCTCCCATCCGGCGATCGTCCAGATCTACGACATCCTCGATTGGGAGGACGGCGACGCCATCGTCATGGAGCTGGTCGACGGCGAGTCCCTGGCGCGCCGCATCGCCCGCGGGCCGGCCGCCGTCCGCGAGACCATCCGCCTGGGCCGGCAGATCGCCGAGGGGCTGGCGGCGGCTCACGCCAAGGGCCTGCTGCACCGCGATCTCAAGCCCGAGAACGTGATGGTCACCGCGGACGGCCACGCCAAGATCCTCGACTTCGGCCTCGCCAAGCGGCTGGAGGAGCCCCCGCTGACCCGCGACAGCGTGGTGGTCGGCACCTTCCGCTCGATGTCCCCCGAGCAGGCGCGCGGACTGCCGCTCGACCCCCGTTCCGACCTGTTCACGCTGGGGCTTCTCCTCTACGAGATGCTGACCGGCCAATCCCCATTCGCCGCCTCCTCCACCCTGGAGACGCTGACCCGCATCTGCACCGCCCGCCAGCCGTCCCTGCGGGACCTCGATCCGTCGATGCCCGAGCCGCTCTCGCGCCTGATCGATCGACTCCTGGAGAAAGACCCCGCCCACCGGCCGCAGAGCGCCCTCGAAGTGGCGGAGACCCTGGAGGGGATGGCGACCTCGACGTCGGCCGCCGCCGCGCCCACGCTCGCCGCCGCGGCGACCTGGATCGACCTGCCGGGGAGCGCGCCGCCGCCCCAGCCGCCGCCGTCTCCGCAGACGTCCGCTGCCGGCCCTCGCTCGCGCCGGTGGAAGCCGTGGGGCTTCGCCCTCGCGCTCGTCCTGCTGGCAGCGGGCCTGCTCGCCGCGTTCTGGCGGCCGGTTCACGCGCGGCCGCTCTACGTGGCGGTGACCCGGCCGGAGATCGCTGCGGGAGGGGATCGGGAACGGGCCGAGCTGACCGCCGCCGGCCTGCGGGTCGCGCTGCTCCGTGGAGCCCTCGCGCTCGACGGCGTCTCGCCGCTGGCCCCGGAGCAGGTGGACCCCGTCCAGGGAACGCCGGCGCAGGTGGCGCGGGCGGTGGCGGCGGACGAGGCGCTCACCTCCCGCCTGGATTGCCGGGCGTATGCCTGTCAGGTGACCCTCGGCCGCATCCGGCGGCGCGACGGCAGCCTGCTCTGGACCCAGAGCTTCGAGGTTCCCATGGACCGGCCTTCGCTGATGGCGGAGGCCGTCCAGGGCTATCTCCAGGAGGGCTTTCCGGACCATGGCCTGCGCCCCGGGCTCTCCGGGCTGGAGGTGCGGACGGAGGACTACCGGGACTATCTCCAGGCGCGCCGGGAGCTCGAGCGCCGGGAAGCCGGGCTCTCTCTCGACGCCCTGCTCGCGCGGACCGACGCCATCCAGCGGCAATCCCCCCGGTTCCTGGAGGCCTACGTGCTCCAGGCCGACATCCTCCGGCAGCGCTTCGGCGCCGGCCGCGACCCGGCGGACCTCGACCGCGCCTTCGCCGTGCTGGCCGACGCCCGCCGGCTGGCGCCCGCCGATCCCCGCCCGCTGGCCTCGCTGTTCGAGATCGCCCTCAAGGGAGAGCGGCTGGACGCGGCGGCGGCGGCGCTGGCGGATCTCGAGCGCCTCCAGCCGGGGAACTCCGAGGTCCTCGTCCTGCGGGCGCGGCTGCTCGAGCGCCGCGGCGACAAGGAGAAGGCGCTGGCGATGATGCGGGAAGGGGTCCGCCAGCAGCCCTCCTGGAACCATCTCTTCCGGCTCGCCGACATGGAGTACCGGCTGGGCGAGAGCGACGCGGCCCGGCGCCATCTCGAAGAGTTGCTGCGGAGCTTCCCCGGCTTCCCCGCGGCGTTGTCCCTGCTGGCCCAGATCGAGCTCCTGAACGGCGATCCGCAGCGCGCGGTGGAGATCTACGGCAGGCTGCTGGCGCGCTCCCCCGGGGTCACCGAGATGACCAACCTCGGCACCGCCCACCTGCTCCTCAAGCGCTATCCCGAGGCCGAGGCCCGGTTCCGGCAGGCGCAGGCGCGCGAGCCGAAAAACCCGTTCGTCACCCTGAACCTCGCCGACGTCCTGCTCCTGGAGGGTCGCCGCGGCGAGGCCGAGGCGCTCTATCGCAAGCTCCTCGAGCTGGGCGCGCAGGACCCCGCCGCGGCGAGCTGGCAGGTCCTCTCCACCCGCGCCCAGGCCCTCGCTCACCTTGGCGAGCGCCGCCGCGCGGTCGAGGCCGTCCAGCAGGTCCTCGTGCTCGCCCAGGGCAACGCGCAGGCCGCCTACGAGGCGTCGCTGGTCTATTGCCTGGTGGACGATCGCTCCTCCGCCATCGTCAACGCCGGGCGGGCCCTGGCGCAGGGGGTCGCGGCCCGCTGGTTCACCCTCCCCTGGTTCGATCCCCTGCGCGCCTCCCCCGATTTTCAGGAGCTCTTCCAGCGGCTCCCGGCGCGCTGACGGCCTGCCCGAGCCGGCTCAGCCAGCGAGACGGGAGGATCCACGTTGATGATCGTGGGGTCCGGCGAGCTAAAGAGAATGTCTCTCGACGTGAACAGCATGGGCTCGCCGCCGGGGGCGATATAATTATAATTGATCAGGAAGCTCACCAGAACGTCAATTCCCGGCACGGTGGAAGTATTGGTGTCGGTGAACGTGAGCGTCAGTTGATCCTGACTCAAGGCGAGGTCCGTGATGTAACTGGGTTGTGGGACTTCCTGCAACTGGCCGGGGCTCAGCCAGGTGATGGGGCCGGGGACGAGGGTGAGCGGAGCGAACGTCGCGCTCCCCTCTCCCGCCAGCACCATCGTGAGCGTGAAATCCGCCGTTTCGGTTTCGATCCTCTGGTTGTGGTTGTCATTCAGGCCGGTGAACGTGACGACGGGCTGGCCCATCCCCTGCGGCGGCGTGACGGTCACCGTGACGTTGACCTGCGTGGTTCCCGGGATCTGGATCCGCCTGGGCAAATTCTTGGCTTCTGCGATCATGGCATGTCCCTCCTGTTATCCGCTTGGAAAGGTTTCCAAACAGGTTTTGATTTCGTTCGCGGCAACCGCTTTTGCACGCGGTGTGCCACTCCCCGGCTCGGAGGGCGGGGTCCTGGAATCCCTCGCCCTTCGGCGTCCGATCGACGTCCGACATCATCTCCGACATAAGCCGACATAGTTTCCGACATAAGCCGACGGTGCGGAGCGCTCCAAAGTAAGGGTTTTTCGCCATGGCATGGCCGTTGCTCTCCGAGGCTGGCGCCGAGCCGGAAAACCTTTCACAACGAACCGAGGAGGGAAACCGTGAACACGCAGCTTCCGAACTGTATCCCCGCGACCCTGCACTGTACGCCGATCGAGCCCTGTCCCACGATCAATCCGCCCTGCCCCGGCCAGCAGCAGGCGGGCGGCGGAGCGCACACCCACGTCTTCCACACCAATTGCCCGCCGATGACGGTCTGCCCGCAGCCCACGACTCTCTGCCCGCCGCCGCCGCAGCAGCAGCAGTATGCAGGCGGCGCCAACTTCACTCCGGCCACGGTGTGCACCCAGTATGGCTGCCACACCCACGTCCACGCCACCAGTTGCCCGCCAATGACGGTCTGCCCGCAGCCCACGACCTTCTGCCCGCCGCAGCCGCAGCAGGCGTGGGGGGGCGCCAACCAGACCTTCGCCACCGTGTGCACCCAGTTCAACTGCCCGCCGCCGTGCCAGGCGGGGACCATCCATCCGACGATCTGGACGCAGATCGGCTGCGCGACGCCCAACTGCGTGGGTCCCCAGCAGGCGTGGGGAGGCGCCAACCAGACTCCGGCCACGGTGTGCACCCAGTTCAACTGCCCGCCGCAGCAGGGATACGCGCAGCCCGGCCCGACGCCGACCGCGACCTTCTATCCGGGCTGCCACACGCAAGGCTGCCCGCAGGCCGGAGGGTACGGCGGGCAGAACGTCTCGATGGCGACGCAGTGCCCGACCGTGCCGCCGATGTGCCCGCACACCCACTGGCAGTGCCCGCCGCCGGGCGGCGGCTGCCTGCCGTTCACCCTTCTGCCCGTGACTTTCCCCCCGGGATGCCAGGGCTAGAGACGGCGCCGCCGGCGGCCTCCCGCGGGGGCGGCCGCCGGCTTCTTTTTTTCGCACGATTCGTCAAGAGAGGGAAACGATGTTCCTGACGGCGTCCAATCTCGCCCACTACCTCCTGGCGCGCGGCCGGGTCACCCCTGAGTCGGTCGTCGCGGGGGACTTCATCGTCGCCGAGGCCGGCCGGCGGAACCGCAACTTCAAGGTGATCCGCCGCCGCGAGCCCGGCCTCTTCGTCAAGCAGGTCAAGACTTTCGAGCCGCAGGCGATCTCGACGCTGGCGCGCGAGGCGGCCTGCTACGCGAGGGCCCAGTCCGACGCACGCCACGCCCCCCTGGCCCGCCTGATGCCGCGGCTGGTCGACTACGATCCGGCGCGCCACACCCTGGTCGTGGAGCTCGCCGATGGGGCCGAGAACCTGACCGAGCACCACCAGCGGCTGCGGAGCTTCCCGCCGGAGATCGGGCGGCTGCTGGGAGACGCCCTGGGCGCCTACCATTCCGAGGCCGGCCGCCGGTTCGCCCAGGAGACCGACCTCTCCGTCTTCCCCCGCCAGCCCCCCTGGATCCTGTCGCTCCACTGGAGCGCCGGCAGCATGTTCCCCGGCCTCTCGGCGGCCAACGCCGAGCTCGCGCGGGTCCTCCGGCGGTACTCGGACTTCTCCCGGCGCCTCGACCGGCTGCGCGAGGGCTGGCGCTACGACGGCCTGATCCACGGCGACATGAAGTGGGACAACTGCCTTCTCCTCACCCGGGAGGACGGCGGCCAGGAGCTCCGCGTCGTCGACTGGGAGCTGGCCGACGTCGGAGATGTCTGCTGGGACGCCGGGGCGGTGCTCCAGGCCTATCTCTCCCACTGGATCTTGTCCCTGCCGGTCGCTTCCGGCCTGCCGCCCGAGGAGCTGCTGCGCCAGGCGGAACGCGACCTCGACGCCGTGCGCCCCGCCCTGCGGGAGTTCTGGGGCGCCTACGCAGCCGCCCGCGGCCTCGCGGGCGCCGCGGCCCGCGAGGCGCTGATCCGCTGCGTCCTCTACGGCGCGGCGCGGATGATCCAGACCGCCTATGAATGCCTGGCCTTCTCCGCGAGCCTCGCCGGACCTCCCGTGGCCCTGCTGGAGGTGAGCCTCGACATCCTCAAAAACCCCGACGGGACGGCCGCGAAGCTGCTCGGCCTCTGAGCTGGAGATCCCATGACGGACTTCATCGACCGCGAACTGCCGCCCATCCTGGGAGCCGTGACGATCCATTCGCCCGCGGAGATCTCCTTCGCCGGGGAGCCGCCGGTCCGGATCGTCCCCAATCCCGGAGAGGCGGATCCGCTGGCGCGCGCGCTGCGGGACCTTCTCTACGCCCGTTGCTACGCCCGGCCGTTTGGAACGCCGGCCGCCGTCCCGCCCGCGCCCGGCGCCGATCCCGGCTTCCCCCTGCGCCTCTCCGCGGCCAACCAGGGACGCGACCGCTGGGACGCCGGGTGGCGGATCTACCAGCTCCAGCCGGACGGGCAGATCGCCGTGCAGAAGGGCGAGCGCTGCCGCACCGCCCTGGCCGGCGAGTACGCCACCCACGCCGGGCCCGGCGTCCCGCCGCGAGTGGGGAGCCCGGCCAGCCTGCTCGCGCCGCGCGAGTCTCACCAGCTCCAGCCCGGCTTCTACTTCGCCTTCGGCGAGACTCTCGGCGATCACTTCGACGACTTCCAGATGGTCCGCTTCTATTTCCACACCTCGGCGGACGGCGCCGTGGAGCTGGTGCGGCACCTGACGGCGTGGCTCAACCGCCACGAGGTCCCCTATCGCATGAAGTGCCTGAGCGATCCAGCGTTCTACGACCGGACCGACTCGGCCGTCCTCTACGTCGCCCGGCGCTGGTTCCAGATCGCGGCGGCGGCGGTGGCGGACCTGCCCGCGGCCGTCGCGGACCGCCTCCGGCCGGTGGCGCCGCTGTTCTCCCGCCCGCTCCGTCCCGGGGTGGGGCTGGCCGAGGACCCCGGCAACGGCGAGAGCTTCGGGATGCACCGCTGCCGGCTGCTCGCCGAGGGGCTCGCCGAAGCGTGGAGGCGCGGCGGGCCGGGCCCTCTGGAGGCGGTGCGGGCCCGCTTCGCCCGCGCGGGCCTGAGTCTGGCGGCCCTCCATCTCAACCCCGGTTCCATGGACTTCGATCTCGGGTTCGACCCGGAAAGGATCGCCGCGTGAGCGCATCTCAGGAGTTCCTCTCGACCGCCGACGGCATCGGCCGCCGCCTCTGCCGCGACGCCCTCTGGGCCGGCGGGCGCGCCAACTGGCTCGGCTGGTCCATGGAGCCGGTGGGCGGCGCCTTCGTGCCGGCCTTCCGCTCCTTCGGCCCCGACCTCTACTCCGGCACCTCGGGGATCGCCCTCTTCCTCGCCCGGCTCTGCCGGTTCACTGGCGACCCCCTCCAGCGCGCCACCGCCGAGGGGGCCGCGCGGCAGGCGCAGGCCGGGGCGGCGGCCGTCGATCCCATGGTCCGGGCCGGCTTCTATGCCGGGGTGACCGGCGTCGCCTGGGCGCTGATCGAGAGCGGGCTCGCCCTGGAGCGGGAGGACTGGATCGACTGGGCTCTCGCGGAGCTGGCGGCACTGCGCGGCGTCCCGCCCCACGAGCGGGGGACCGACGTCATCTCCGGCAGCGCCGGGACCATTCCGGCCCTGCTCGACGCCGCCCGCCGGTTCGGCCGCGAGGAGCTGATCGCGGTCGCTGTCCGCCACGGCGAGCACCTGCTGCGCCTCGCCGACCGCTCCGGCGAGGGGTGGTCCTGGGACACCATGGGCATCGCGGGACAGCAGAACCTGACCGGGCATTCCCACGGCACGGCGGGGATCGCCTGCGCGCTCCTGGAGCTCCATCAGGAGACCGGCGAGGCGAGATTCCGGGCCGCGGCCCTGGAAGCGCTCCGCTACGAGCGCTCCTGCTTCAACCCCGCGCAGGGAAACTGGCCGGACTTCCGCCGCATGGACCCGGCCATCGACTCGCCTCCCGCCTACGTCCTGGCCTGGTGCCACGGCGCCCCCGGGATCGGCCTGTCGCGGCTGCGGACCTGGGAGCTGCTGGCGGAGGACCCCGCCGTGCTCCAGGAGGTCGAGACCGCCATCCGGACCACGGCCGCGGCCCTGGCCTGGCCGGTGACGCCGGAGCAGGGAAATTACTCGCTCTGCCATGGCGCCGGCGGCAACGCCGAGCTGCTCCTCGCCGCCGCCGACCGGCTGGACCGGCCGCGGCTGCGGGAGGCGGCGGAGACGGTCGGCCGGGATGGCATCGAGGCGATCGAGCGGGCCGGCCATCCCTGGCCCTGCGGCCTCGCGCAGGCGGGCGAGACCCCCGGTCTGATGCTGGGCCTCGCCGGCATCGGCCACTTCTACCTGCGCCTCCACGACCCGGTGGAGGTGCCGTCGGTGTTGATCGTCAGGCCGGGCGAACGCGAGGCCGGAACGGCTGGTATAGTCTCCGCCCGAGCGGCATGAGCGAGATCAAGAAGACCAGCGCCTACGCCCGCGCCGGCGTCGACATCGACGCCCAGGAGACGGGGCTCGCGCGCGTCAAGCAACTGGCGAAGTCCACCTTTACGCCGGGGGTCCTCACCGAGATCGGCAGCTTCGGCGGACTGTTCCGGCCGGACCTCGCGGGGATGGCCGAGCCGGTCCTCGTGGCCTCGGCCGACGGGGTGGGGACCAAGCTGGTGGTGGCGCGGATGGCGGGGGACTACTCCGCGGTCGGCCGCGATCTCGTCAACCACTGCGTCAACGACATCCTGGTGCAGGGGGCCGAGCCGCTGTTCTTCATGGATTACCTCGGCGCCGGCGTCCTCGAGCCCGCGAAGATGGTCGAGCTGGTCACCGGCGTCGCCGACGGCTGCCGCGAGAACGGCTGCGCCCTGCTGGGCGGCGAGACGGCCGAGATGCCCGGCTTCTACCAGCCGGGGGATTACGAGCTGGTCGGCTTCATCGTCGGCCTCGTCGACCGCCCGAAGGTGCTCGACGGCTCGCGGGTCCAGGCCGGGGACGTCCTCGTCGGGCTGCCCTCGTCCGGCCTCCACACCAACGGCTACTCGCTGGCGCGGAAGATCGTCTTCGAGCAGGCCGGGCTCGGCATCGCCGACAAGGCGCCATGGGACCGGAAGCGGACGGTGGGGGAGTCGCTGCTCGCGCCCCATCTCTCCTACCTCAAGGCGCTCCGGCCCCTCCTCGGCGAGCGCGTCCTACACGGCATGGCCCACATCACCGGCGGTGGCATCACGGACAACCTGCCGCGCATCCTGCCGGAGGGGACCCACGCCCTGATCCGGATGGGGAGCTGGCCGATCCCGGAGCTCTTCCACTTCCTCCAGGACACGGGCGAGGTCGACGACGAGGAGATGCTCCGCGTCTTCAATCTGGGGATCGGCATGATCCTGGCGGTGGACCCCAGAGGGCTCGCCGAGGTGCTGGGGCTCCTCCGCTCCGTGGGGCAGAAGAGCTGGATCCTCGGCACCCTCCAGCCGGGCGGCTCCGGGGTGGTCTACGATCTCGCGAGCCCGCCTCCGGCCGAAGCCTCCTCCCGATGACCCCCATCGCCGTCCTCCTCTCCGGCCGCGGCAGCAACTTCCTGGCGATCCAGGCGGCGATCGGGCGCGGCGAGATCCCGGCCGAGATCGTGCTGGTGGCGAGCAACCTCGCGGACGCCCCGGGGCTGGCGGCGGCGCGCGAGCTGGGGATTCCGGCGGTGGCGATCCCGCATCAGGGGGAGCCGAGCCGGCGGGCCCATGAGGAGAAGGTGATCGCGGCCGTGCGGGAGTCCGGCGCCGCCTGGGTCTGCCTCGCCGGCTACATGCGGCTGCTCTCGCCGGCCTTCGTGGGGAGCTTCCGCCAGCGCATCCTCAACATCCATCCGAGCCTGCTGCCCGCCTTCCCCGGCCTGGATGCCCAGGGACAGGCGCTCGCCCACGGCGTCAAGGTCTCCGGCTGCACCGTCCACCTGGTGGACGAGGGGCTCGACAGCGGCCCCATCGTGGTGCAGCGCACCGTTCCCGTGCTCGACGGCGACACGCCGGGGACTCTGGCGGCCCGCATCCTCGCAGAGGAGCATCGGGCCTATCCGGAGGCCCTGCGGCGGCTGCTGGCCGAGCCCTGGAGCGTGACCGGGCGGCGGCTGACGTTCGGCGGGCTTACCGGCGCATGAGATGAAGCGTCCCGGAGCTCACCTCCTGGTGGGTTCCGCAGTCGACCACGTGGAACGTCGCGTCGACCGTGGAGACGGTCGCCGTGCCGCTGGCCACCCAGGGACAGCTCGACGCGGGGCTCTCGGTGGTCAGCGTCATGACCAGGATCTGGCTGGAGAGCACCGAGAGGACCTGCCCCCGGCTGCTGGCGCCCGGGCAGTCGACCCACCACTGCCCGTTGAGGGCCACGTCGAGGTTCATCTCGAGGGTGCAGGTCCCCTGGAGATGAATGCCGGCGTGGGTGCCGGTAATGGTGCCGATCCAGTTGCCCCGGTTGGCGGAGCCGCCGCCCGGCTCGGTCGGACTGTGGCCGCCGCTGCACCCGAGGGCAAGGACCAGCAGGGTGCCGGCAAAGATGAATTTCCGCATCGTCTCAACCTCCGCCACCCTGCGATGCAAACCGTCTGCCGGAGGGGACCGCGGCAGGGGGTTTACAAATCGTGGGGCCGGTGGAATAATCCGCCTCCGGCGACGGGTTGTGCCCGTTGCGAACGCGAGAGAGAGCGGTGGGGCGGCGGGCTTTGACAGAGAAGTGACCTCGATCCCCGCGGACGGGAAATACGGGCCGCGGGCGAACCGTTGGAACTCCCTGCGAACGACGAAGCGAGGCGGGGCGGCGAAAAGGGGGTTGACACCCGCGCCGGCCTGCCCTACACTTCGCCTCCCTTCGGAAACGAGAGGGACGCGAAGGCGGCGCGAGCCGCGATCTCGGCGTCGGTTCTTTGAAAACTAGATAGAGGAATTTGAGAGAAGTCAGCGGCCTGCTTCCATGGCTCGTGCTGTCTTGTGGGTTGGCTCTTAGGGGTTGGCTTGTGGGGTGGCGCTGAGCTGGAAGTGGATTCCGAATAAAGGTCCTGCCGGGCTGTAGCGGTCTGGCGGGGCATGAGGATCTAAACTGGAGAGTTTGATCCTGGCTCAGAATGAACGCTGGCGGCGTGCTTAACACATGCAAGTCGTGCGCGAAGGAGGCTTCGGTCTCCGGAGAGCGGCGAACGGGTGAGTAACACGTGGGTAATCTGCCTGGGA
>DASWRX010000039.1:0-3383 GCA_036402955.1 Thermoanaerobaculia bacterium
TCCCAGGCAGATTACCCACGTGTTACTCACCCGTTCGCCGCTCTCCGGAGACCGAAGCCTCCTTCGCGCACGACTTGCATGTGTTAAGCACGCCGCCAGCGTTCATTCTGAGCCAGGATCAAACTCTCCAGTTTAGATCCTATATCCCACCAGACCGCTACAGCCCGGCAGGACCTTTTATTCGGAATCCACTTCCAGCTCAGCGCAATCCCTGGAAGATGCCCCGAAGAGCACCCCCAACAACCACGCGAGCCCGGAAGCAGGCCGCTGACTTCTCTCAAATTCCTCTATCTAGTTTTCAAAGAACCGACGCCATCCCTTTCGGAGGCGAATTCCAATTCTACCCACTCGCCCGCAGGGCTGTCAACCTTGGCGAGAAGCGGCTTGGAGTACAACCGGCGGCCATCACCGCGTATTCCCCGCAGCGCGCCACCACGCCACCTGTTGGTCAAGGAACCTGCCTGCCTGGTTGCAGACAGTTGCCTGGCCCCGAGCGGGGCCATCAAGGAAGATACATCCTACGATCTCCAACCGTCTCTGTCAACCCGCCGTCGTCCCGCCGAGCGCGAGGGCGGCCTGCCCGAGACTGATGCCTCCGTCATTGGCCGGCACCTCCCGGTTCGACCAGACCCTGAACGATCCCAGCAGCCCCTTGAGCTCTCCCCGCAGCAGCTCGTTCTGGAACACCCCTCCGGAGAGGGCCACCGTGCCAATCCCATGCTGCTCGCCGAGCGCCACGATTCCTTGGCGGATCCCCTCCGCCAGACCGGCATGGAAGGCGCGGGCGATCCCGGTCACGTCCCGGCCTTTGACACGAGCCTCCATGACGGCCGCCAGCAGCGGGCGGGCATCGAGCTCGTTCGCGTCGAAGTGTATTGGAAAAGGCGTGACCGGCGGCGACCGGCGGGCGAGTTGCTCGACCCAAAGGGCCGCCTGCCCCTCGAAGGTGATCCCGCGGGTGAACCCCAGCAGGGCCGCAACGGTGTCGAACAGCCGGCCCACGGAGGTGGTCGGGAACGTCCGCAGATCTTTGGCGACCAGCTCCCGCGCCTGCAAATAGCGCCGCGGGAAGCGAAACGGTGGCGCCATAAGGTCCGGCAAGCTGTCCAGCCCGGCGAGGAAACCCGCAGCCGCCTGCACCGGATGCCTGGCCGCGGCGTCGCCTCCGGGCAGCACGGCCGCGCGCAGATGGCCCACACGCTCGAAGCCGGTAAGCAGCGAGCCGGCGAAGAATTCACCCCCCCAGATGACGCCGTCATCTCCGTACCCCGTACCGTCGAATGCCACGCCCAAGACTCTCTCCTCCATGACGCCCTCGTCGAAGGCCGCTCTCTCGGCGAGGACGCTGGCGACGTGCGCCCGGTGGTGCTGGACGGCCACGGTCCGCTTCGCGGGCAGCTCCATGGCATGCAGGGTGGACGCATACTGCGGGTGGAGGTCGTGCGCGACGACCAGCTCGTCCGAGTCCACCTCGTACATCGCCAGCAGGTCCTGGATCGTCTCGCGGAACGCCCGCAAAGCCTCGTAGTGCCGCAGGTCCCCGATGTGCTGACTGACGAAGGCTTGGCCCTCCACGACCAGGGTGACCGTGTTCTTGAGATCGGCGCCCATCCCCAGCACGGGATACGCGACCGGCAGCCGGGCGACCGCCCCTGGGGCGAGCCCGCGGGCACGGCGGAGCACGACCGGCCCCAGGCAGCCGGCGCGGACGATCGAATCGTCCACCCGGCGGGCGATCGGACGCTCCCCCACTAGGAAGGCGTCGGTGATGCCCGCCAGCGACTCGAAGGCCTCTTCGTCCCGGTAGGCGAGGGGCTCGCTCGAACGGTTGGCGCTGGTCATCACCAGGACCTCCGGCGCGCCGGCGGCGAAGAGCAGGTGGTGCACGGGGGTGTAGGGGAGCATGAGCCCCAGGTCCAGGTTGTCCGGGGCCACGCCCGGCAGATCGACCCGGCGCGGCGCCAGCACGACCGGACGCGCGGCGGAGGTGAGGAGCGCTTCGGCGCCTGGGGAGAGGTCGACCAGGGAACGGGATGTCGCGAGATCCTTCACCATTACGGCGAAAGGCTTCTCTTTGCGGACCTTGCGCTCGCGAAGGGCGGCGACGGCTGCGGCGTTGCGGGCATCGGCGACCAGATGGTAGCCGCCGAGCCCCTTCACGGCGACGATCCGGCCTTCCCGCAGCATCCGCGCCGCTCGAGGAATCGCCTCGTCCGGGAGGCCGTCCAGAAAATAAGCCGGCCCGCAGGCCGGACAGGCCACCGGCTGGGCATGGAAGCGACGGTCGAGCGGATCATGATACTCGTGGGCGCAGTCCGCGCACAGCGGCCAGTCCCGCATGGTGGTCCGGGGGCGGTCGTAGGGGAGGCCGAAGACGATGCTGTAGCGCGGCCCGCAGTCGGTGCAGTTAATGTATGGATAGCCGTGCCGCCGGTCGGCGGGATCGAAGAGCTCCGCGAGGCAGGCCGGGCAGACCGGAAGGTCCGGGGAGATGCGGACCGTCGGATGGCTCTCCGCGTCGCTGGCGCGGATCTCGAACCGATCGCAGCCTTCCTCCGGGATCATCTCCACCTCGAAGAAGGCGATGTGGGCCGCTGGCGGCGGCTCGTCGAAACCCCGCTCGAAAGCGTCCAGCGCTTCCTCCCCACCTTCCGCATGGATCTCGACACCATCGCCACCGTTGCGCACCCATCCCGTGATCCCGTGGGTCCGCGCCAGACGATAGACGAAGGGGCGGAAGCCCACCCCCTGAACCACGCCCCGAATGCGGAGGAAATGGGCCGCCGACATGTTCAGACCATACAGCTCCGCCCCTGCCAGCCGATCTGCTTGACGCGGCCGTCCTCTACCAGCACGGGAACGGCGCGCTGGCCGGCCGTCAGCTCGAGCATCCGCGCCAGGGCCTGCGGGTCGCTCTCCACGTCGTGCTCCACGAAATCGACGCCCTCCCACAGGAGGTGCTCGCGGAGCTCGCCGGTGAACGGACAGCTCCGGGTGCCATACAGCTCAGTGATCGTCGCCATGGCGGATCGCCTCCAGGGCTTCGAGCAGGACGTGGTAGATGGAGGCCTGGATCTCCTGGATGCGCGGGACGTAGTCGCAGGGGACCACCAGCGTCCAATCGGCGAGACCGCGGCGGGCGATCTCGCCGCCGTCGTAGCCGAGCAGGGCCACGGTCAGCAGGCCACCCTTGCGTGCCTGGGCCAGGGCGGCGAGGACATTGGCCGAGCCGCCGCTGGTCGAGATCGCCACCGCCACGTCCGCCGGGCGTGCCTGCGCGATCAACTGGCGCAGGAAGACGGCCTCGGTGCCGATGTCGTTGGCGATCGCGCTCATGGACGCCGGCTCCAGGGCCAGCGAGATCGCCGGCACGGGCTGGAAGT
>DASWRX010000040.1:0-17299 GCA_036402955.1 Thermoanaerobaculia bacterium
GACGGACGCGAGACGGTTGCCGACGTCGTAGCCGTAGGTGGTCGTCACGTTGGTCCCGCCGCTGCCGGACGGCTCGGTGACCGAGAGGAGACGGCCCTGGCGATCGTAGATCTCGGTCGTGGTCGCGGCCGTCTCCGTGCCTGAAGCGGTGGCGATCTCCACGGCGCGGTCCACCTGCCGCACGCCGTGATAGGTCAGCGACACGTCGTGCGTCGAGCCGTCCGGCGGCTGGATCGTCGCCGCGCGTCCGAACGGATCGTAGTTGAGGAAGTAGGTCCAGCTCGCGGGAGCGCCGACCGTCCATTCCGAGACCGCGGACTTGTTGCCAACCTGATCGTAGGCCGTCTGGCGCTTCGCGGTGGTGCCGTCCGGAAGGATTTTCTGCTCCTGGTAAACGCGACCGAAATCATCGAAGACGAGGTAATCGGTCGCCAGGACCGGCGCCTGCTTGTTGCCGATCGCGTGCCGCCGGATGGCCACGTTGGCGCGCCCGTTCGAGGCCGGATTGGCCGCTGTGTAGACGTACTCCGTCCCGCCTCCCTGAGGAGGCTTCGACCAGGTCAATCTCCCGAGAGCGTCGTACTCGTAAGCGGTCTCCAGGCTCGCGCTGTCGCGGACCGCGGACGGCAGGCCCGTGTTCGAATCGATCGTCTGGTCGAGAACGAAGAAGCCCGTTCCCTTGTATTTCGAGCTCGTCCGCGCCCCGTAGAGGTAGGTGTGGTCGATCTCGTATTCCGGCGCGGCCGGCAGCGCGAGCGTGCAGAGATTGCCCGTGCCGATCCCGCCCTGGGCGTCGCCGCCGTAGGCCTTCTCGGCCGCGACGTTGCCCTCGACCGTGTTGTTCCCTCGCGTCGTCAGGTCATAGACCGCGACCAGATCCTTGACGCCCTGCGTCGTTCCGTCCTGCCGGTGGACCCGCTTGCGCGTCACCACGGCCGAGCCCGGCGAATAACAGAGCTCGGTCTGGGCGGTCAATCCGCCCTCGGAATCCGACGTGGAGGCCGGCGCCTCGAGCAGCCAGGAGCTGGTGGACGCCACCACCGTATAGCCCGAGGCGGTGTTGGCCGCGGCGTTGACCGTGTAGGTCCCCTCCGTGGGGTTGTAGGCGGCGGAGTGGGTGCGGACGTTCGAGCCCGGGAAGCTCCCCTCGGTCTGCTGCGTGCGATAGTGGCCCAGCCCGTCGAAGTCCGAGCTCACCACGCCGGCGTAGGTGGTGCCGTCGTCGTTGTAGACCGTGCGGCTGCGCAGCGGCCGGCGGTTCAGGTTGTAGATGTCCGGCGGCGCCGTGGCGAGGACGGGGTCCCGCTCGTACAGCGCATATTCCGAGCGCAACAGCGTCCCGGGGGTGCCGTCGTAGACCTGCCGCGAGAGGTTGAGGTCCGCCCCGGGAGCGACGTTCAGCGTCTGGTTGCGCGTGAACGGCAGGCTGTAGTCGTAGGTGCTCCAGCCCGTATAACCGCTGTCGAGAGCGATCGAGAAGTAGTTGACCGTGCGGTGCCCGAGCCCATCGACGACCGTCGTGGTGTGCTCGCGGCTCGTGGTGATCCCGGACAGATCGGGCGCCGACGTGTACGTCCAGGTCCCCAGCACGGTGTTGTCGCGGTTGCGCATCGTCCGCGTCGCCACGCCCGGATTGGTCTGCAGGTGGATCTTCACCGTCGAGCCGGTGGGGAAATAGTAGGTCTGCCAGGTCCACTCCATCCGCCCCAGCGTCGGCAGGGTCAACCCGGTGATCTCGCCCGCGTTCTTGGTGCAGGCGTTGTCCGGCCAGAAGCCATCCGGCGGCAGCGCGATGACATAGTCGCTCGCCGCCATCGTCCATGCAGAGCCGTCCGGCAGGGTGACGCCGGTCAGCAGCGGGACCGTCACTGTGGGTCCTATGTTGTTGGACTGATCCGTATCGTTGTGCGGGCAGGGCCGGCCGATCGTCTGTGAAACGTAGCTGAACTGATAGGTCGCCGTGGTGTTGCCGAACGCCGAGAGAACGATCTTGTCAACCACCTGGCTGTAGGGAGTCAGATCGGTCCGGAAGGTGATCGTCTGCGTCCGGCCCACGGAATCGGTCAGCACCCACTGGTTGGTCGGATAACTGATCGACAGATAATTGCCGAACGGATCGCTGATCTTCGTCGGCATTCCCGTGGAGTCGAAATGGCGTACCGAGCCGTCCGGAAACTCCACGTCGCGCTCGTTCGTGGTGTAGAGCTTCGAGCGCAGGTAGCTGCCGTCGCGCGTGTACTGGACGTCCGCCACTCCGGCGGGCAGCGCGTCCTCGGGGTCGCCCACGTGCAGCGTCCCATACAGGACGTGGTCCGTCCCGTTCTCGTCCTGATAGATCGGCGGCGGCATCGGGTCGTCCTGGAGGGGGCCCACCTGGCACGGCGGGTTGAAGCGGCCCAGCGAGATCCGCCAGCCCAGCCCCGCGTTCGAGCAGGGATTCGGATACGCCTGCGTGCGGGGGATCTCGGCCGGCGGATTCGGTGAATAATGGACCGTCTTGAACGTCCAGGGATTCGAGTTGTAGACCAGCTTCAGGCCGTAGGAGAAGCCGGCGACGATCGGATAGGAGCCTCCGATCGGGATCGTCAGCGTCAGCGCGCCGTTGAACAGGTTGACGCTGTCGATGTCGCCAACGTGGAACGACTGATCCGCCGGGAAGCCCGGCGCCGTGTTCGGATGCACGTCCGCCGCCGCCGGAACGATCGCCAGCGCCGAGGCCCAGAGGGTGAAGACAATGATCAGAGCCGCGCGGAACCTCATGGCTGCGCCACCCCGTCCTTCTGCACCGAGACCTGCATCTTCGCCGGATCGATGACGAACCAGAGGTCGGCCGCGCCGGCCTGCGCCGGCGCGGCCGGGCTCCCCGGGAGGGGATCGAACTGGCTGAGCGCGAAGCTCAGGCTGCCGTTGCTGGCCCCGTCGAGGTCGCGCGAGCCGCCGTCGCCGCCGCCGAAGCTCCAGGCCCCGACGCCGGGACGCACCGCCAGCCCCAGGATGTAGGGACGATGATCGACGATCTGATCGGAGACCGTGCCGCCGCCCGGTACCAGCGAAGAGACCGAGGAGGGATCGGCGCGGAGGAGTCGACCGCCGCGGGTTCCCGACATCGCGTAACGGCCGCTGGCGAGGTCCACCGCCACCCAGATGGCGTGCGGCACCAGGCTCCGGCCGAGGTCGAGACGCGCCGTGCCGTCCGCCGCCGCCGTTCCGGCGTCGAAGTGCTGGAAGACGTCGGTGGAGAAGCTGGCGTCCACCTGGTATTCGACGCCGAACCAGATCACCGACCCGCCCGGCGTCATGCCCCCCGCCACCACCGCGGAATCCTCGAAGCTGAAGCTGGGCGTCGTCTGGGCGGAGGCCGCTCCGGCGATCAGCAGAAACGCCAGGAGTGGCAGGAGCGGCAACGACAGCGGGCGGCCCGGGCGCATCCGTATCTCCTCAAGTTTTGACGAACATACTTTATACGACCGGAGGGGGAAGAGCGCCCACTCTCCTCAGCGCGCGAGGCCTTACCGGTGAGGCTGGCCCGGGGAGCCGGCCGCCGGGGACGCCACGGCGGCGACCGGGACGGCGCAGAGAGCGGCGGCCGGCGCGGCGGCCGGCGCCACGCCGGAGGGGCCGAGAACCTCGTCGAGAGCGGCCAGGATCTCGGGGCTCGACAGCAGGCCCTGGTGCGAGCAGGTCGAGTGGCGCACCGAGCGGAAGCACAGGCTGCTCGCCGGATCGTGGGCGGAGCCCTCGGCGGTGAGCGAGCGGTCGGGGACCATCGAATCGCCCGGCTCGAAGAGCAGCCGCGTCAGATCCTCGCGCTCTCCGGAAGGGGGCTGGAAACGGATCTCCATCCGCCCCCGCCGGTCGGTGACCAGGGCCGTGCGCTGGACGCTCTGTGACAGGCTGCCGACGACGTAGAGAGCGGCGGGGTTCGGCGTGCCGGCGAGCTGCGCCAGGGCGGCGTGCAATCGCGCGTGACGCCTGAGCTCCCCTTCCAGGTGCGCGCGCAACCTGGCGTGCAGGGCCGGCGACGCGCGGCGGCGATCGATGACCGACCAGCCCAGCCGCTCCCAGTCCTCCGGATCGTCGAGGCGGAAGGGCAGGGCCTTGCCGTGGCGGTCGATCAGCGGCTCGATGCGGTCGGGAAAGACGTCGAAGACGGAGGGGAAGGTGAACAGCGTGGCCGGCGAGAAGGCTCCGTGGCCCAGGTGGTAGAAGGTGCCCTTCTCGAGACATTTCAGGGCCGTGAAGGTGCCCTCGTTCGGCGTCGCGACCAGGAACAGGGTCCCGATGCGCGGCCCGCCGGCCCAGGTGACGGGCGGCAGCGGCCCCGCCTCGCCCAGCGCCGCGTCGCCGTACATCAGCGCGTAGCGCGCCACGAGACCCCCGAGAGAGTGGCCGAGCACGACCGCGGGCGGGGTCTCCGGCGGCATCCGGCGGTAGAGATCCTCGAGCTCGCGGAAGAAGCGGCGGCCGCTGGCCTCGACGCTCTGCCGCCAGTCATAGGGGAAGTAGAAGTACTCTCCCGATCCGGAAGGGGATCTCCAGTCGCCCTCGCGATAGCCCAGCTCGTGGAGCCGCTTCTCCAGCCCGTCGTAGGCGTGGATGGGGAACCTCAATCTCCCCACGCGCACCTCGCGCAGGAGCTTCCCGGGGACGACCCGCGCGCTCTCCGGAGCGTCCAGCGGGAGGGCGAGACGGGCGTTGCCGTCCCAGTCCCAGGCCATGCGCCGCGCGCTCGGCCAGACGCGCTCGCCGGTCGCGCGGTCCACCAGCTCCGTGCCCGGCGCGCCGGGGAGGATCACGATCGGCGGCAGCGGCGCCCGCAGGCCCGCGGGGAGCGAGGCCGACCACGACGGCGCGGCGAGCAGCAGCAAGACGAGCAGCGCCAGGCCGCGCCGCGGGAGCCTCGGCACGAGGGACGGGAGGATGGGAGTCGGTCGCATAGGCCAGGACGTTCGAGCTCAGCTCCGCCTCCGGAGATTCCGGTCGCGCGGGCGCGCTGCTTCTCGGAAGGGGGATTATATCGAACGGGCCGGCAACCGGTTCGCGGCCTCACCCGTTGAAACGGCGCAGGAGGATGGCGCCGGTACCCTGGTTGTTCCCGGCCGTCCAGACGATCCACCAGGAATGGTCCGCCCAGGCGACGCTGCCACAGAAGGACTGGTCGAGCTCGCCGCTCGCCGCGGAGGACGGCACGAACGCCGGTCCGGCCGGCGTGCCGCCGGAGCCGAAGAGTTGCCCCTGGAGATCGAGACGGAAAAAGCCGTTCCGGAACGAGCCCTTCGGCCAGAGGAGGAGAAGGCGTCCGGAGTCGTCGAAGGCGGCGGAGATGGGGGGACCCACCCGCTGGCCCTGGTCGACCGCGATCTCGGGTCCGAGCGGGCGGCCGGCGGCGTTGAAGAAGCGCAGGAAGACCGTGACCACCGGAATGTCGTTGGGATCGTTCGTGGGGGTCGTGTAGGCCCAGGCGATGGCGAATCCTCCGGACGGATTCGCCGCGACGGCGAAGGGGGCGCCGAGCCGGCTGCTGACGTCGAAGCCCTGGCCGACGGGCCGGCCCGCCGGAGAGAACCGCCGGGCCCGGAAAACTCCCCGGTAGAGGCGCGGCCCCACGCGGGAGGAGCCGGCATAGACGCCGATCCACCCGCCGTCCGCGAGAGGAACGACCTGAACGTAGGGATACGGATCGACGATCGGCTGGGTGTTCAGCGCAGAGAGCGGTCCGGCCGGCTGACCGGCCGGCGACAACCGCTGGATCTTGATGAGACCGTCGCGCAGGTCTTGCTGGCCGGCGAGGAGCGAGTCGCCGGGGCCGGGCCAGATCCACCGCGTGGCCCCGGAGCCGAGCGGCTGCGGCCCGCCCGCCTCCGGCGCGCCGCTCGCGTCCAGCGGAATCTGGTAGAAGTGCGGGGCCGGCTGGGGCTCGTAGGGGTTGACCCCGGCGAGCACCCGGAACCCACCGGTGACCGGGGTGACGGCCTCGGCGGTCGTGTATCGGCCGACGGCGCCGATCTCGACCGGCCCGGGATCGGTCGGCGAGCCGCTCGAGACGTAGTGGGTGCCCATGAAGCTCGACGGATTGCCGGGATGTTCCCAGGCGATCTCGAACGAGCCGTTGGCGGCGACTCCCAGCCGGGGACAGGGAACGCTGTCGTTGGCGGCTCCCGAGACCAGGGTCTCCGGCCCGGCCGGCGTGGGCTGGGCGGCGAGCGTGCGGGCTCCGAGCCCCATCGCGAGGAGCGCGAGGAGGAGACCGAGGAGGATCGCCGGGTACCGTCGTCTCATGAGGATCTCCCTTTTTTTGAGCCGTCCCGCAAAGTATATCGGAGGCCGCCCGTCACCGGTTCGCCGTCACCGGTTTCGCCGTCACTTCGAGGAGCTGCCAGTCCAGCCCTCCCGATTCCGGCCAGACGGCGAGCTGGCGGGTCGCGAAGTGGCGGCCGTCCAGCGCGTCGAGATCCGCGTCCACGAGCTCGAGCCAGTGGCGATTCTTGCGGGCCGGCGCGATCAGGAAGACCCGGTGCCCCTCGCGGAGCTGACCTGCCATGAGATCGCGCTCGAGCCGGTCGAGGTCGGCCTCGCCGCGCCCATGGAGCAGCTCGAAGAGCGCCCGGGCGCGCTCGGGCTGCAGCGCGCTCGGCTCGCGCGCATCGATCTTCCCCAATTCCGCGATCACGTGGCGCATGAAGAGGTTGCGGCTGTAGAGCTGGTAGTCTCCCACGAACTGCAGATGGAGGAGGGCTTCCTGGGGGCCGAGCACGGCCGAGCCGGGGGGCGCGTTGGCGAGCGTCGCCACCGCCGCACGCTGGACGTTCAGGTCCTCGATCCGGTCCCTGGCGAGGATCGGGAGAGCTTCCCGCACGCAGATCCCGGCGCCCGCGAGGACCAGCGCGAAGGCCGCCGCCGCCTGAGCCCACCGCGGCAGCCGGCCGGGGAGCGGCCGGGTCAGGAGCCAGGCCGCGCCCAGGACCAGCGGCGGAAACACGGTGAGGAAGAATCGCAGCAGCTCGACCCCGTCGTTCTCCAGCGCCCAGTAGTAGGAGGTGTAGAGGAACAGGTTCGGCAGCAGCCAGGCCCAGAGTACGGCGGCCAGCCGGCCCTCGCGGAAGGCGAGCATGGCGAGGCCCAGGAGTCCCAGGAGAAAGAAGCCCGGCAGCCCGAGCACGGTGAGCAGGCGCGCCGTGAGGAGCCCGTTGTGGGCGAACAAGCCGGCCGAGAACGCCGTGCTCTCGTGGGTCGTGTCGTAGCCGGTCAGGCTGTGCAGCGCGTTCAGATTGAAGAGGAGCTGCCCGGCGACCGGCGCCAGCCAGCCGGCGGCGAGGGCCGCCACGGCGCCGAGCGAGCGGCGGCTCGGCCGGCGGCCGCAGCGGAACAGCACGACGAGGCCGATGGGCAGCAGCAGGAGCCCTTCGGTGTAGCGGGTGATCGCCGAGACGCCGAGGAGAAGCCCGGCGAGAGCGGCGTGGCGGAGCTTCCCCGTCCGCCACCAGCCGAGCAGCAGGAACATCCCCCAGGTGGTGAAGCAGAGCGAGCTCGCATGACTGTCCGGATCGTTGGTCTCCGCGAGCGTCACCGGGCTCGCCGCCATCATGATCATCCCGAGCAGGCCCGCGATCGAGCCCGCGGCCTCGCGGACGAGCCGGAAGACGCCGAAGAGCGCCAGGGTCATCAGCAGCGGGTTGATCCAGTAGGCGGCCCGCAGCCCGGCGGCCTTGACCGCCAGCGCCACCAGGAGCGGCTGGCCCAGGGGGTACTTCGGATAGAACTTCCCCTCCCGGGTGCCGATCCACATCTTCCCCACCAGGGAGTAAGGGTCCGCCGGCGTGAATCCCGGCGAGCCGGTGCGGGCCAGGAGCTTGCCCGAGACCAGATAGGCGTTCTCGTCGACGCCGGGATCGGCGGGCACCCAGAGACGATGGGTGGCGAGCAGGAATCCGGCGGCCAGGACGATCGCCAGGGCAAGGGAAATCCGGCGGAGTTGGCTGGGCTCCATGGAGCGCCACCTCCTGTCAAGAACGTCATCCTATAACGGAGAGGTGGATTTCCACGGAAGCTCCGGCGTAGTCTTTCCTCATGCCCCAAATCGACGTTCAACCACGGTCCGATCCCGACCTGGCCGCCGCCCTGCCGCCGGGACGGGCGCCGGCGGTGAGCCCGGAGCAGCGGGCCATCCTCCGCAAGCTGTCGCGGCGGAGCAACGGCCGCGCCGTTCTCACCCTCGTCCTGGACTGGGGAGCCGTCCTCGCGGTCGCCGCGGCGTGCGAGGTCTTCCGCTCCCCCTGGCTCTACGCCGTCGCGGCGATCGTGATCGCGCGCCAGATGAACGCTCTGTTCGAGCTGCACCATCACGCGATCCACGCCAATCTGTTCTCCGGAAAAAAGTGGAATTCCCGGCTGCAGCTCCTCTACTCGCTGCCGCTCGGGGTCACCGTCGAATCGGACCGCGACGACCACCTGGATCACCACCGCACGTTCAATACGGTTGAAAAGGATTATCAGACCTGGGGCACGGGCTACGGTCTCGATCCGGCGCGGCGGCACGACCGGCGCTACATGGTCTGGTTCCTCTGCATCCGGCCTTTCGCCGGCCCCTTGCAGATCGCCGATCTCGCCGATGCGATCACCACGAAACGCTGGCGGGATGCGGCCTACCGGAACCGGGTGGGCGGGTTCTGGCTCGGCGCCGTCGCGCTGCTCGCCGCGGCCGGCCGGCCCGACCTGCTGCTCTGGTATTGGCTGGTGCCGCGCTTCACCGTGTTCCCCATTCTCTTCTTCTGGGACGACATGATCGGTCACTACAACTGCCCGCGCACCGGCACGCGGGAGATGCGCGGCCTCTGGTTCCGTCTCTTCGGAGCGCATGGAACGAGCTTCCACAACGTCCACCATCTCTATCCCGCGATCCCCTGGTTCAACATGGAGCGCGCCACCCGGCTCGCCATCGACGAGGAGCAGGTGGACGTCTCCCACGGCCTCGTGGACAGCCTGCGGCAGCTCGTGGCGGCGCGGGACTGAGGGGGGCACCCCTCACGCGAATGGCAACGGCTCCACCCGGAAGCCCCGGAAGCGGAAAGTTCGTCGCAGGAACGAGGCGATGCCGGCGGCGGCTTCCTGGGGGGCCTTTCCCGCGGCGAGGTCGCGCTGGAAGCTGCGCAGGCCGCGCAGGGCGATGTCCAGGCCGTCCTCGTCCAGGAGGGCGGTGGCGAAATCCTGGATCAGGGCCTCGATCTCCGGCGTCCGCTTCCACTGCGCGAGCAGCAGCGCCTGATCGAGCGCGGCCAGCGCGGACTCGGGCAGGAGGCGATCCGCCGTGAGCTTGGCGCGCACGCCGTCCAGCAGGTCGAAGGATTCCTGCCAGGCTCCCAGCCGCATGCAGATCCTCCCCTCCAGCCACTGGGCGCGGAACTGCTCCTCGGGGCTGGTCTGCAGGGCGTAGAGCTGCCAGGCTTCCTGGCGCATCCAGCGCGCCCGTCCCAGGTAGCCGAGATCGGCGAGCGCCAGCGCCAGCGTGAGCCGCAGGCGCACCGACAGCCAGGGCCGGCAGGGCGCCGGCATCGTCAGCCGGGCTTTCCGCAACGGCGCCAGCGCGCGCTCGGCGTCCCCCTCTTCCATGGCGAGAAGCCCCGCCAGCGCCAGGCAGGTGCCCTCCTCCTCGATCGCGCCGTTCTCCGCGAAGATCCGCGCCGCGTGAAACAGCAGCGACACGGCCTCGTCCATGCGTCCCTGCTCCCAGCGCAGCACGGCCAGCGACCGGCAGTAGAACGCCCGGTCGCAGGAGCCGGCCGAGCGGGCCAGGAAATAGGCCGCGTTGCCGAACGCGATCTCCGCGTCCGCCTCGCTGCCGAGGAGCCGCCGGGCGTTGCCGGCCAGACAGTTGGAGCGCGCCATGAAGACGGCGATCAGGGCGCCGTCGGCGTCCTGGTCCGGCTTGTGGAGCTGCACGGTGAGCGAGGCGGCCATCAGCGCCAGCGCCTCGGCCCGCTCGGGATCCGCGAGCTGAAAGTCGCGGCTCTTCTCCAGCAGCAGCTCCACGAACGCCGGCTTGCGGAACCGGGCCTTCTTCAGCGCCTTCATCCGCTGCTCGGGCGGATGCGCGAGCAACTCGGCGAACAGCGATTCCGCCTCCATGCGGCTCCGCATCTCGCCATCGCCGAGCAGGGCGTCCGGCATCTCCCAGCGCAACCAGAGCGCGCCCGGCACCAGCGGCTCCCGGAAGGCCGCCGGACGGCTCACCGGCCTTCCTCCGTCACGACCTCACGATCCTCTTCTTCCTCCAATGGAACCTCCGCGGCGGCGAGCAGACCCTGGATCGCGGGCCGGATGCGGTCGGCCAGCACGCACTCCACGGCCGCGCGGATCTCGGTGGCGGCGTCCGCTCCCCCTGCATCCATTTCATCCATCAGCCTCTCCTCCGGCGGAGGCACGGGCAGGCTCGCGACGATCCCCAGGAGCCGGTAGTGAACCGACCGCAGCTCGCGGGCGATCTGCCGGAGCTGGTCCTGGGCTTCCCCTACATATCTGGACATAGGAATAGGCGTCCCTTTCTTGTTCGTGCCCTCCGCGGTCGCGGGGGCGAAGAGGAAGCGTAGGGACGTATCGACGGGACGGCTATCCCTGAAGCGGGAACTTCGACGGGGATGCGGTTCCAGGTGGAGATCTCCGGTTGATGACATAAAATCATCCCGCTCGTACTCGGATGGCACGATAAGACACTGGAAGCACTAAACTGTGGGGAGCTGAAAGAGGAGGGATATGCCCAGACCGAGTCCGCCCCCCTTGAGCCAGGCCCTGACCGCTTTACGGTCCTCCCGGGGATGGAGCCAGAAGGAGCTCGCCCAGGCCGCCGGCATCCCCAGCGGCTTCATCTCCGACTTCGAGACGGGTCGGAGAACCCTGACCCGGCCGCGGCTCGAGGAGCTGGCCGCGATCCTGGGCCTCACGCCCGAGGCGATCGACGTCACGCTCTTCTCCGCGCGCTTCCTGATGCCGGTGGAAGAGCCTCCCGGTCCGCCCTTGAGCCCAACCCGCGCGGAGGCCGAAGCCATCGAGCGGACCGCGGCCCTGGTGGCGCGCCTGGTGGCGGACGTGACCCGGGAGGAGATGACCCGCTCGTTCCGTGAGGAGAGGATCCGCCGGGACCGCGCCCAGGCGGAAGCGTTCTGGGAGCGCCTGAAGCCCCACCCGCCCCGCGGCCGGCGCCTGCTCGTCGAGGAAGGGCGGGAGCTCCAGACCTGGGCGCTGAGCGAGCGGCTCTGCGCCGAGAGCGCGAGAGCGGCGGCCGCCGACGCGGGCCGGGCCGTGGAGCTGGCCGATCTCGCGTTGCGGGTCGCCTCCCGCGTCCCAGGTCCCGAGGGTTGGCGCTCGCGCCTTCAAGGATATGCCTGGGCGTTCGTGGGCAACGCACGAAGGGTGGCGAACGATCTGCCCGCGGCGGAAAAAGCGTTCGCCCACGCCTGGAAGCTTTGGAAGGCGGCTCCGCCCGGCGAAGAAGGCCCGCTCCCGGAGTGGCGCCTGCTGGATCTCGAAGCGTCTCTTCGGCGCGATCAGCGGCGGCTGCCTGAAGCTCTTGAGCTGCTCGAACGGGCCTTGGCCGACAAGGGGTCCGGAGAAGCCAAGGGGAGAATCCTGCTGATCAAGGCGTCGACTCTGGAGCAGATGGGAAAGCACGAACGCGCGATCGACGCCCTCGTGCAGGCTGCTCCTTTGGTCGACGGGCAGCGTGAGCCTCGCTTGCTCTTTGCCCTGCGGTTCATCCTGGCGGTCAACCTGCTCTACCTGGGCCGGCACGCGGAAGCGGAAGCGTTGCTCTCGGAGGTGCGGACGCTGGCCCTCCAACTCGGCAACGAACCGGACTTGATCCGGGCGCTCTGGCTGGAAGGACGAGTTGCGGCCGGCCTGGGAAGGAAAGACGAAGCCGTCTCCCTCCTTGAACGAGTTCGGCTCGATTTCGCCGCCCGAGGTTTGGCGTATGACATGGCTCTCGCCACTTTGGAGCTGGCCGCGCTGTACCTGGAGGAGAGCCGAACGGGGAAGGTCAAGGAGCTGGTACGGGAGATGGCCTCGGTCTTCCGATCCCAGGGAGTTCATCGCGAGGCCTTAGTCGCTCTCAAAATTTTCCGTGACGCAGCCCAGAGTGAAGCAGCCACAGCCGAGTTGGCCCGGCGTGTCATCGAGTACCTCTGCCGTGCTCGTCACGATCCAAACCTGAAGTTTCAAGGGTGAGGCAGGCCGGGCGGATGAGACCCCGGCCTGCCGATCCGGCATTCGTTCAGTGGCCGCTTACGCAGTGGCCGTTGGGATCGATCGTGCAACCAGCATCCGAGCTTGTTGGGGCAACGGCTCGGACGATGCAACGGCCGTCAGGGTCGATCGTGCAGCCCTCCTTGGTCAGTCCTCCGGTCATGGAACTCCAGAACTGGAGGAAGGCCTCGGTGATGGAGACGGAGACCTTGGCGCGGCGGGCTCCCGACGGAATCCGGCGCTCCGCCGCCAGGGTGGGCATCGAGAGGAGCAGGGCGAAAACCGAGGCGAGGAGGACCTTGGAAAACGAGGTACGAGTCATGACATCTCTCCTTGGAGAGGAGCTTCCAGGACGGCCTCCCTGGCCGCGCGGGCACCTCTTCAGGGAAAATAGTGTCGGGATTCGGCGCGGAATAATCCACTCGAAGTATCATCAGGGAAGAATTTCATTGGGAGGGACTTGACGTGCAAATGCTGGAATTCCCTGAAGACGTCCGGCTCGCCCTCATCTTCCTGCGCCTGCTCCAGGGCTGGAACCAGGGGGAGATGGCGAGGCGCGCGGGGCTGGACAAGAGCCTCATCTCGCTCTACGAGCAGGGGAAACAGGTCCCCTCCGGCAAGAGCCTCAGCCGCCTGATCGGGGCCCTGAAGATCCCGATCTCCTCGTTCGAGAACGTCCTGCTGTTCGTGCGCATGGTGCGCTTCTGGATGGGAGGCTCGACCGAGGAGGCCGTCCAGGCCGCCACCACCATCGCCCGCTTCACGGCCACCTCGGTCGAGATCGCGGTGGCCCGGACGGTCGCCAACCTGCTCGCCAGTCCGGAGCCGGAGCTGCCGCCGGAGATGGATCCCACCAAGGCGGAGAGGCTGTGGGAGCGGCTCTCGATACATCCCCTGGAAGACCAGCGGCTCTTGGTGAGAGAGCTGCCGGAGTTCCAGAGCTGGGGCCTCTGCGAGCGCCTCTGCGTCGAGAGCGCCGGCGAGGCGGCGGCGGCCGACACGGGCCGGGCTCTGGGACTGGCCGAGCTGGCCCTGGAGCTGGCCGCGCGGGTCGCCGGCCCGGAGACCTGGCTCTGGCGCCTCCAGGGCTACGTCTGGGCCCACGTCGGAAACGCCCGGCGGGCGGCGGGCGACCGCTACGGGGCCGAGGAGGCGTTCGCCCGCGCGAGGGATCTCTGGGAAGCCGGTGCGCCGGACGACCCGGGCATCCTCTCGGAACAGCGCTTTCAGGATCTCCAGGACGGAACCGGAGTGGGCTGAGGCTCCGGGACCGAGGAGGAAGGCCCGGACGTCGTGGGGAAGCGTCCGCGAAGCGAGGGAGAGGGGTCTACCGGCTGGGGAGAGGGGTCTACCAGCTGGAGAGAGGGGTCTACCGGCTTGGGAGAGGGCTCTACCCAGCGGGGAGAGGGCTCTACCGGCTTGGGAGAGGGCTCTACCAGCTTGGGAGAGGGGTCTACCCACCGGGGAGAGGGCTCCACCCAGTCGGGAGAGGGGTATACCTCAGCGGGAGCGCGAATTCCCGGCGGGGCGAAGGGTTCTTCGTAACGGGGGAGCGTTGTCCAAGCTTTCTTCTTGTGGTATACCAGCAATTAAAGAGCCCGGCGACTACCACAAACGCACTGTACGAGGAGATGGATGATGAAAGGGAAAACGTTCTTCTATGGCATTTCTGCGCTGACCTTCCTGCTCGCTGTCGGCACTCATCCGCTCCTTGCCTGCGTGGTCTGCGGCACCGAGGGCTCTTGTTACGACCAGCCCTCCACCCTCTCCGGGAACTGTGAATGCGTTACCACCTCGAAATTCGGTGCGCTGATCTGCAGGCCGAAGGGGGTCTGCGATCCACAGGATGCCCTGACCTGCAATGGTCAGCCGGGCGTGCTTGTCGATACAAAGCCCGATCCGGTCATCCATTCCCGCTTCCTGGAGATCACTGCCGCCAAGGATCCCTTGCTGGCCGCGGCTCTTTGGGGCGCGATCGATCAGGAGAGAGATTCGAGGGGGATTGCTCTCCGTACCCACTTGTCGCCGGGCGAGCATTCCGGAACTCTGGGAACCCGCGATCATCGAAGCTTCAAGTATCAGGTCGAGGTGAGACAGTTCGCCGAGACCATGATGGCCCTCTCCGTTACCCTGGAAGACGAGCGGACGGGAGAAACTCTAAAATATGACGGTGCCCTGTACGAAAGCGGAACCCGGGGAGAGTTGGCTCGCATGGACGACGGCAAACCTGTTCCCGTCGTCGTCTGGGACCTGCGCGAGGGGTCTCATCGGAGTGACAGGGAACCGGGCTCCCCACAGAATTGAGATGAACTTCGCCCTCAGGGTCAGGGTCCGGCTTCGAGTGTGACCTGAAGATCCGTGGTGGTGAACGGCAGCAGATTGGCGGAGCTCGTCGCCGCGCGCTACGCCGGCGACGAGGGCGAGAATCGGGAGGACCGGACGGAAGCGGATCAAGAGACGACCTCAGAGTCAGCGATCTCCTCAAGATCCTAACACCGTCAAACGCCAAGGAGGAGCGCAACGTTCGCGCTCCTCCCCAGGGTCTTTCCGGAGCCGCGTCAGACCTGGAGGCGCTTGGCGATCAGCAGCGGGAAGCCCGCGTTGGTGCCGGTCTGGACCACCAGGAGATCGGTCGTGAAATACACGCGCTTGCCCAGGGTCAGGCGCCCGCAGGTGTTCGCCGCCGTGTCGCCGAGGCAGACCACCAGGATGAACTGCGACACCGGACGGCTCTGCGCCAGGGCGATGATCCGGAAGGGCGTGCCGTCCGCCGTGAAGTGGACGTCGTCGACCTGGAGGACCGCGCCGATGATCTGCGCTTCGGCCTTGTCGGTCCGCGGGACCGCCTTCTCCATAGGTCCGACCACGATCGGCTGCTCGCCCACGTCCGCGGCGTAAAGGTTGACCATGTCGTAGAGGTTCGGATCGATCACGTGGACCGCAGCGGCCCGGCTGGCGCTGGCGGCGAGAATCATCAGAGACAAAAGAAACAACACCTTGCGCATTGAAATCTCCTCCCTTGCGAAGTTTCCTCGATTATCTCACCGCGATCTCCATCCGACAAATCGCAAATCGTTGATAATCGATGGTTTAGGTTCCTGCGCGCCTCGACGCGCCCGGTCTGCTGACCGTACATGACCTCCAGACGCCAGACGTTTCATGCCGCCGGGAAACTTCCCCGCCGATCTCCTCGTAGACTGGGCTGAACCTCTTTGGAAGGGAGCCGCCCATGAACGTGCCGCGCCGTCTCGCCGTCTTCGCCCTCGCTCTGCTCGCCCCCGGGCTCGCGGCGGCCGCCGCGCCACAGGGGGTCGAGCCGGGGAAGGCGGCCCTGGAGGCGGCCCGCGTCGCCTATCAGAAGGCCGGACCCTTCCGGGAGATCCTGGAGATGACGCTGGAGCTGCCGGACGGGCGCCGGGAACCGCGGAAGCTGGAGTACGGCGTGGGGAAAGACGGCGGAGCGTTCATGACGCTCTCGTCCGAGGGGCGGGACACCATGCGGTTCGTGGCGCGGGACGGGCGGCTGGTGGGCACCCAGTTCAACGTCGGCGGGCGCTACGCCGAGTCGGCCTATCAGAAGGATTTCGCGGCGGCCCTGCGCCGGATCGGAGGCGAGCAGGCCCAGTTGGAGGGGCCGCCGGCGGTGGTGGCCGCGCAGGGCGGAGACCTCGCGGCCTTCCTGACGGCCCTGCGGCTCGGAGTGCTGGCGCCGCTGGAGGTCGTGGGCAGCCAGCCGGGCGTCGCGGCGGACGGCGCGGCGATCGTGAAGGTGGAGCTTCGGGCGGCCAACGGGCGGCTCACGGTCGGGCTCGACGCGGCCTCCCATCGCCTGCGGGAGATCCACGCTGCGCTGGGAGAGGGGAAGCAGCAGGTGCGCGCCGCCGGCCGCTTCCGCTTCGTGGCCGGGGAGCCGGGCGACGCTCTCGAGACGCCGGATCTCAAGGGCCGGACGGCGGTGCGGACCCTCTCCGATCTCGAGACGCAGAACTATCCCCTGGGACAGCCGACGCCGAAAGTGACGCTGCGGTCCCTCGATGGCGGGACGGTGAGCGTCGCCGATCTCAAGGGATCGGTGGTGGTGCTGGATTTCTGGGCGACCTGGTGCGTCCCCTGTTGGACGGCCCTGGAGCACACCACCGAGCTGGCGGCCTGGGCCAAGGCGTCCGGGCTGCCGGTCAGGGTCTTCGCCGTGGACACCCTGGAGGAGGCGAGCAAGAGCCCCGAGGAGCAGACCCGCCAGGCCACCGAATTCCTCCGCGCCAAGGGATTCAGGCTCCCCGTGCTCCTCGACGCGGACCACGGAGCCTTCTCAGCCTTCCACAGCCCCGGCCTCCCCAGCCTCGTGATCCTCGACCGCAACGGACGGCTCGCCCGCTACCACTCGGGCCTGCTGAAGGAGATGACGGCGACGGTGAAGGGGGAGGTGCTGGAGCTGGTGAAGTAGGGGGCGCTAGGTTCTTCCAGACGCCCGGCTCTGGAGCTTGTCGAGAAGCTCTGCGCGAACTTCTTCCCATGGCTTCCCCTCGGTCGGGTTGGCTCGATAGGCTTTCATCCGTTCTTCGAGCACCTCTCGATGCCAGTCGGGTACGGGGATGGGCAAAGCCATGGTCAAGATTCCTCAGAGCTCAGTATAGCCCGTCAGCTTCTCGATCACCCGGTCCCACGTCACCTCCCGTACCCTCGCCTGCCCCGCCAGCCCCATGGCGCGGGCCCGCTCGCGGTCCTTGTAGAGGAGATCGATCTTGGCCGCGATCTCGCGGGGGGAATCGGGCGCGCAGACGAAGCCGTTCACGCCGTCTTCCACGAATTCGAGGACGCCGCCCGCGTCCGCGGTGGTGATTACCGGCTTGGCGGCCTTGAAGGCTTCGACGGTGACGTAACCGTAGTCCTCGTCGTAGGGGGCGTAGTAGACGCCGAGGCAGCTCGCGTAGCGCTCCACGACGTCGCGGTCCTCCACCCAGCCGAGGAGCTCCACGCGGCCGCGCAGCCCTGAGCGATCGATCAGGTTTTCCAGGGCCTCGCGCTCGGGTCCGGTGCCGGCGATGCGGCAGCGCACGGGGGTTTC
>DASWRX010000041.1:0-13083 GCA_036402955.1 Thermoanaerobaculia bacterium
GAAGAGCGCCGTCTGCCGCCCTTCGGGAGCCTGGGAGAGGATCCACTCGACGTCCTCGATGAAGCCCATGCGGAGCATCTCGTCCGCCTCGTCGAGCACCACCACGCGCACGGCGTCGAGGCGGAGCGAGCCCCGCCGCAGGTGGTCCATGATCCGTCCCGGCGTGCCGACGACCACATGGACGCCGCGGTCCAGCCGCTTGAGCTGGAGCTGGATCGGCTGGCCGCCGTAGACCGGCAGCACCCCGACGCGGCCGAGGTGCTTCGAGTAGGCGTGGACCGCCTCCGCCACCTGGATCGCCAGCTCCCGGGTGGGAGCGAGCACCAGCGCCTGCACCTCCGGCTTCGACAGGTCGATCTTCTCTAGGATGGGGATGGCGAATGCCGCCGTCTTTCCCGTTCCCGTCTGCGCCTGCCCGATCAGATCCCGCCCGGCCAGCATCGCCGGGATCGTCTTCTCCTGGATCGGCGTCGGCGCCTCGTAGCCGATCTCCGTGATCGCCTTGAGGAGGGGCCCCGAAAGCCCCAGCCCCTCGAACGTCGTCGCCGCCTCGCCCTCTTCGTCTGTCGCCATGTCTCCTCCCAGTCTGAACTCTATCCTGTTTGGAAGACCTCGCCACCGCGGCGCCAATCCTCTACAATCAGATGATCGATTCCTTGAAGAGGAGACAGCCGATGAGAACCTCCCTTCGAGTCGCGGCGCTCGCTTCCGTCCTCGCCCTGGCCGGCGTCCTCGCCGGCTCCGGGAACGTGCACTCGCGTCCGCAGGAGATCCGCTTCGAGAAGGGCAGGACCTCCGCCACTCTCCAGGGCACCCTCACGCCCGCCTCCGGGGCGACCACTCCGCAGGCCTACACCCTCCACGCCCGCGCCGGGCAGGTGATGACGATCCGGTTCGCGGGCCTGGACCAGGGGGCATCGTTCTCCGTCATCTGTCCCCACGGCGGCAGGCTGGACGCCGGGCGGTCGTCGCTGTGGTCCACGACGCTGCCGGTGTCGGGCGACTACACGGTGGCCGTGGAGAGGAAGCGCGAGGGGGGAACCGTGCCCTACGCCCTGGAAGTGGGGGTCGCCGGCAAGGCCGCGCCGGTCCCGCCCCGCGGCGTCACCGGCTTCTACCAGTTCGGCAAGTCGGGTTTCCCCAGCCTGGAGGCCCTGGAGCTGCCGGACGGCCAGGTGAAGTTCGTCTTCTACGCCGAAGGGGGAGGCGTGATGGAGAACGGCCCAGCCCGCAGCCGTGAGATCTCGGGGACCGTGCCGCTCCGCAACGGCACCGCGGTCCACCAGGTCGAGGGCTGCAAGCGCACGATGACCTTCGCCCGCAACGGCGTCCGGGTCTCCGAGGAGGGCGAGTGCGGGACGAAGGAGAACGGCCTCGCCTTCGACGGCGCCTACCGGAAGGTCAGCCCCTGCGCCAACCCGGTGACGATGAACGATCTCGGGCGGTCTTAGGCTCCGTGCTAGGCTCCCGCCATGGCATGGATCATCGCAACGACCCTCGACGGCAGGAACGCCAACCTCAACATCTCGCAGATCGCGGCCGTCCTGGACCGCGTCCCGGGGAAACCGCAGGACGGGAGCGTGGTCATCCTGGCGGCGAGCGGAGAGTCCCTGGAGTGCAAGGAGAGCCCGGCCGAGCTGCTGCGCGCCATCGACGCCGAGGATCGTCCCGGGGACGCCTCCGCCCAGCCCACGCAGGCCTGGTGAGCCTCGCCGGCGGCGCGGCCGGCAAGCTCGCGCGGCTTCCCGCACGGTACAATTCCCGGGCCGGGGAAATGACCCGGCATTCAAAAGGAAGATCCCCAAGGTAGAAAGGTTTTTCAGAGCTCGTGACGCACAAAAGGCGGGGTTCTCTCCCCGCCTTTCTCACTGCCGTTCAGAATGTTTTTCACTTCGGCGGCTTGACGTCCACCTTCGGCACCTTGACCTCGTGCTTCTCGGTCGAGACGTTCACCTTCGGCAGATCGACCTGCCGCTTCTCGGTGTGCACGTCCACCGTCGGCGTCTTCACGTCGTACTTCGGAAGCTGTCCACCCTTGGTGCTCACCTCGACGTCGGGCATCTTGCCGTCCTGGGTCTTGGTCACCTTGCAACCGGTGGTCGCGACCGCCAGCAGGGCGGCGGCCGCCAGCAACGGCAGCGCCACCTTCTTGGAAATTCTGTTCATGGGAGCCTCCTTTGGCTTTGACCTATGCTCACCTTCTCAACGATTTTTTTGCCTTCGTAACGCAGAGGAGGGAATGCAAGGTCTATTCCACTCAGGCGCGGGCTCTGCGGCGGGGCGCGGCGAGGGTGACGTAGGCGAGCTCCCGGTCCTCGCGCGCGGCGCGCAGCATCATGCCGCCGCGCTTCATGTCGCCGGCGCCCGCGAAGTCGCGCGGGAAGAGCAGGCGGTCGCCGAGGACGGGGAGGAGCAGGTCCACGTACTTGCCGGTCGCGACGCTCCCCAGGAGCACGACCCAGGCGCCGGGGGCGAGGTCCCGGAGCTGCTCCACGTGCTTTTTCATCGGCTGGCAGTAGGCCCGGCTCTTGAGGTCCACCGGCGTGCGGCGGAGCTTCTTCATCTCCTCGGGCGTAATACGCCAGCTCGGCGGCACCAGCCCGAAGCCGGGAGCGATGACCAGGATGCCGTCATCCGGGCCTCCCGGCGCGAGCTCGGGCGGCGGCGCGGCGAAGTGCCGGGCGTAGGTGAGCTTGCCCCGGAAATAGAGCGAGCTCATGAAGGTGAAGGCCTCGCCGACCGTCACCCCCTCCGGGCTGCGGTAGCGCTCGGCCGCGCCGAAGCGGGCCCGCGGCGAGGTGAGCTGCGCGGCGCGCAGACCCTCGGTGCTGGCGGGCGAGAGGAGGAAGATCCGGGGCCGCGGGTTCTCGACTTCCATACCGGAAGGGACAACGAAACGCGGGATGTTTCGCATTCCCGCGACGAGCGGGGGAACCGCGGTCGCCTCTACACCCGCGCCCGGCGCATCAGCAGCGCCTCGGCGCGGTCGGCGGGCACGGGCTCGGAGAGGAAGAATCCCTGGCCGTACTCGCAGCCGAGAGCGCGGAGCTTCAGCCGCTGCTCCTCGGTCTGGATGCCCTCGGCCACCACCTCCATGCCGAGCTGGTGGGCGAGCGTCACGATGGCCCTGACGATCGCCAGGTTTCCCTCCGCCTCGTCGATGCGGGAGACGAACGAGCGGTCGATCTTCAGGATGTCCATCGGGAAGCGGTGGAGATAGTTGAGCGAGGAGTAGCCCTTGCCGAAGTCGTCCAGGTAGAGCTGCACGCCCAGGCTCTTCAGGCGCGAGAAGCGGCTGGCCGCCGAGTCGGCGTGGCGGATGATGACCCCCTCGGTGATCTCCAGCCCGAGACAGCCGGGGTCGAGCCCCGAGGTCGAGAGGGCCTCCTCGATGTGGGCGAAGAGGTCGGACTGGAAGAACTGCTTGTTCGACAGGTTGACGCTCAGCTTGATCGGCGGGATCTCCGGGTGCTTGCGCTGCAGCTCGGCGGTCTGCCGGCAGGCCTCGAGCAGCACGAAACGCCCCATGGGCACGATCAGGCCCGTGTCCTCGGCCGCGGCGAGGAACTCCTCCGGCGGCAGCAGGCCGCGCTTGGGATGGTGCCAGCGCAGCAGGGCCTCGAAGCCCACCACCTCGCCGGTCGCGAGGTCCACGAAGGGCTGGTAATACACCCGCATCTGGCCGCGCTCGACGGCCCGGCGCAGGTCGGTCTCGAGGTGCAGGCGCGCCATCACGAAGCGGTGCATCACGCGGTTGAACACGACATGGCAGGCGCGCCCGGAGGCCTTGGCCCGGTACATCGCCGTGTCGGCGTCGCGCAGCAGGTCCTCCGGCCGTTCGTACTCGGGGGTATGGACGGCGATGCCGAGGCTCGCGGTGGCGAACACCTCGTGGCCTTCGAGGTTGATCGGCGTCGCCAGGCGCTCGTGGATGCGGTCGGCCACCCGCACGGCGTCGCCGACGTCGCGGCCCCCTTCGAGCAGGATGGCGAACTCGTCGCCGCCGACGCGCGCGATGGTGTCCGAGGGACGCAGGGCCGAGGAGAGCGCGCCGGCGATCTGGATCAGCAGCTCGTCGCCGACCAGGTGGCCGAGGCTGTCGTTGACGATCTTGAACTGGTCGAGGTCGAGGAAGAGCACCGCCGTCAGCCGCTCCGGCTCGCGCCGCGACCGTTCCATCGACTGGCGCAGGCGATCCATGAACAGCGCCCGGTTGGGCAGTCCGGTGAGCTCGTCGTGCAGGGCGTCGTGGAGGAGCTTCTCCTCCGCCCGCTTGTGGTCGGTGATGTCATGGGAGTTGAGCACGATGCCGGCGACCGCGGGCTGGCCGAGGAGGTTGGAGGCGGTCGCCTCGAGCACCCGCCAGGTGCCGTCGCGGTGGCGCAGACGGTGCTCGAAGGTGGCGATCTCGCCCGGGTGCTCGAGGATCTGCCGCAGCGCCTCCTCGACGACGTGCCGGTCCTCCGGATGGACGAGATCGAGCAGGCTGCGGCCCGCGTGCTCGTCCGGATCGAGACCGAGGACCCGCTGGTGCGAGGGGCTCTCGTAGCGCACGGCGCCGTCCGGATCGAGGATGGAGATCAGGTCCGAGGCATTCTGGACCAGCGAGCGGAAGCGCTCCTCGCTCGCCCGCAGGGCCTCCTCGGCGCGCCGGCGGTCGGTGACGTCCTCGAACACCCCCTCGTAGCGCAGGATCTCGCCGTCCTCGCCGCGGAAGGCGCGGGCGGTGAAGCGCACCCAGATCGGCGAGCCGTCGAACCGGCGCACGGGAGCCTCGATGCTCTGCACCGAGCCGGAGCTCTCCGCCATCGTCCGCTGCCAGCGGCGGCGGTCCTCGGGGTCGAGGTAGATGTCGTCGACGTTGGTCTCGAGCAGCGCCTCGAGGCTGGGATAGCCCAGGATGCGCACCAGGGCCGCGTTGGCGTCGAGCAACCGCCCCGCGGGAGTGGTGCGGTAGAGCCCCACCGGCACTCCCTCGAACAGGCCGTGGTAGCGCTCCTCCGACTCGCGCAGCGCGGCCTCGGCCCGTTTGCGCTCGGTGATGTCGCGGGCGAACGCGCAGTAGTACTCACGCCCCTGATAGTGCAGGTGGTTGAGCGTCACCTCCGCGTCGAAGCGCCCGCCGTCCTTGCGGCGGTGGACCACCTCGAACGTGAACGGCCCCTCGGCGCGGATCTTCCGCGCGATCTCCTGGAACAGGTTGCCGCCCCGCTCCGGCGGCAGGAGATCCGCCACCCCCATCGCCAGCATCTCCTCGCGGGTGTACCCGGTCAGCGAGCAGGCGGCCTCGTTGACGTAGAAGAAGCGGCCGTCGGGATCGGCCCAGAAGGCCCCCTCGCCCGCGCGGTCGAGCAGGAACTGCGTCAGGCGCAGCGCCTCCTCGGTCTCCACGAGACCCCGCGGCTGCGCCGCGTCATCCTCCAGCAAAAGCGCACGCATTGAGACGGTTCCTTCTCCGGCTGAACGAAAAGAAAACGGGTTGCGTCGGATTATAGCCCTGTCCGGCGCCCGCCGTCGCTGTGACCTTCCTCGCCACCGGACTGTGGAAGACGTCACAGCACCGTACGAAGATATGCGTTATTATGCATGCATGGCTCCGTCCGGTTTTTACCGGACCGGGCCTGGACCCTCGGTCCGGCCGCGCAGGTCCCCTCCCCAGCGCGGCCGGACCGTCCGGTCCGTGGCTCGTGATATTTTCCCCCTCATGGACCGATCCCCAGCCGCTCTCTATCTCGAAGACGTCGCCGACCAGTTCCGCAAGACCAAGGACCTCGCCGACCGGGCCCTGGGCCAGGTGCGCGACGAGGACCTCTTCGTCACCCTCGATCCGGAGTCGAACAGCCTGGCCCTGCTGATCCAGCACGTGGCGGGCAACCTGATCTCCCGCTGGACCGACTTCCTGACCACCGACGGCGAGAAGCCGGACCGCGACCGCGACTCCGAGTTCGTGGCACGGGAGGGGACGACCCGGGCGGAGCTGCTGGCCCGCTGGGAACGAGGCTGGGGGCTCCTCTTCCAGTCGCTCGCCGCGCTCACCGAGGCGGACCTGACGCGGACCGTCTTCATCCGCGCCGAGCCCCACAGCGTCGTCAAGGCCATCGACCGCCAGCTCACCCACCAGTCCTACCACGCCGGCCAGATCGTGCTGCTCGCCAAGCACTTCGCCTCCGCCCACTGGCAGAACCTGTCGGTGCCCCGCGGCGGCACGCGGGATTTCAACGCGGAGAAGTTCGGCCGCGGCTGAAAAATCCATCTGGAAGGTGTCCCGGTTCCGGACGGCGGTCACACTCTATGAACAGCGTTGCAATTTAATTTGAAGTCCTGGGTTGTTCAAAGGCGCTGAAGCTGTCGTTGTGGCATTGCTTTGCCCCCGCCGTGGTCCGCGGGTCCCCTCCTGGAGAGGGCCGGCGGCGGGGGACCTTCTCCCCTCCAGATCCCCCCAACGGCTGCGGACGGCGCTCCCGTCCGTCGCGATTTGACGTAAGATCACCTCGGCTTGTCGATACCGCGCCGTTCCCCGGAGATGCAGCCCACCACCGCCGTCCTCGCCGAAAAGCCCGCCGTCGCCCGGGACATCGCCCGTGTCCTCGGCGCCAGCCAGCGGGGGGACGGCTTCCTCCACGGCAACGGCTACGTCGTGACCTGGGCGATCGGCCATCTGGTCGCCCTGGCGCAGCCGCACGAGATCAACCCCGAATGGAAGCGCTGGCGGCGGGACCACCTGCCGATCCTTCCCCGCGACTGGCCGCTGATCGTCTCCGAGGAGACCAAGGCGCAGTTCGAGGCCGTCCGGCGGGTGATCAACGCGCCCGAGGTCGAGCGCATCATCTGCGCCACGGACGCCGGCCGCGAGGGGGAGCTGATCTTCCGCTACATCTACGAGGCCGCCGGCTGCCGGAAACCGTTCCAGCGCCTGTGGATCTCCTCGCTGACCCCCGACGCCATCCGCCAGGGCTTCCGCAAGCTGCGCGACGGCCGCGACCTCGATCCGCTCGCCGACGCCGCGCGCGGCCGCAGCCGCGCCGACTGGCTGGTGGGGATGAACCTCTCCCGGGCCTACTCCCTCGACTTCAACGAGGAGCAGCTCTCCGTGGGCCGTGTCCAGACCCCGACCCTCGCCATGCTGGTCGAGCGGGAGCTGGCGATCCGCGCCTTCGTGCCCGAGGACTACCTGGAGGTCGTCGCCACCTTCTCGCCCGGCCAAGATCTCTCCTACAAGGGAACCTGGTTCCGCGGCGACTCCCCGACGCCCGAAGCCAAGCGGATCAAGACGCCGCCCGAGGGCAAGGACGGCGACGACCTGGTGGCGGCGATGCGGATCGTCCAGCGCGCCCGCCTGGGGAAGGCGGAGGTCGAATCGATCCGCGCCGAGACCAAGCGGATGCCGCCGCCGCTCCTCTACGACCTGACGGAGTTGCAGCGCCACGCCAACCGCCTCTACGGCTTCAGCGCCAAGAAGACCCTGGGGGTGGCCCAGGCGCTCTACGAGCAGAAGAAGCTGATCAGCTATCCGCGCACGGACAGCCGCCACCTCTCGTCCGACGTCGCCGCCACCCTCGGCGACGTGGTGCGGGCGATCCAGGGACCTTATGCGGACAAGCTGGCCCCCGGCACCGGCGAGCGCCCCTTGAGCCGCCGTTTCGTGGACGACGCCAAGGTCACCGACCACCACGCGATCATCCCCACGACCACCGCGCTCGACGTCGCCGGGCTCCCCGATGACGAGAAGAAGATCTACGACCTGATCTGCCGCCGGCTCCTCTCGGCGTGGCACGACGACCACGTCTGGTCGGTGACGACGGTGATCACCGCGATAACCAATCCGCCGCCGTCCGGCGTGGGCGAGCCGCTGCTCGACCGCTTCCACAGCACCGGCACGCTCGTCGACCAGGTGGGCTGGAAGGTCCTCGACATCGACCGGAAACCCAAGAAGAAGGAGGCCCCCAAAGAGGCGAAGGACGGAGACAAGGAAGGCGAGACGCCCGAGCCCGCCGCGCCGGAGGAGAACCAGGACCTGCCGCCGGGCCTCGCCCAGGGGCAGCCGCAGGAGGTGCAGGACGTCCGCGCCGTCTCCAAGCAGACCCGGCCGCCCAAGCGCTTCACCGAGGCCACGCTGCTGACCGCCATGGAGACCGCCGGCAAGACCCTGGACGACCGCGAGCTCTCCGAGGCGATGAAGGACTCGGGGCTCGGCACCCCCGCGACCCGCGCCGAGATCATCGAGACCCTGCTGCGCCGCGAGTACGTCGTCCGCCAGGGCAAGACCCTGGAGGCCACGGACAAGGGGATCCGGCTGATCGACATCGTCCATCCGCACGTCAAGAGCCCGGCGATGACCGGCCAGTGGGAGGCCCAGCTCCAGCGCATCCAGAGAGGGCATGGGGATCTCGAGGCGTTCATGCGGGGGATCGAGGCGTATGTGCGGGAGGTGGTAGGGAGCGGATCGAATGGCAACGGCGCTCGCATGGGACAGGGAATGAGGCCGCAGACTCCCACCCTCCCCTTCACCACCCCACTACCTTCTCCCCCTCTCCCGGTGAGGGAGGGCGGGAGGGGACGGGAGAGGGGGACGGGGGGTGAGGGTCCGGCAGAGGGCGCCACGCTCGAAGATCTCCTCCACGCCACCTTCCACCTCCCCTCCTTCCGGCCCTACCAGGAGGCGGTCTGCCGGGCGGTCGTGGCGGCACAGGACGTCCTTCTGGTCATGCCCACGGGCGCGGGGAAATCCCTCTGCTACCAGCTTCCAGGGCTCGCCCGCGGCGGCACCACGCTGGTCGTCTCGCCGCTCATCGCGCTGATGGAAGATCAGGTGGCGAAGCTCCGCGAGCTGGGCCTCCGCGCCGAACGCATTCACTCGGGGCGGGACCGGTCGGCGTCGCGGCAGGTCTGCGTCGACTACCTGGCCGGGCGGCTCGACTACCTCTTCATCGCTCCCGAGCGCCTGTCCGTGCCCGGCTTCCCCGAGATGCTCGCCAGGCGCAAGCCGGCGCTCATCGCGGTCGACGAGGCCCACTGCATCTCGCAATGGGGTCACGATTTCCGCCCCGACTACCGGTTGCTCGGCCAGCGCCTGCCGCTGCTGCGGCCGGCGCCGGTGATCGCGCTGACGGCGACGGCGACGCCGCGGGTGCAGGACGACATCGCCGGCCAGCTCGGCCTCGCCCGCGAGGGGCGCTTCATCCATGGCTTCCGGCGCACCAACATCGCCGTGGAGATCGTCGAGATGCTCCCCTCCGAGCGCCGCGACGCCGTCCGCCGCATCCTCGCCAACCCCGAGCGCCGGCCGGCGATCGTCTACGCGCCCACCCGCAAGGAGGCGGACGCGCTGGGCGTGATGCTCCAGGAGGACTTCCCCGCCGCCGCCTACCACGCGGGCATGACCACGTCGGAGCGCGACCGCATCCAGACGGCGTTCCTCTCCGGCCGCCTGGAGGTGATCGTGGCCACCATCGCCTTCGGCATGGGCGTGGACAAGCCGGACGTGCGCACGGTGATCCACACCGGCATGCCCGGCAGCCTCGAGGGCTATTACCAGGAGATCGGCCGCGCCGGACGGGACGGCAAGACGTCGCGGGCGATCCTCCTCTACTCCTTCGCCGACCGCCGGAACCACGAGTGGTTCCACTCCCGGGACTATCCCGACGCGGGCGAGCTCGAGCGGATCTACCGCGCGCTGACGCCCGAGCCCCAGGTGGACGGCCAGATCCGCAAGCGCCTGAAGATCGACGAGGAGATCTTCGAGAAAGCGCTCGAGAAGCTCTGGATCCACGGCGGCGCCCTGGTGGATTCGGACGGCAACGTCGCCGTGGGCGCCGCCGGCTGGCAGAAGCCCTACCTCGCACAGCGGGACCACAAGCTCGAGCAGCTCGAGCTGATGAGCCGCTACGCCGAGGCCCACGGCTGCCGCATGCTCCACCTGGTGAGGCACTTCGGCGACCAGGAGGACTCAGGGCAGCCGTGTGGAATCTGCGACGTCTGCTCGCCCGGAGACTGCGGGGTCCGCCGCATGCGGCCGCTCAACGCCCTGGAACGGGATCTCGTCGGCCGGGTGCTCACCGCCCTGCACGGGCGGGACGGCCAGTCCAACGGCCAGCTCTACCGCGAGGCCTGCCCCCAGGAGCTCTCCGACCGCAAGTCTTTCGAGCGGCTCCTCGGAGGCATGAACCGCGCCGGCCTGCTCCGCATCACCGAGGACGAATTCGAGAAGGAGGGTCGCACCATCCGCTTCCAGCGGGCCATGCTGACCCCGGAGGGCTACCGGGGCGATCCGGGCACGATCGCCCGCGTGGAGATGGCCGAGGAGATGCCGAAGACCCGCAAGAAGCGGCAGCGGCCTGATCGTCCTGAGAAGGGGGAACCCCCGGCCGTCCGCGCGAGGATCGCCGCCCGCGCCGCCCAGGGCCTGGGACCCGAGCCGGCGCCGGAGCTGGTCTCACCGCAGGTCGTGGAGGCGCTCAAGGTCTGGCGCCGCGCCGAGGCCCAGCGCCGCCGCGTACCGGCCTTCCGCATCCTCACCGACCGCGCCGTGGCCGCCCTCGCCGCCGCCCGTCCCCGCACCGAAGCCGACCTCCTGAACGTCTCCGGGATCGGACCCACGATCGTGCAGAAGTACGGGACGGAGATTCTGGGAATCGTGGGGGAGGGGGGGTAGCCCCCCCGGCTTACGGACGATCCGGGATCGACGGCCCGGGCTGGGCGAAGATCGAGTTGAGGAGCCCGGCCAAGCGCACCCCCGCCTGCACGAGCCGCCGCTCGATCACCGGGACGTTGGTGTAGGCATACTCGTAGCCGAGCTTGCCGTCCGCGCCGAAGCTGTAGACCCGGTCCCGCAGGTCCTTCGATTCCTTTGCCCACTCCGCGAGAGGCGCGCTCTGCCAGGCCTGGATCTCCGGCAGCGTCGGATGATCGATGAACGCCGCCAGTTCGGAGAAGCTCAGCTTCTCGCTTTCGATCAGCCCGGCGTCCCACGCCGAGTGGAGGTTCGTCGCCTCGTTGAACAGCGTCACCTTGACGGTGTTGCCGCCGCGGTCGGCGCGCCGCCCGACGTGCAGAGGCTGATGGATGTCGCCGACGAAATGGACGAGAAACTTCAGCGCCTCCTGCTTGTCCTGGCGGCTCGCCTGCGGGTCGCGCAGCACGCCTGAAAAACGCTGGATCGCTTCGACCACGTCGCCGGCGGAATCGCGCGCGGTCGTCGCCAGCGTCTCGGCGTCGTCGATGCTGATGAAGTGCCAGGGGTCCGCCTTCTTCCAGTGGGGATCGGAACGGATCTCGTCCGGCCAGGTGCTCACCTGATCCAAACCCTCGGGACCGATCAGACACTCGACGGCGCGGGCCGCCTCGTCGGTGAGGTGGTGCATGGCGATCCGACCGACGACCCGGTGTCCGTTCGGACCCCAGGCGAGGACCGCGGAGGGCGCTGCCAGGAGCAGAGAGACGAGAACCAGACAGGCTCGCTTCACGTTCGGCCTCCTTGGACGAATTGTTCTCCGAACGTCGTCATGATAACCGCTCGGTCTCCGTCCACGCCACCAGCCCGAACGTCATCCGGGCGTTGATCTCCCCGAGCGGATTCAGGACCAGCCCGCCGTCCTGGTTTCGATACCGCCAGGCGTCGATCCCGAACGGGCCGACGTAGCCGGCATGGCGGAGAGCCGCCGCGACCGCCTCCACGGTCTCCAGCAGACGGTCCAGCTCCCGCGGGGAGAGCTCGGGATGGAGATCGATCCCGGAGAACTGCCCTTTGCGGTCCACGAGCTGTCCATGAATCCCAACGATCCGCAGTTCGGACGTCCCAAGCAGCGCGGAGACTCCGAAATCCTCCGTGCGGTCCATCCAGGGCTCGAAGAGGAGAGCACCATGACGCTCGAAGAGCCGCTCCACGGTCCGGCGCGCCTTGGGATCGGCCAGCGCGGGACTGCTCCTTTCGATATAACGGGAGCGTCCCGAAGCGGAGAGGGGGGCTTTGACGACCCAGGCCGGCGGGGCCGTCTTGAGGACGCGATCCAGCTCCGCGAGGGATTCCACCACCCGGGCTCCGGGCAGGGCGCAGCCGATCTCCCGAGCGACCTGAAGACAGAAGGCGCGGTGATGGACGGCGGCAACGACGGCCGGAGGCGGCGTCGGGAGCTGCCAGAGGAGATCGTGGAGAGGCGCGCCCCAGTCGATCGCGATCGGACGGCGAGGGCCGCCACGGTGCGCCAGGGCCTCGGACGTCTCGCACCAGGCGAGGACCTCATCGACGGATAGGAGATCGCGGAGCGGACCCGTTTCGAAGATCGGCCCGGACGGCTCCAGGACGGCATCGATCGGCGCGGGGCTCCACAGCCGGTCCCCCTCGCGAGCGAAGACGCGCAGGAGCGGGGCCATGCGAGCGACTGTCTCCAGGACGGCGCGGGGTGGCGAGCTCCGGAGCTGTCCGGCGAGATCTTCCTCGCAGAGAAGGTTGGCGAGGATGCGCCTCAAGGCTCGGTCTGCTCCAGCTTCCGGATGAACTCCGCGTCGAGCCCCGCCGCCTCCCTTCCCTCGCGATGGAAGGTCCGTCCCCGGGCCTTTGCCGGACGCAGGGGCCAGGTGAGATTCGCCTGGAAGGTGTCCCAGGCGGACTCGTCCTCCCGCTTGAGGAGTTGCAGCCAGGTCCAGCCGAAACGGACGTGCTCGATCTCGTCGCGATGGACGCGCTCGATCACCGCCGCCGTCTTCGCGTCCCCCGCCCGCCGCGCCGCCTCTTCGTAGTCGATCGTGTGATCGAGGTTGGCGTTCTCGAAGGTGAGCGACATGGCGCAGAGGAAGCGCAGCGGCGTGGTGATCGCTTCGACCTTGCTCCAGAAATAGCCGTTCACCGGGTAGTCGCCGAAGCGCGCTCCCGTGTCCTCCAGCCGGGCGATGTACATGCGGGTGTGCCGCTGCTCGTCCGCGAGGATACGGAGCAATCCGCGCCGGAACTCCCCCGGCGCGTCCGGAAACGCCAGCAGCGCCCAGGCGAACAGCTCGGCGGCCTGGAGCTCGTGGTTGGCCAGCGCGTGCAGGATGCGCGGCCGCTGCGCCGGGTCGGGCATCCCCTCGATCGACGGCACCTCGATC
>DASWRX010000042.1:0-28040 GCA_036402955.1 Thermoanaerobaculia bacterium
GTGCTCCAGCACCTGCTCGCCAACTCGCGGCTGGTGGAGGAGGGGATCTTCCGGCGCGAGCCGATCGAGCGGCTGGTCGCCGAGCACGTCGCCCACAAGGCCGACCATCACGTGCGGCTCTGGATGATCCTCAACGTCGAGGTCTGGTATCGCATGTACGTGCGCGGCGAGCGCCTGGAGGACCTGACCGGCCTGCTGCGCGAGCGGCTGGGCTCGGCCGCGTAGGAGGAGGATGGGCGCCGCTCCCCTCCGCTCCCGCGCCGGCCTCGCGCTGCGGCTGGCCGTCTCGGCGGCCCTGATCGCCTGGATCCTGGCCAGGACCCCGTTCCGCGAGGTGGGCGCCGCCTGCCGCGCCGCCGACCTCCGGTTCGTCGTGGCGGCGCTGGCGCTGAACCTCTTCGACACCTTCGCGAGCGTCCGCCGCTGGCGCCTGCTGACCCGGGCCCAGGGCGGGCAGGCGACCTTCCCGTTCTTCCTCCGCTCCTACATGGTGGGGATCTTCTTCAACAATTTCCTCCCCTCGACGATCGGCGGCGACGCCATGCGCGCCGTCGACACCGCCCGCACCGGCGTGGGGCGGGCGAAGGCGGTGGCGATCGTCTTCGTGGACCGCTTCGTGGGACTGCTGGCGCTGATGCTCTTCGCCGTCCTGGGAGTGCTGGCCTCCGGGCGGCTGACGGCGCGCGTGCCCTCCCTCTTCGCCTGGGTGGCCGGCGGCGCGGTGGCGCTGGCGCTCGCGGCCGGGCTCCTGTTCCTGCCGTCGGTGGGACCGGCCCGTCTGCTCGATTTCCATGGCAGGAAGGCCGCGCTCGCCCGCGCCTTCGGCTGGTCGCTGCTGCTCCAGACCTCGGTCGTCCTCAGCGGCTGGTGCCTCGCCCGCGCCCTGCACGTGCCGATCCCGCTGCCGTACTTCTTCCTGATCGTACCGCTGGCCCTGTTCGTGATGATGCTGCCGGTCTCGATCAATGCCATCGGCGTGCGGGAGAACGTCTGGGCCTTCTTCTTCGTGGCCTTCGGAGTGCCGGCGGCGCTGGGCGTTGCGGTCGCCTGGCTGGGCTACGGCATCGTGCTGTTGCAGGCGCTGGTGGGAGGCTGCGTCTACGTTCAGGGGCGGCGGGGTTTCCGGGGCGGCGTGCCCGTGGAGGCGGCGGCGCCTTGAGAATCCTCCTCCTCGCTCCTCACCCGTTCTTCCAGCAGCGCGGCACGCCGATCGCGGAGAGGATGCTGCTCGAGGTGCTGGCCGCCGCCGGGCACGAGGTCGAGGTGCTCACCTTTCCGGAGGGGGAGGACCCCGGCATCCCCGGCTGCCGGGTCCACCGCGCCGCGGCCCCGGCCTGGGCGCGCGGCGTCAGGCCCGGCTTCTCGGCGAAGAAGCTGGTCTGCGACGCGGGGATGCTGTGGCAATCCCTGCGGCGCGTCCGCCGGCGGCGCTACGACCTCGTCCACGCCGTCGAGGAGTCGGCCTTCATGGCCCTGCTCGCCAAGCTCCTCTTCGGCGTCCCCTACGTCTACGACATGGACTCCGGGCTGGCGCAGCAGATGGTGGACCGCTTCCCGGCGCTGTCCCGGGTGCGGGGATTGCTCGATTTCTGCGAGCGCCGGGCGGTGCGCGGCAGCCTCGGCACGCTCGCCGTCTGCGGCTCGCTGGAGGCCCAGGCCCGGGCCTTTCACCCGCAAGGCCTCGTCGCCCGGCTGGAGGACGTCAGCCTGCTCGGCGATCAGGGCGACGAGGACGATGACCTTGACGTCCTCGATCTCCACCCGCCGGAGTGGGCGGGCGATCCGCTCGTCCTCTACGTCGGCAATCTCCAGCCCTACCAGGGGATCGGCCTCCTCCTCGCCGGCTTCGCCGGGGCGCTGGCGGCGGTCCCCGCGGCGAAGCTGGTCGTGGTGGGCGGCACGCCGGAGGCGATCGCACGCTACCGCGGAGAGGCGGAGGCCTGGGGGATCGCGGCGAGCGTCCACTTCGCCGGTCCGCGCCCGGTGGCGTCGCTCGGCGCCTGCCTGCGCCGCGCCACCGTGCTGGTCTCGCCGCGCGTCACCGGCGCCAACACGCCGATGAAGGTCTACTCCTACCTGGACTCCGGCCGGCCGCTGCTCGCCACCCGCCTGCCCACCCACACCCAGGTGCTCGACGACGGCATCGCCCTGCTCGTCGAGCCCAATCCCGGAGCGATGGGGGAGGGCTTGGCACGCCTCCTGCGGGATGGCGATCTGCGGCGGCGGCTCGCCGCCAGCGCCCGCGCCTTCGCGCAGCGGGAGCTCACCCCCGAGGCCTTCCGCCGGAAGCTCCTCGGTTTCTATGACGCCGTCGGGCATCGAATTTTGGAGGATGGGAATGAGGGGAATCATGGACAGACCGCGGGACTCGAAGCTCGAAATCCGGGCCGTGGCTGAGGCCCTGGCGGCGGCGCCGGACGCCGCCGCGCTCCAGCGGGCGCTCGCCCCGGTGGAGCTGGAGAAGCTCTCGGCCAACGACGTGAGCCTCCTCTCCCGGACCCTCCAGGCCCGGCCCGGCCCGCCGGACGTCCGCCTGGGCTATCTCGCCAACTTCACTCTCGACCCGCTGCCCCGCTGGGTGGACCTCTGCTTCGCCCGCGAGGGGCTGCGCGCCGCGCACTACGTCGGTCCCACGGCCGAGTACGTGCAGGAGGTGCTGGGCGAGGGCACCGGTCTCGCCGCCTTCGATCCCCAACTCGTGCTGCTCGCCCTGTCGCTGCGGCGGCTGCGGCCCGAGGCCTGGGCCGCCTTCCCCACGCTGCCGCCCGGCGAACGGCGCGAGCTGCGGGAGGACGTCGTCTCCCACGTCGAATCCTGGGCCCTCGCCGTATTGGCCGAAGAAGGTGCCGAGCGCAGCCCGGCGACCCTGCTCGTCGCCAACTTCCCGGCCCCCGCGCAGGCCGCCTTCGGCATCGCGGACCTCAACGCCGAGTACGGCGAGACCGAGTTCTTCCTCGATCTGAACCTCGATCTCCTCCGCCGCTTCAAGGGGCATCCGCGGGTGCGGATCTTCGATCTCGATCGCCTGTCCTCCCGTTTCGGCAAGGACCGCTTCGTCGATCCCCGGATGTTCTACCTGGCGCAGATGGACTGGAACCCCGCGTTCCTCGGCTGCGTGGCCGGCGAGCTGGCCCGTCACGTCCGGGCGGCGCGCGGCATGACGCGCCGGTGCCTGGTGCTCGACCTCGACGATACCCTCTGGGGCGGCGTGCTGGCGGAGGACGGCCCGGCGGGAGTCCGGATCGGCGCCGGCGATCCCGAGGGCGAGGCCTTCCTCGACTTCCAGCACCGCCTCAAGGCGCTCCAGGCTCAAGGCGTGCTCCTCGCCGTCTGCAGCCGGAACAATCCGGCGGAGGTGGCCGAGCTCTTCCAGCGCCGGCCGGAGATGCCGCTCCGGCTCGCCGACTTCGCCGCCCGGGAGATCTCCTGGGAGCCCCGGCACGAGGGATTGAAGAAGATCGCCGCCACCCTCGGCCTCGGGCTGGACCGCCTCGTCTTCCTGGACGACGATCCCGCCGAGGTGAGCCTCGTCCAGCAGATGCTCCCCGAGGTGAAGGCCGTGCTGCTGCCGCGCGATCCGGTGGAGCACGTGGCCCTGATCGGCCGGCTGACCGACTTCGAGCGCACCGCCATTCTGGAAGGGGACGTGAGGTGGGCGGCCCAGGACCACGAGGCGCGGCGCGGGGAGACGGCGGCCGCGGACCTCGGCACCTCGCTCGCGAGCCTGCGCACCGAGGTCGCGATCCTGCGCGCCCGGCGCGACGACCTGCCGCGCATCCACCAACTGCTGGTGAAGACCCATCCCTTCAACCTGACCACGCCGCGCTACACGCCGAGCGAGATCGAACGCTTCATCGGCTCCCCCGTCTGCGAGGTCTGGGTGGCCCACGGGCGCGACCGCTTCGGCGACATGGGAGCGATCGGCGCCGTGCTCCTGCGGCGGGACGGCCGCATTGTCTACATCGACAGCTTCCTGATGAGCTGCCGCGCCATGGGCCGCGGCATCGAGACGGCGGTCATGAACCACCTCAAGCGCCGGCTCACCGACGAGCCGGGGCACCTCGAGCTGCGCGGCCGCTACGTGCCCACGGCTAAGAACAAGCCCGTCGAGACCTTCTATGAAGACCAGGGCTTCCGCCTCCTGGAGCGCCGCGACACCGGCGAGAAGACCTACGTCCTCCGCCGCACCGAGGCCCGGCAGCAACCCTGCGAGTGGATCGAGGTGCTGCAGGACGCGATGGCGCTGGGGCTGCGGTAGGGGATAAAATCGCCCGATGACGCGACACGCTGTACCCGGAGAGAGCGCCCCTGAAGATCCGCGAATGGCCGTTCTGGTGGGACTGGGAGCTTGAGCTCAGCCCTCACCTGTTGAAGCGCATGGTTGACCGTCAGTTCTCGGAAATCGATCTCCGGCGTATGCTGGAGTATGCAACCGGACTTCGCGAGGACGTGGTGGAGGGGCGGTGGGTCGTCGAGACATGGCATCGCAGAGGTTCCTGGGAAGTTATCGTGGAACCGGACTTTGATGCCGGAGCGCTCGTCGTAGTGACCGCGTATGCGGTGGTGAGGTGAAGACATGAAAGAGCTTTATCTGGAAGTGACGTTCCGGCACGGTCGCGCGATGGCGGCCTACCTCTACCTGCCGCGCCAGCCGGAGGAACGGAGCGTTCGGACAGAGCGCGTCGAGCCTGGGATGGTCATCGATTTCGGTCCGAGCGGAAATCCGATCGGTATCGAGATCACGTCCCCGAGCAGGGTTTCTATCGAATCCATGAACAACGTTCTCCAGGGTCTGGGGCTGCCTCCCGTCTCAGACTCCGACTTGGCGCCGTTGCTCGCGGCCTGAAAGAATTCAACGCATGTCCCGTCTTCTGCTCTGCCTGCTCGGATTCCTGCTGGCGCTCCCCGTCGCGGCCGAAACCCCCAAGCCGTGGACGGGATGGGAGATGCTGCTCGGCGACTGGGTCGCCGATTCGAGCCACGGCAAGCCCGGCTCGGCGACCTCGGGAACGCTCTCGTTCGCCTACGACCTGGACCGCCACGTGATCGTGCGGCGCGACCGCTCGGACTATCCGGCGACGGCGGGACGGCCGGCGTTCTCGCAGGCGGGGCTGACGGCCATCTATCCCGATTCCGCCGGCGCCCTGCACGCGAGCTCCTTCGACAACGAGGGGCATGTGATCGAGTACGAGGTCCGGACCGCGGAGGGGAGCGTCGTCTTCGTCTCGCCGCCGAAGCCGTCGTCCCCGGGCTTCCGGCTCACCTACAAGACCATCCCCACCGGCCTCGCCATCCGCTTCGAGATCGCTCCCCCCGGACAGCCGGACAAGTTCGCGACCTACGTCGAAGGGACCGTCCACCGGGCGCCGGCCCACTGAGACAGCGCCCGGTACACTTCTTGCTCCCTCTGGACGGCATCGGCCCGCGGGCCGTCGTCGCTTCGAAAGGAGGGATGGAAGATGGACCCTCTCGGTCGTAGATTCCACGTCGGTCCGCTCGGCGGCCGGCTGTTGATCGTCTTCGCGATGGCCCTGATGGCCGTCACCGGCTACTTCGGGATCCGCGGCGACAATCCGATCGCCGCGGCCGTCCAGCGCCCGCGCGTCACGCCGCAGCAGGAGGTCGCCCTGGGGCTCCAGGCGGCGCCCGCGATGGCCCAGCGCTACGGCGGCCTCTCCTCCGACCAGGCGGCCCAGCGGCGGGTCGACCGCGTCTGCCACGATCTGGTCGAGAAGACCAGCGCCAGGGCCACTCCCTACGACTTCGACTGCCACGTTCTCGCCGACCCGCGGACGGTGAACGCCTTCGCGCTGCCGGGCGGGCAGGTCTTCGTCACCGCCGGGCTCCTCGCCAGGCTCCAGACCGACGGGCAGCTCGCCGGCGTGCTCGGCCACCAGATCGGCCACGTGGCGGCCCGCCATGGCGCCGAGCACATAGCCCTCGCCCGGCTGGGCCCGGGGACGACCGGCGCCGCCGTGCTCGCCGCCTACGATCCCGGCAATCCCGCGAGCCGCCGCGACCCGCAGGTGGCCGCCCTGATCGGCCAGCTCATCGACCTGCGCTTCAGCCCCCAGGACGAGCTGGAGGCGGACCGGCTCGGCTTGCGGTTCATGTCCGAGGCGGGCTGGGACCCGCGCGGCATGGCCCAGGTGATGCGGATTCTGGTGACCTCGCCGGGCGGCTCGCCGGAGTTCTTCGCCACCCATCCGCACCCGTCAGGCCCTCGAAGCCCCGGCGTTTGAACCTCAACCCCGGTTGAGATGACTGACAGGGTGGTGGCAGAGAGTCAGATACAATGCCACGGCCGGTCGGTCCACCCACGCCCATGCGCTCCTCCACCCCACGGTCCCTGCTGACGATCGCCGTCCTGGCGTTGCTCCTGTTGCCGGAAGCGCTGTTCCTGCACCGGTGCGCGTGCGGGCGGATCTTCGACTGCTGCTGCCGGACGAGCCTCAAGATGGAGGCGTCCTGCCAGCTCCATCCGGGCATGCGGGGCATGGCCCACTGCTCGGGTCGTTCCAGCGATCTTCCGTCTTCGGTCCAGAACCGGCAGGAGCCGGTGGACCGGTTCGGGACCGCGCTCCCACGGCGGCTGACGGTCCGGCTCGCCCTCGCCGGCCGGCTCCCCGGAGAGCTCCGGGAGATCCTCACCGATCCCCTGCCCAAGCCTCCCGTTCCTCCTCCCCGGCTCCTCCGCGCCGCCTGAAGCGTGCGCGCCGGGTCCGCCGGAGTGGCGGGTCCGGGTTCAACCCATTGGAGACAAAGGAGGCTTTCCGCCATGAAGATGCATGGTCCGAGGTCCGCCGTCGCGGGCTTCCTGTTGCTGCTCGCCGCCGCGGCTCCGCCCGCGCACGGCTGCTCGATCTGCCGTTGCGGCGATCCCACGTTCAACGCCCTGGGGACGGACGTCTACACCCAGGGAGTGTTCCGCATCTCCCTCGACTGGGAGCGTTTCGACAAGGCCCAGGGCATCCTGTCCGAGGACGGCGGAGCCCCCGCCGCCGCCCGGGCCGCCGCGGCGTCCGACCTCGGGCGCGAGGCCGTGGTCGAGAACCGTTTCACCACGGGTTTTTCCTATACGTTCGGGGAGCGCGTCGTGGCCGTGGCCCGCGTCCCCTGGAGCACCCGGCAGATGAGCCAGGAGGGGGGCGCCCTCAGCCAGGACGCCGGCGGACCCAACTCGTCGCGGGACCTGGCCGACCCCGAGATCTACGGGCTGGTGCGCCTGTGGTCCTCGGAGTTCGCCCCGGGCCTCGGCCGGCGGGCGTGGATCTCGGCGCTGGGCGGGGTGAAGACCAACTGGGGGAAGAACGATCTGACCGCGGGCGGCCAGCGGCTGGACGAGCATCTCCAGCCGGGGACCGGCTCGACCGACTGGTTCGGCGGCTTCTCGGGGCTCTACCTGGTCGACTCGCGGTCGTCGTTCTTCTCCTCGGTGCAATACCGCCGGGCGGGGACCAACGACTTCGCCTACCGCTACGGCAACACGGCGATGGCGAATTTCGGCTATGAGCACAAGCTGGGGAAGATCTGGGACGGCGCCCTCGAGCTCAACTTCCGGGACGCCGGCCGTGACCGGATCGACGCCGAAGGCACGCTCGACCCCAACACCGGCGGCCGCCTCCTCTACCTCTCCCCGCGCCTGATCGTGGATCTGGGGAAGGGGCTGGTCGGCCGGCTGGCGGTGCAGGTTCCCGTCTACCGGGACCTCAACGGCGACCAGCGCGAGCGGGCGGTGGCGAACGTGGGGTTCACGTATCTGTTCTGAGGCTCCTAGAGCCGGATGAACTCGTGCCCCGCCCGCGCTTCCGCGCCGGCGGGCCGGCGGGCGCCGCTGTTGCCGTTGCCGGAGGCGCCGCTGCCCTGGGTCTGGGAGGGGCGGCGGAGCTGCTCCTGGCCGAAGAGGCGGCGCAGGAATTTCATCGCCTCCTCCTCGACGAGTGCGGCGTCGAGCTGGCCGAGGGGGATCTTGCTGGCCAGCAGGCCGAAGCCGATCCCCTCGTAGGTGACCTTCACCACCTTGGTCGACTCGTCGCCGTAGAAGAGGAGGGAGCGGTCGTAGTCCTCCCAGCGGTCCAGCTTGATCTTCAGGCCGGCGGCGGTCGAACGGTGGAAGATCGAGGCGGATTCGACCTTGCCCACCATCACGTCCTTGATCTCCTCGAGCACGGGGAGGATCACGGACCGTGCCGCCCGGTTGAACTGCTCCCGGAACGAGTCGTTCTGCCGGACGATCCCCTCGGGGCGCATCCGCTTCTCTTCCGCCAGCTCTTCGTGACCCTTGAGCAATACCTGCAGCCGTTCGAGATTGGCCTTGTCCATAGTCGGATGGTTTCCTTTCTAACCGCTTTGTCACCACTGCCAACTTCGTGCCAGCGACCCCTCTCCTCCCCGGCCCCCCTGATGTATGCTTCCGCCCCGCCATGCCCAGACGGTCCGACATCCGCTCCATCCTCGTCCTCGGCTCGGGGCCGATCATCATCGGCCAGGCCTGCGAATTCGACTATTCGGGCACCCAGGCCTGCCGCGCCCTGAAGCGCGAGGGCTACCGGGTGATCCTGGTCAACTCGAACCCGGCGACCATCATGACCGACCCGGAGTTCTCCGACGCCACCTACGTCGAGCCGCTGGTTCCGGAGGTGGTCGAGAAAATCCTGGAAAAAGAGCGTCCGGACGCTCTCCTGCCGACCGTCGGCGGGCAGACCGGCATCAACCTGGCGATCGCGCTCGAGGAGCGCGGATCGCTGGCGCGCTTCGGCGTCGAGGTGCTGGGGGCGGGGATCGAGGCGCTGCGCCTGGGCGAGGACCGCCTCCTGTTCAAGCAGGCGATGGAGGAGATCGGCCTCAAGGTCCCGCAGAGCGGCTACGCCGGCAGCCTGGACGAGGCGCGGGAGATCGTGACCGACGTCGGCTACCCGGTGATCGTGCGCCCCAGCTTCACCCTCGGCGGCGAGGGGGGCGGCGTCGCCTATAACCGCGACGAGCTGGAGGAGGTGGTCGCGGCGGCCCTCCAGGCCAGCCCCGCCCACCGGGTGCTGATCGAGCAGTCGGTGCTCGGCTGGAAGGAGTTCGAGCTGGAGGTGATCCGCGACACGGCGGACAACGCCATCGTCGTCTGCTCGGTGGAGAACTTCGATGCCATGGGGGTCCACACCGGCGACTCGATCACCGTGGCGCCGCAGCAGACCCTCTCCGACCGCGAGTACCAGGTGATGCGCGACGACGCCTTCAAGGTCATCCGCCGCGTCGGCGTGGCGACCGGCGGCTCGAACATCCAGTTCGCCGTCGATCCGAAGACCGGCGAGCAGGTGGTGATCGAGATGAACCCGCGCGTCTCGCGCAGCTCGGCGCTCGCCTCCAAGGCGACCGGCTTCCCGATCGCCAAGATCGCCGCCCTGCTCGCCGTCGGCTACACGCTCGACGAGATCCCGAACGACATCACGGGCAAGACTTACGCCGCCTTCGAGCCGACGCTCGACTACACGGTGGTGAAGATCCCGCGCTGGGCCTTCGAGAAGTTCCCCGCGGCCTCGCCGACCCTCGGCACCTCGATGAAGTCGGTGGGCGAGGTGATGGCCATGGGCTCCACCTTCAAGGAGGCGCTGATGAAGGCGCTCTCGGCCCTGGAGCTGGACGGCAGCCCGTCGGCGCGCGAGCGGCGGATGTCCGACCCGGTGCGGCTGCGGCGGCGCCTCGCGACGCCCAACTGGGAGCGCCTGTTCGCCGTCTTCGCCGCCCTGCGCCAGGGCTGGACGCCGGAGGAGGTCTCCGAGGTCTCGCACATCGATCCCTGGTTCCTGCGCGAGATCGCCGAGATCGTGGAGCTGGAGGCCGAGCTCGCCTGCTGGGACCTCGCCTCGCTGCCCCCGGAGCTGCTGCGCCGCGCCAAAGTCTTCGGCCTCACCGACGCCCGCGTCGCGGACCTCCTCGACGCCGCCGAGAGCGAGGTCGCCGACCTCCGCGCGCGCCAGGGGCTCCGGCGCGTCTACAAGCGGGTGGACACCTGCGCCGCCGAGTTCCCGGCGATGACCCCGTACCTCTACTCGACCTTCGGCAGCGAGGACGAGAGCGATCCCGACGACCGGCCCAAGGTGGTGATCCTCGGCTCCGGCCCCAACCGCATCGGCCAGGGGATCGAGTTCGACTACTGCTGCGTGCACGCCGCCTTCGCCCTGCGCGAGATGGGCTACGAGACGGTGATGGTCAACTGCAACCCGGAGACCGTCTCGACCGACTACGACACCTCCGACCGCCTCTACTTCGAGCCGCTCACCCTCGAGCACGTGATGGAGATCCTGGAGCGCGAGCGGCCGCTGGGGGTGATCGTGCAGCTCGGCGGCCAGACGCCGCTCAAGCTCGCCCGCGGCCTCGCCGCCCGCGGCGTGCCGATCTGGGGCACGCCGCCGGACGCCATCGATCTCGCCGAGGACCGCCGCCGCTTCGGCGACCTGCTCGCCGAGGAGGACATCCTGCAGCCCGAGAACGGCAGCGCCACCTCGCTCGACGCGGCGCGGGTGGTGGCGCGGCGCATCGGTTTCCCGGTGGTCGTGCGGCCGAGCTACGTGCTGGGCGGCCGGGCGATGGCGATCGTCTACGACGAGAGCACCCTGGAGCGCTACATGGAGGCGGCGGCGGACGTCTCGCCGGGCCATCCGGTGCTGATCGACCGCTTCCTGGAGGACGCCTTCGAGGTCGACCTCGACCTGCTGTCGGACGGCACCCGCGCGGTCGTCGCCGGCGTCCTCCAGCACATCGAGGAGGCCGGCATCCACTCCGGCGACTCGGTGGCGGTGCTGCCCCCCTACAAGGTCTCGCAGGAGGACCAGGAGCGGATGCGCGACATCGCCCGGCGCCTGGCGCTGCGGCTCGGCGTCGTCGGCCTGATGAACGTGCAGTTCGCCTTGAAGGACGGCAGGATCTACGTGCTGGAGGTCAACCCGCGGGCGTCGCGCACGGTGCCGTTCATCGCCAAGGCGGTGGGCGTGCCGCTGGTGAAGATCGCCGTCGGCGCGATGGCGGGGAGGACCCTCGGCGAGCTGGGCTTCACGGTGGAGCCGCGGGTGCCGGGGGTGTTCGTGAAGGCGCCGGTCTTCCCCTTCCGCCGCTTCCCCGGCGTCGATCCCGTGCTGGGCCCGGAGATGAAGTCCACCGGCGAGGTGATGGGGGAGAGCCTGACCTTCGGCAACGCCTTCGCCAAGGCCTGGATGGGGGCCGGCCACCAGTTGCCGCTCGCGGGGGCGGCCTTCCTCTCCGTCCACGACCGCGACAAGCCGGGCCTGCTGCCGGTGGCGCGGCGCCTCTCCGAGCTGGGCTTCGAGGTGACCGCCACCGCCGGCACCGCCGAGTACCTGCGCCATCATGGCCTCGACGTGCGCACCGTCCTCAAGGTCCACGAGGCGCGGCCGCACATCGTGGACCTGCTGATCAACGGCGAGATCGTCCTCGTGGTCAACACCCCGCTCGGCCGCGAGTCGCACGAGGACGACGGCATCATCCGCCGCACCGCCCTGAAATATGACATCCCCTGCATCACCACGCTCTCGGGCGCGATGGCCTGCGCCGAGGGCATCGCGGCGCTGAAGAAAGACGGCCTCTCCGTGCGATCGCTGCAGGAGATGAGGGTCGATTAAAGCCGCGAAGAAAAGGCGGGCGCTCGGGAGCGCAGGACGGCCGCGTCAGAAGAAAGACGGAGGCCGGGGATGACAGGACGGCCATCGAGGATGCCAGGACGGCCGTCGGGACAGAAAGACGGAGGCGCGGGAAGCCAGGATCGCGGCCGTCCAAGAAAGACGGCCCTCCGGATGGCAAGACGGCGGCCGGGACGGGGAAAACGGCCGCGGGGAAGGAAACATCGCCGGCGTCCACGCTTCAGCGGGCCTCGGCGGTGCAACGTCCCGGGGCTTCGGCGACTTTGGCGCACCATCCCGGGACAGCAGGACGAGCTCTCTCTCTCTGAAAATCGATGGACTTCGCCGGAGGGAACGGAAGCGGGCCGTTCTCTCCGGCGGAGGGTTGCCGCTAAAAGTGCGTCCGTCTGGACCGGACGGCGCGTAGATCTTTCATGGAGCCGTCTTCCATGGAGCCGCCCCGCGTCAATCCGATCGGCCTCGTCGAGACGCCACCTGATTTCCCCGCCTCGCCGCGGCGGTTTTCCCGGGCGTTGCGCCTGCTCGCGGGCGCGCTGCTCCTTCTGTTCCTGGGGGCGACGCTGGTGACGACGACGGTCAGCCTCGGCCGGTATTGCCTGACGACCGACGCGGCGGACACCCGGCCTCTGGGAGGCCGCCCACCAGGCGGGCGCTGACGTCCCAGAGGGCCTCGTCCCGCGCCGCCTCGAGGTTTCCTCGATCTGGTACAATAGCAAGCTCTTGCTTCTTGGGCTCGGCCGACAATCTCCTGGAAGAGCGACTCGGCTCAACGATGACGATGGCAGCGAAAGGAAGCGACGATGTGTGAAAAGCAGGTGAGTCTCTGCGGTGCGGTCCTCGATCACCATCGGCACATCTGCGCCTTCTTCAACAGCAGGGAGGAGGAGTACCGTATCCTGCTCCCTTTCATCAAGGAAGGCCTGGAGCAGGGCGAAAAGGCGTTTCACATCGTCGACGCCCGGCATCGCCAGGAGCGTCTGTGGCGCCTGGAGGAAGCGGGCGTCGACCTGGCCGAGGCCGAGCGCCAGGGGAAGGTTGAAGTCCGCGTGTGGGAAGAGGCGTACCTGCAGGACGGGCAGTTCGATCAGAACGCCATGCTGGCCCTGATCGAAGAGGTGCTGCAAAGCGGGAAGGCGGCGAATCACGGCCTGACCCGGTTGTGGGCCAACATGGAGTGGGCGCTGGAGGACCGGCCGGGGGTCGACGACATCGTGGAGTACGAATCACGGCTGAACTATGTTCTGCCGAAGTACGACGATGCCGTGGTCTGCACCTACGACCTGGCCAAGTTCAGCGCCGCCGTCGTCATGGACATCCTGCGCACCCACCCCATGGTGATCATCGGGGGTATTCTGCAAGAGAATCCGTTCTTCGTGCCGCCGGACGAGTTCCTGAAGGAACTGCAGGAACGCAGGGAGCGGCAAGCGACGAACTGACCGCCGAAGGCCGAGAGCGGGAGTCGTACGACTGCTCCAGCGGGATCACGATGCCGCCCGCACCTGACGAAACCCAGAGCCTGCGCCGTTGCATCCGGGAGCTGGTCGCTCTTTCAGCGCTGTCGGCGACGTGGGATCGCGCCGACATTCAGGGCGTTGCCGGCAGCCTTGCCGATGTCCTCCTGCGCAGCCTCCAGGTGGAATTCGTCTATGTCAGGGTGCGGGGACCGGCCGAGGGCGCCGCCTTCGAGGTCGTGCGCCTGAACGCGGGAAAAGAGACGGCCGGCCTGGCCCGGACGGTCGGCAGCGCGCTCGAGCCGTGGCTCGGGTACGGCCTGGGTTCGCCGCCCACGACGGCGAACCCGGTCGGTGACGGCACGGTGCGCCTCGCCGTCATCCCGATCGGCTACGACGGCAACTGCGGGTTCGTCGTCGCCGGCTCGCGGCAGCTCGACTTTCCTCTCCAGACCGACCGGCTCCTCCTTGGCGTCGGTGCTAATCAGGCCGCCGTCGTACTCCAACACAAGCGGACCGAATCCGCCTTTCAGGAACTGGATCGCCGCAAGGATGAGTTTCTGGCGATCCTCGCCCACGAGCTGCGGAATCCACTGGCGCCGCTCAGCAACTCCCTGGAGGTTCTGCGGCTGGCGGAGACCGGCTCAGAGCTCATGGAACAGACCCGCGGCGTGATGGAGCGGCAGGTCCGGCAGATGGTCCGGCTGGTGGACGATCTCATGGACGTGTCGCGGATCACCCGGGGCAAGATCGAGCTCCGCCGGGAGCGAACCGAGCTGGCAACCGTGCTCGAGTGCGCCGTGGAGACCGCCCGGCCGGTCATCGAGGCGTCGGGGCACGAGCTGACGATGACGTTCCCGCCCGAGCCGATCTTTCTCGACGCAGACCCGAGCCGGTTGGCGCAGGTATTCGCGAACTTGCTCAACAATGCAGCGAAGTACACCGAGCCAGCCGGTCACATCCGCCTGACCGTCGAGAAGCAGGGGAGCGAGGCCGTCGTGAAGGTTCGGGACACCGGCATCGGCATCTCCGGTGACGTGCTGCCCCATGTCTTCGAAATCTTCACGCAGGGGGATCGATCGTTGGAGCGGGCTCAAGGGGGTCTCGGCATCGGCCTCTCTCTCGTCCGTGGCGTGGTCGAGCTCCACGGCGGGAGGGTCGTGGCCCACAGCGCCGGTCCGGGGCAGGGCAGTGAGTTCACGGTCCGTCTACCGGTCCTCGTGTCGCCAAACCGGCAGATCCGGACCGCGGAGGGTGACGGCGAGCCGACGGCCGTTCCTGCCCATCGTCGCATTTTGGTGGCGGACGACAACACGGACTCGGCGGAGAGCCTGGCCCTGCTGCTGACGCTGAGAGGCAGCGAGGTCCGCACGGCGCACGACGGGTGGGAGGCTGTGGAAGCCGCGGCGGCGTTCGGACCGGACATCATCTTACTGGACATCGGCATGCCCAGGCTGAACGGCTATGAGGCGGCCCGAAAGATCCGGGAGCAGGGCCGGGGCGAGCGGGTGGTGCTCATCGCCCTGACCGGCTGGGGTCAAGACGAGGACCGGCAGCGTTCGACCGACGCGGGATTCGACTTCCACCTGGTCAAGCCCGTGGACTTTGCCGCGCTGGAACAGCTCTTGGCCTCGCTGGAGATTCCGGCGCGCTCGTAGGTCTGTCCTACGGGCCGGTTTCGCCGGGAAGGCCCACCAGGCGGGCGCTGACGTCCCACAGCCGCTGCGCGAGCGCCTCGTCCCGCGCCAGGGGAGCCGGCGCGACGGCCACGCCCTTCTCGAAGTACTGGCCGGTGACCCCCTCGAGCTCGGGCGCCGCCGCCAGTTGCACGAGGGTCGCGCCGCCCTCCTCGGGGCTGATCATGAACGGCCGGACGAGGATCCGGATCAGCGGCTGCGCCCAGGCCGGGGCGCCCGACCAGATGTTCGTGGCCACGGTGCCCGGGTGCAGGCTGTTCGAGGTCACGCTCGTGCCCGCGAGGCGGCGCGCCAGCTCGGCGGCGAACAACACGTTGGCGAGCTTCGAGCGCGAATAGGCCCGCATGATCCGGTAGCCGCGCTCGTAACCGAGATCCTCGAAGTCGAGGGTGCCCTGCCGGTGGGCCGCCGAGGCGACGGTGACCACCCGCGCCGGCGCGCTCCGCACCAGCAGGCCGCACAGGAGGTTGGTCAACAGGAAGTAGCCGAGGTGATTGACGGCGAAGGTGGCCTCGATGCCGTCCACCGTCAACTGCCGCGCCTTGTGGACGCCGCCGGCGTTGTTGATCAGCACGTCCAGCCGGTCGAGACGGGCGAGGATCTCCCCGGCGAGCGCGCGGATCGACGCCTGGGAGGAGAAGTCGCAGAGCAGGTGCGACACGTCGCCCGAGCCGCTCCGCGCGATGACGCCGGCCACCGCGGCCTCCGTGCGTCCGGGATCGCGGCCGACCATGATGATCCGGTCACCGACGCGGGCCAGCGCGACCGCGGCCTCGAGCCCGATGCCGTTCGTCGCGCCCGTGATCAGGATGGTCTTGCCGCGCATGGTTTCCCCTCCCCGTCCGCTCTCGCGTTGAAGGATGAAGGGACGCTATCCGAGGGCCGCCGGGGAGTCAAACGCGGGCGTCGTTTATCATGGATCAGAGGGCCGGCCGACCCGGCTCCGTTCTCGACCCAGGGAGATGACATGAGAATCCTGCGCGTTTCGTTCCTCCTCTGTGCGGCTCTCGCCGCGGGGGCTCAAGGCTGGGCCCAGGCTCCTGCCGGGACCGTCGCTCCGCTTTCGAAGAAGGAGCGGATCGAGCTCTGCGAGAAGAAGATCGACGTTCCCTTCGGCCCTGCGGAGCCCCAGCCCCTCAAGGTCGAGGGCAACGTCACCCGGCCCGTCCTCCTCCACAAGGTCGATCCCGGGGGTTACGCGAGCAGGCCACGCGGGGAGGCCGTCATCGAGGCGGTCATCGACGAGGACGGGTGCGTGCGGCAGCCCAAGGTCGCCAAGGGGCAGGGCACGGACCTGGCTGCCGCGGCCATGAACGCCGTCCGGAGGTGGGTGTTCGAGCCGGCGACCCAGGACGGCCGGCCGGTGAGAGTCTTTTACGTCGTGACGTTCAACGCCCATTGAATGGACTGCCAGATCTGCAGGGGGGCGATGCGGCTCCTCTTCCTCAAGGACCGTTACGAGATTCTTGGATGTGAAGGCTGCGGCCACCGATCGGCGGATCTGGTAGATGTGGAAGACCCGTCGGGGCACGTGGAGCGGGTCTACGGGGACGAATATTTCGCGGGTGGCGGCGCCGGGTATGACGACTACCTCGCCGAGCGGGACCTCCTGAGGAATCACGGGTGGCGCTACGGCCGGCTGCTCCGGAGGTACATGCCGGCGGGCACGGTGCTCGACGCCGGCGCGGCCGCGGGCTTCGTCCTTCAGGGCCTGGTCGACGCCGGATGGCGCGGCCGGGGGATCGAGCCCAATGCCCGGATGAGCGGGCATGCGCGGACGCATCTGGGCCTGCGCGTCGACACCGGCTCCCTCGAGAGCTTCCGGACGGAGGAGCGGTTCGACCTCGTGACGATGATCCAGGTCGTCGCCCATTTCCTGGATCTGCGCGCGGCGTTCCAGGCGGCCTCCGCGCTCACCCGGCCGGGCGGCTTCTGGCTGATCGAGACCTGGAACCGGGAGAGCTGGACGGCCAGGATCTTCGGGCGCCGCTGGCACGAATACAGCCCGCCGAGCGTCGTCCACTGGCTCACGCCCGCCACCCTGCGGGACCTCGCAAAGCAATTCGGGTTTCAGGAAGTCGCCCGGGGGAGGCCCGGGAAATGGCTGAACGGAGCGCACGCAGTGTCGCTGCTGACCCACAAGCTCGGCGGCGGTCGGCCCGGCCGGCTGGTGACGGGAGTGGGAAAGCTGATCCCGCGGAGCATCCCTTTGCCCTACCCCGGGGATGACCTGTTCTGGATGCTGCTGCGGAAGCAGGCTGGCATCTCCGCTGGCACTGTGGTTGCTTGACTTCAAAAACCCCGCCAGCTAACCTGGAAGTTGTATGTATTTTGAACCCAGCTCAAAGGAGAGCTCATGAGACGTTTACTGACTCGTGCCATCCTTCTTTCGACCTCCTTGCTCCTCGCCATCGCCGCTCTGAAGGGAAGCGCCGGACAGGCGCTGACTGCCTGTCCCACCCATAGCTGTAACTCTGTTCTCGCCTTTTGCCAGGCCACCCACTGCCCCGGCAGTCTTTGTTGTCCCAACGGGCAGTGCGTCGATAGCAATGGCAACGTACACGATCTTTTAATGGCTGGGTGTAGTTGTGGGACCTATGAGAGTGGAGTGGCCTGCTACAGGTAGGACGCGCTAGAGCGGCGTTCGGCCTCTGCGAATAGGGAATGCCTCGCCGGGCGGGCCCGCCTCCTTCAGGGATAGACATATTTGCCTTTGGCTTCGTATATAGGCGTGACTCTGCGGCTGAACGGAGGGTCATGCTTACGAGAGGTAAGACAACATGCGTAAAATCACCCTGGGTCTGCTCGCTCTGCTGATGACCGCCACCGCCACCCTCTCCACCGCCCACCGTGCCGACGCATACCCGGTCTGTCCGCTGTGCACGATCGGCAATCACTGCTGCCTGGTGAACGGAAGCTACAACTGCTACCCGAAGTCCTTCACCTGCCCGTAGGGCACGGCCCAGGGCTGAGCGCACCCACCGGGGGGTGCCCAGCGCGTCCTCGAAACCGCGATTCCGATGCCCCCGCAGCCTCCCGGAGAGTCTGGTCGAAGTTGCGTTGACATGTTCAAACGCATGTGAGTAGCATCATCGCATGTCCGTCATGGTCCAGATTCGCAACGTGCCTGATGAGCTCCATCGCAAGCTCAAGTCGAGGGCTGCCCTGGCGGGAATGTCGATTTCGGAGTACCTCCTCCGGGAGATGGAGCGCTCGCTCGAGCGGCCCACCCGAGAAGAGCTGCTTCAACGGCTCCGCGGCCGTGAAAGGGTAGATCTCCGTGAGTCGGTCGCGGCGGCGGTCGCGGCGGAGCGCGAGGGCCGGTGATCGTCCTCTTGAACGCTACCCGCACGAGATTCTGGTCCGCCGGATCTGGTCGCTTCGCGAAAACCTCACGGCCTACGACGCGGCTTACGTAGCCCTGGCCGAGATTCTGGGGGCAACGCTGCTCACGTGCGACTCCCGCATTCTCCGGGCGCCCGGTCACTCCGTTCACGTCGAAGTTCTCTGAAGCTCCCTGGCCGCTTTCCGTCCTCTCCGGTACGATGTCCCCAGGGGCGCGAGCCCCATCCTTTTCAGCGATCAGGAGACTCTCATGGTGGATACGCGGATCGAGAAAGACAGCCTCGGCGAGATCGAGGTGCCGGCCGGGGCGTACTATGGCGCGCAGACGGAGCGGGCGCGGCGCAATTTCCCCATCTCGGGGCTGACGCTGCCGAAGCGGTTCATCGCGGCGGTGGCGATGATCAAAGGCGAGGCCTCGGCGGTCAACGAGGCGCTGGGCCTGGTGCCGGCGGAGGTGGCGAAGGCCGTCCGGCAGGCGGCGGCGGAGGTCGCCGACGGCAAGCTCGACGGCGAGTTCCCCCTCGACGTCTTCCAGACCGGCTCGGCCACCTCGACCAACATGAACGTCAACGAGGTGCTGGCCAACCGGGCGATCGAGATCCTCGGCGGCGCCATCGGCTCGAAGCAGGTCCATCCGAACGATCACGTCAACGCCAGCCAGTCGAGCAACGACGTGATCCCCACGGCGATCCACGTCTCCTCGTACCTCGCGATCGTGGAGCAGCTCGAGCCGGCGCTGCGGCGGCTGGCCGAGGCCTTGGGACGCAAGGCGGCCGAGCTCGACGAGGTGGTGAAGATCGGCCGCACCCATCTCCAGGACGCGGTGCCGGTGCGGCTCGGGCAGGAGCTCTCGGGGTATGCCCAGCAGGTGAGGAACGCTCTGGCGCGGCTGGAGTCGGTCAAGCCGCGGCTGGCCGAGCTGCCGCTGGGCGGCACGGCCGTTGGCACCGGCCTCAACGCGCCGGCGGAGTTCGGGCCGCGGGTGATCGCCCGCCTCGCCGAGCGGACGGGCTGCCCGTTCGTGCCGGCGCCCAACCGCTTCGAGGCCATGGCGGGCAAGGACGCCGCCGTCGAGACCTCGGGAGCGCTGAAGACGATCGCCACCTCGCTGACCAAGATCGCCAACGACATCCGCTGGCTGGCCTCGGGTCCGCGCTGCGGCATCGGCGAGATCTCGATCCCCAGCCTCCAGCCGGGGAGCTCGATCATGCCGGGCAAGGTCAATCCGGTGATCCCCGAGGCGGTGCTGATGGTGGCGGCGCAGGTGGTTGGCAACGACGCCACGATCACCCTCTCCGGCATGGGGGGCAACTTCGACCTCAACGTGATGATGCCGGTGATCGCCTACAACCTGCTGCAGTCGATCGAGATCCTGGCGAATTCCTCGCGGCTCCTGGCCGAGAAGTGCGTCGAGGGCATCCAGGCCAACCGCGAGCGGTGCGAGGAGCTGGTGGAGCGCTCGCTCGCCATGGTGACGTCGCTGGTGCCGAAGATCGGCTACGACGCCGCCGCCGAGATCGCCAAGGAGTCGGTGAAGACGGGCAAGACGGTGCGCGAGCTGTGCATGGAAAAGGGCGTGCTGCCGCCGGACGAGCTCGCCGAGGCGCTCGATCCCTGGGGCCAGACCGAGGGGGGCATCCACGCCGGCGGGGGAGCGGGGGGATAGCCGCTCAGCGGCTGGTTCGCCGGTAGACCTTCATCAGCACCAGCAGGGTGACGCCGGCGAGGAGAACCGTGCCGCCCAGCAGCAGGTCGGAGCGGGAGAGCGCCGCGCCGCGCAGCAGGGCGATGGCGTTCAGGACGAGCCCCAGCAGGAGCACCGCCAGGGCTGTCCGGGGGGAGGAGGGTGAAGCTGAAGAGACCCGTCGAGGTTCGGCCATGTCCAGACGCTCCACTCTCCATTGACGTCCGGGCCGGAAACATTTCACCCACCCGGTCAGTCCATCTGTGCCCGGAAGTCGGCACCGGCCTGGACCAGCGCCACCTGGCCCGAGTCGGAATCGATCTCCTGGACGACTTGATGCCGGCCGACGACGAAGCACACGACCCAGGGGCCGGGAGGCGCGGGGTGGTGCTGGACGCGGGAGCCCGCCCGGAGAACGGGCCAGCTCACTGCCTCTTCGACGGTGAAATGATGATGGGGCCCCACGCCGGAGCCCCCGCCCGAGTTCGCGACCTTCCATTTCGTATCCTGATCCGTCCCATTGGTGATATCCATGGTGCATCCTCCCAAACGGGCCCCGGCCGGAGACCGGCGGCGGGGCTGGTTAGCCTCGACTCCGTCGCAGCGGGTCAACCTTCGCTTCCACGCACGACTTCGACGTCCAGGGGGGAGAGATCCTCGGGCTCGCCGCCGGGAGCGGCGCCCTGGGCCTGGATCTCGTATCTCCCGGCGGTGAGCCGGTCCGCGGGGAGGTCGACCACGAGGGTCGGGACTCCCGCCAGCGTCCTCGGCTCGAGGCCGCGCTCGTCCAGGAGAGTCTCCCGCGCCGGATTGCGCACCACGACGCGGAACGACTTGAGGTCTTCCATCCCTTCCAGGGCGATCTGCAGCTCGACCGTCGCGGCGCCGGCCGGGACGCGGAGCCGCTGGGTGGCCTCGGCCCCGCGCAGCGTCGTCAGGGAGAGCTGGATTATTGCCTTCAGAGGTGCCTTCAGAGGTGCCTTCAGGGGTGCCTTCAGGGGTTGGGGCGCGGCCGGAGCGCCGGGCGTCAGGTTCCGGGGCGCCATCCGGGGACCGGCGGGAGCGGGGAGCTCCCGGACGGCCAGCGCCGCGGACTCGCCGCCGTGCGGCCGCTCGACGGCGTACCAGGAGAGGCCCGCCGCGAGGAGGAGGCCCGCCGCCATGGCTGCCATCGCCGTCCAGCGGACCGCCGGCCGCGCCACAGGGCGGAGGAAGGGGAGCACGGGAGCCGATCTCCCTTCAGTGGCGTCCGCGGCGTCGGCGGCGGCGTTCAGGGCGCGGGCGAGGGCGAGGCGCTCGCGGCCCTGGGGCGAGGAGGCGAGCCGCCGGAGGACCCGCTCCCGCTCCGCGGGGGCGAGCTGGCCCCGGGCGCCGGCGGCGAGGAGGTCGGCCTCGACGGCCTCGGACAGCTCGAAGAGCTCGTCCTCGGCGAGCAGGCGCCGCTCCAGGCGGTCCGCCTCCTCCTCGGCAAGGGTTCCGAGGAGATAGCCCCTCAGCAGCTCGTCGTCGATCGGATTCGGTTTCATCGGCTCCAGCCCTCCTCGTCGTCCGTCTTCACAGAGGAGTGTTCGCCTCCCGGGAAACGTTTCGCGATCTCGAATCGGTTCGAGAATGAAAATCAGTGGCTCAGGCAATCCTGAACGCAGGACTCCAGCCTGCGGCGCACCCGGTGGACCCGGATGCGGAGCGCGTTCATCGGAATCCCCATCTCGCGGGCGAGGGTCTGCCGGGTGGCGATGTTGCTCTCTCCCGGGTCGCCTTTCCCCTGGTGATACCTCAGCACGAGATCCCGCTGGTCGGCGGCGAGCTGGCCCAGGCACCGGCGGAGGCATTCGAGCCGGTGATCGGCGGGCTCGCCCTCCTCCGCGAAGGATGAGGAGGAAGGCCAGTCGCCGCTCTCGATCGCCCGGTGCTCCCGCGCGGCGCGGCGCAGGACCTCCTTGTAGACCAGGTGGGCGACGCCGCAGAAGTAACCGTAGGGCTCGTTCGATCGCAGCTCGACCCCTTCGGCCAAGCGGCGCGCGACGCGGTTGATCGTCTCGTCCGCCAGGTCCTCGGGGGAGACGCAGCCGCGCCATTCGAAGAGGCGGGCCAGCTTGCGGCGGATGACCTCGTAGAGCTCGCCCGCCCGCTCGCGGTCGGGGCCGAGCTGGGCGAGGAGCGCGTCGAAGCCCTCGGGCGTCAGCCCCTGGCTGCGCTCCGTCCGGCTCAATTCCACTCCCCCTGGAGGGAGAAGCCGGCCCAATAGTAGGGGGATATCCGGAGGGGATTCTTCGCCATCTCGAGCTGGGCCTTGCGCAGGGCCGCCGCGGGGGTGAGCCCCTCGCGGAGCATGCCACGATAGAAGCTTGCCATCAGGTCCGCCGTGGGCCGGTCCTCGACGCTCCACAGGCTGGCGAGCACGCGGGCGGCGCCGGCGTACATGAAGCCGCGGGTCAGCCCGATCAGCCCCTCGCCCCGCACCTCCTTGCCGAGCGCCGTCTGGCAGGCCGAGAGCGTGACGAGGTCGGCGCCGAGGCGGAGATTGTAGACGTCGTTGAGCCGCAGGAATCCGTCCTGCGGCTTGCCCCGCTCGTCGAAGAGCGAGAGCACCAGCTTCGAGAGCTCCGGCCGGCGGCTGTCGAGCACGCCGTGGGTGGCGAAGTGGACGTTGCGGTACTGGGCGAGCTCGGGCCGCAGGACCCTGGCGCGCGAGGCCTGGAAGCCCAGGGCCAGGGAGAGCTGGTCCGGTGGCACGAGGGCGGCGATGGCGCGGGCCTCCTTCTCGGCGGAGCGGAGGCGCCGGAAGGAGAGCCGCTCCTCGCCGGCGCGGCGCGCCTCCCCCGGGCTCCAGCCCCCCCCGTCCCCGCGGGTCACGGCGGCGAGACGCAGCCGCTTCACCTTGCCGGGCGCCGGCGGCAGCCGCTCGTCGGTGCGCTCGAACACCGGATCGGCGACCACGGCGAGCGTCTTCGGCGCTTTCGGCCGGGCGCGGACCTCGCGCCGCAGCACCGCCAGCGCCGAGGCCGAGGGGAGGCTCACCACCTCATGGCGGGCCGCCAGGGGGGAACCCGAAGAGGGGGCCGGCAGGGCGGCGAAGGGGATGTACTGGAGAGCGCCGTCGGCGACGATCAGCAGCGGCCGGTCCCCCAGGAGCCGCTCGGCGGGGCCCAGGATCAGGCGCGAGAGCTCGCGGCCGACCCGCCCGGCGTCGGCATCGGCGCCGTCGATCCGCCGTTTCCGGTCGGCCGGGCTCTCGCCGGGCCGCTGGCGGTTGCGGGCGGTCAGCAGATCGTAATAACGGCGGGCCAGCGCCTCGATCCGGTCCCGGCCGGGAAGCTCGAAGCTCGCCACCGCGCGCGGGCTCACCGCCCAGAGGAAGCTCCGTCTCGCGCCCAGGCCGTACTCGAGGAGCAGCGCCCTGCCGTCGAGGACCTGGGCCTGGATCTCGGCCACGGTCAGCGGCTGGGGCTGGGTCAGGGCGGCGTACTCCGGGCTGCTCGCCCGCTGCTCGGCCTGGAGCTGGCGGTACTCGTCCAGGGCGTCCTCGAGCTTGCGGTCGGCCTCCTCCAGCCGCTTGCGGTCGGGTTTCTCCTCGCCCAGGAGCCTGGCGCGGTCGGCGTCGCGGGTGTTCAACTGGTCCCGCAGCCGGCGCTCGCGCCGGGCGAGCGCGGGATCGATCCCTCGCCGCACGTCCGTCCCCGACTCGTTCAGCAGGTCGAGCAGGCTGCGGGCGCGCGCCTGCTCGCTGACCTGGAGGGCCTCGGCGACCGCGCCGCCGGCGCCCGGGAGGGACATCAGGGTATCGATGTAGAGCTCGTAGACGTCCTGCTTGGTGGCCAGGAACGAGGCCCTCAGCTCGGGATCCGGGACCTTGTTGCGGAAGGACTCCACGAGCGAGACCGCCGAACGGACGTGGTCCAGGGCGGCGGTCAGATGGCCGTCGCGCTGCTCGGTCCGCGCCAGGGCGAGGCGGATCTCGGCTTCGCTGGACCGGTCCTCGCGGTCGCGGGCCAGGGAGAGCGCCCGCGTGAGCTCCTCGCGGGCGGATTTCAGGTCGCCGGAGTCCCGGAGCGCGATCCCCAGGGCATCGAGGGCGAGGGCCTCGCGGTCGTGGAACCCCTGCGCCAGGCGGAGGGCCTGCCGCGCGGGCTCCAGGGCCTGGGCCGGCTGCTTCAGCTTGATGAACACGAACGCCTGGGCCGTCAGCGCCAGGGTCTGCACCTCCGCGTCCTTCATCGTCCTGCCGAGCGCCAGGGCCTGGAGATAAGACGTCCGGGCCGCGTCGAGCTTCCCCAGCCGCGCGTAGGTGTTGCCCAGGCTGATGAGGACTTTCGCCTGCTCGCGCCGGTCGAGGGTGCGGACCAGGACGAGGACCTGGCGGTAGTCCTTGAGGGCGGCATCCCAATCGCCGAGAGAGAAGTAGCTGGCCGCCAGGTTGTTGAGGGCGTTCGCCTCCGCCTCGCGGTTCGCCGAGGCGCGGGCGAGGTCGAGGCCCTGCTGGTAGAACTCGATGGCCTTCTGCCGCTCGGCCAGTTGATCGTAGGCGTAGCCGAGATTGTTGAGCGTCCTGGCCTGGGTGGTCCGGTCGCCGGACTCCCGGGACTTCTGACGGGCCGCGAGCAGGCCCTCGATCCCCTTCCGCAACTCTCCCTGATCGACGTCCAGCAGGGCGAGGTTGCTGAGGCCGACCGCCTGGGATCTCGGATCTCCCGAGACGTTGGCGACCGCCAGGGCCTCCTCGTAGACCTTCCTCGCCGCCGCCGGCTGTCCGAGATGGCTGAGCAGAACGCCCGCTGAGTTGAGGCACCGGATCTGCCAGATCTTCGCTTCCCGGTCCGGCTGGCTTCCCCAGAGAGCGGCGGCTTTGCGGAAACTCTCCGCGGCGCGTCCGGGCTCCGGCGCGGTCCACAGATCGCCGAGGAGCGAATAGGCTTCCGCCATGCGCCGCTGCTCCCCCAGGCGCTGCCAGAGTGGGATGGCGCGCTCGATGGCGCGGTCCTGCCGCTGCCGCGCCTCGTCGCCTTTTTCGTGTTCGCTGACCGCGTCCCAGACGGCCTTGACCGCCTCGGCGCGGGCGCCGTCGTCGCCGGCCGCGGGCCGCGGGCCCTCGACGCGCAACCGGTATCTCCCCGGCTCCGCTTTCGGGTTGGGACCCCGGATCTCCAGCCGGTAGAGGCCGGAGATCGGTGCGATCGCCGCGAGATCCTCGTCCGAATGGCCGGCGACGAGGCCGTCCACGCCGGTGGTCTCGGTTCCCTGGGGATCGAACAGCCGGACGGCGAGATCGATCCCCTCCTCCCGGACGATCACCCGCAGGAACTGGCCCGCCTGAATCTCGACGGGATAGGCGTGGGTCTCGCCGCCCCGGAGGGCCCGCTCCAGGACGAGGCCGTCCGCGAGGCCGGGGCCGGCGGCGGGCTGCGGGGCGCCGGCGCCGCAGAGCAGGAGCGCCAGCAGGGCGAGGAGCGCCGACGAGGCGCCGCTGCGGAGCGGCGCGGACCGGTTTGACGTGGGGGAGGGGCTCATCCTGGCTTCGATCTAAAGCGGCTTCACAACGCTCGCTCCGGCCTCCCCTTCCCCTCGGTGTCCGGTCCCGGAGTCCCTCAATGGACGAAAACGTAGCTCATTTTACCGGTTTGCCCCCCGCGCGTTCCAGCGAGGAGTAGCTTCAACGCTGGTTTACGGGGTTATTGCGGGTTATTGCGGGGTTATTGCGGGACCATTGCGGGATCATTGCGAATGATCCGGGGGGCGCAAACGCGGCGGGTTTCGCGCTAAGCTACGCTCGTGCGGCGAGTCCTCCACTGCGACATGGACTGCTTCTACGCGGCCGTGCACATGCGGGACGATCCGTCGTTGCAGGGCAAGCCGGTGGCGATCGGCGGCCGGCCGGAGAGCCGGGGGGTGGTCGCCGCCGCCAGCTACGAGATCCGCCGCTTCGGTGTCCACTCGGCGATGCCCTCGTCGCGGGCCAGGCGGCTGTGCCCGGACGCCATCTTCATCCCTCCCGACTTCCGCCGCTACTCCCGCGAGTCGGAGAAGATCTTCGCCATCTACCGCGAGATCACCCCGCTGGTGCAGGCGGTGTCGATCGACGAGGCCTATCTCGACGTGACCGACCACCTGGGCGAGGCCGGGAGCGCCACGGCCGTGGCGCGGGAGATCCGGTGGCGGGTGCGCGAGGAGCGCGGATTGACGGTGAGCGTCGGGGTGGGACCCAACCGGCTGATCGCCAAGATCGCCTCGGATTTCAACAAGCCGGACGGCCTGACGGTGGTGCCGCCGGGCAAGGTGCAGGCCTTCCTCGATCCGCTGCCGGCGCGCCGCCTCCACGGCGTGGGGCCGGCCACCGAGCGGGCCCTGGCGGAGATGAAGGTGAATACCATCGCCGATCTCCGCGCCGTGCCGCTGGAGGACCTGACCGGCCGGTTCGGCAAGCACGGCCGCATCCTCTACGAGTTCTCGCGGGGGATCGACGAGCGGCCGGTCGAGACCCACCAGGAGAGGAAGAGCCTGGGGACCGAGAACACCTACGCCGAGGACCTCACCGACCTCGCCGAGATGGAGGCGGAGGTGGACCGCATGGCCCAGGAGGTGGCCGACTCCCTGGGCCGCTCCGACCTCGCCGGCTGCACGGTGACGCTCAAGGTGCGCTACGAGGATTTCACCACCGTGACCCGCTCCCGGACCTTCGCGGTGCCGGTCTACGACCGCGTCACGATCGCCCTCTGCGCCCGCGATCTGCTGCGCCGCACCGAGGCCCCGTCGCGGCCGGTGCGCCTGATCGGCGTCACCGCCTCGAACCTGGTGCGGGAGAGGATCTCGCAGTTGCCCCTGTTCGAGCTGTCGTGGGACCGGTGAGGCGTCAGATCGCCCGCCACCAGGGAGCGGCGAGCACGCCCTTCGCGATCCAGGCCGTTTCGGTCCCGGCGTGGAGGAGGAGGGCGGCGCGGGCGAGGTCCGGATACTCCTCCAGGAACGTGAGCAGCCCGCGCGCGTCGGCGAGCCGCGGCTGCGCGGTCGCCTTGATCTCGACGGGCAGCAGCCGGCCTCTCCACTCGATGACGAAGTCCACCTCGTCGCCGCTCGACGTCCGCCAGCAGAGGATCTCCGGGCGGGGGACCTGGGAGTCGCGCCACGCGAGCAGGTCCGTGAGCACCAGGTTCTCCAGGTGCGCGCCCCGCGGCTCGGACTCGCCGGCGAGATGGAGCGCGAGCCCCGTATCGCACCAGTAGAGCTTGGGGGTCTTGAGCAGGCGCTTCGTGCGGTTGACCGCGTAGGCCGGCACCCGCACGAGCTGGTACGAGGTCTCGAGCAGCGCCAGATGCCGGTGGACGGTCGGCTGGGGCAGCCCCACCTCGCGGCCCAGCTCCGTCTGCTGGACCAGGTTTCCCAGCCGCAGGCAGGCCGCCCGCATCAGCCGCCGGAAGTCGACCAGCGAGGTCACGGTCGAGAGCTCCTGGAGGTCCCGCTCCAGATAGGTCCGGGTGTAGCCGTCGAACCAGAGGGCGCGCGTCTCCGCATCGGCCAGCTCGTGGGAGGGGATCGGGTAGCCGCCCCGGCGGGCGAGCTCGCGCCAGTCCTCGGGCTCGGCGGTCTCGGCTTCCAGGAGGTCGCGCCAGGAACCCTCCGCGGTATCGAACAGGCGCGTCCAGGCCCCCGCCGCTCCGGCGCCGAGCTGCTCGCGGCGGGTCAGCGGCCAGAGGGTCAGGTAGGCCGCCCGGCCGGCGAGGGACTCGGAGACCCGCTGCATCAGCAGGAGATTAGCCGATCCCGTGAGCAGGAACCGGCCCGGCACCTTCCGCTCGTCGACCGCCCGCTTAACGGCCAGCAGGAGGTCCGGCGAGCGCTGCACCTCGTAGAGGACCATCCGCTCGGCGCTCCGGACCAGCGCTTCCGGCTGCTGCCGCGCCCGCTCCAGGGTCTCCAGATTGTCCAGCGTGAGGTAGGGACGCTGCGGCTCCTGCACGAGAGACCGCACGAGCGTGCTTTTCCCCGTCTGGCGCGATCCGGTCACCACGACCACTGGAAACGACCGGAGCGCCAGCTCCAGGGGGCTCTCCAGGAGCCGGGGCAGGACTTGCAATCCATTCATGGTGCGTCGTGAAGGAGCAGGACGTGGGGAGAGGGTAGGCGGAAGTGTCCTGTCTTCGAGCTGTGCTCGTCCAGCGGGTGAGAGTCCCGTCCCGGTAAGCGCCGGAGCGCCGGGTAGCAGGCCCCCGACCGCGCAAGG
>DASWRX010000043.1:0-19078 GCA_036402955.1 Thermoanaerobaculia bacterium
GCCGTTTTTCCCGTCCCGGCCGCCGTCTTGCCATCCGGAAGGCCGTCTTTCTTGGACGGCCGCGATCCTGGCTTCCCGCGCCTCCGTCTTTCTGTCCCGACGGCCGTCCTGGCGTCCCCGATGGCCGTCCTGTCATCCCCGGCCTCCGTCTTGCCATCCGGAGGGCCGTCTTTCTTGGACGGCCGCGATCCTGGCTTCCCGCGCCTCCGTCTCTCTGTCCCGACGGCCGTCCTGGCGTCCTCGATGGCCGTCCTGTCATCCCCGGCCTCCGTCTTTCTTCTGACGCGGCGTCCTGCGTGACGTCTTAGCATGGGCCCCGGATTCGAGGTTCCCAGGATGAATCGCAGCGTGCGTTAGAGCGGCGGCTACTCCGGTGTCTGCGGGCGGCCCTCGGCTTCCGCGAAGACCGCCGCGATCGCCACCATGACCTCGTCCGTGATGGTGCGGGCGATCCTCTCGGGGGCGCCGGAGACGTCCGCAAAGGCGGCTCCCTCCGGGGAGGGGTCCGCGATCGCCGCGAGCGCGAGACGGATGAACGTCTGCATGTGCCCCACGATCGAGAAGGGCACGCCCACGGCGGCGGCGAGACGCTGCAGGGTCCGCTGCCGGGGGACCTTCTCTCCCAGCTCGTAGCTCGAGATCAGCTTCTGGGTGGTCCCCGCGGCCCTCGCCAGCTCTCCCTGCTTCCAGCCTCGCAGGGACCGGAGAAGCTTCACCAGGACTCTCGTGTCCGTCATACGCCGTTGCGTCGTCATGGGTCTACAGGGCCTCCCTGACATCCTTTCCGGTAAATAAATTTACGGCTTGGAGCACCATACTCCTTGCGGAGGCGCCGGGCGGCCAATGACGGCCGGTCCCAAGACGGCCTCCGCGGAAGGAGCCCCTATGTTCCGCAGCCGCTCTCATCGCGCTCTCGTCGCCCTCACCCTCGGCGTGGTCCTGACCGCCTCGTGGGCCTCGGCGGCGCCCCGCCGGACGGACCAGCCCCGGCGAGCCGCCCACGCCGCCATGACCGTCTGGGATCTCTTCTCCTGGTTCCGGGGAAGCTTGACCAAGGCGGGTTGCACGATCGACCCGCACGGCCTCTGCTCGCCCGCGCCCGCGCCCGCCCAACTGGATGCAGGTTGTGGGATCGATCCGCATGGAGGTTGTACGTCCAGCGGAAGCTGATCGGGCAGGGCTCATGGGTTCCCGTCCTCCACGTCGCTGAACCGGAGCCTGGGATCGTGACGGGCGCGGTGGAGATAGTCGATCAGTCGCCGGGCCATCTCCACCGTCGCGGTCTCCTGGTCGGCGGCCCGGCAGAACAGCCGGAGCGCCGCCAGGGCCTCCCGGTGGACCCCTTGCGCGTGGAAGATGGGCGTCATCTGCCGCGCGAGCGCCTTCACCTGTCCGGTCCGTTCCTGCTCCAGGAGGAGCACCGCGAGCTCCAGGGAGACGAGCGCGGCGTCGTAGGAGATGCCCAGAGAGGTGAAGTCTCCTCGCACCCGGGACAGGGCTTCGAGGGCCTTCTCCGGCCGCCCCAGACCAGCCGCAACCCGCCCCTCCAGCCAGGTCACCCGGACCAGGTCCAGCTCGTTGCCGAGTTGGACCGCCAGTCCTCGCACCTCCGGCAGCAGTGTTTCGGCCTCTGTATGCCGTCCCAGATGCCCCAGATTGACCGCCAGATTGAACCGTAGAGCGAACCAAAGACGCGGCTCGCGCCGGACATCGACCCGGAGGGCTGCCCGCTCCAGCACCTCGACGGCAAGCTCGAAGCGGTCCATCTGTTCGAGGGTGGACGCCTTGTTCAACAGGATGAAGCCATGGTCCGCCGGCTGGGTGATCGCCAGCGCCCGGTCGTGGAGCTTCAAGGCCTCGCCAAACTGCCGCTGATCTCGCCGGAGGGACGCTTCCAGATCGAGCATCTGGCCTTCCCGGAGCAGGCCGGGATCTCCCCCGGCTCCCGCTTCCCACAGCGGGCGGGCCTTGGCGAACGCTTCCTCGGCTCCCGGCAAGTCGCTCGATACGCGGCGCGCGTTGCCGAGATGGGCCCAGGCATAGCCCTGGAGCCGCGAGCGCCAGATCTCCTCCCCGGGAACGAGGACGGCGATCCGGAGGGCCAGCTCGGCCAGCTCCACCGCCCGGCCCGCGTCGGCGGGCGCGGCCCGCTCGCTCTCGGCGCAGAGCCGCTCGCACAAGGCCCAGGTCCGGTACTCCGGCGCGCCGTCGACGAGCGCCGGCCGGTCCCGGGGCGGGCGGGCTTTCAGCGACGCCCAGAGCTCCGCCGCCTCTCGCCGGGCCTGCCGGATCCTGGGCGCCTGGAAGGAGCGGGTCAGCTCCGAGCGGGTCACCGCCACGGCCGAGCGCCCCACGGCGGCGGCCGCCCGCTCGATCCTCCGGCGCTCCTCCCGCGTCGGCCCGACCGGCGAGACGATCGGCACCGCGCCGGCCTGGACCTGCTGGAGCGAGGTGAGAGTGACGTCGACGTCCTCGGACTCCAGCCCCATCGCCGCCGCCATGGCCTCCAGCATCTCGCGGGTCAGCGCGCTCCGGCCCCGCTCGTAGAGGCAGAGCGTCTTGGTGGAGATGCCGAGCGCCCGGGCCAGCTCCTTCTGGGTCCACCCCTGCGCCGAACGCAGAGAGGTCAGGGTGGCGCTCAGGGGCGGTGGGATGGATCGTGGCATGCCGTGAGGTCTCCTCGTTTACTTACTTAGAGTGTTGGGAGCATGCCGGGCGTGACAGCGAAACGCAAATTATCGCGCAGGAGTTATCGGTTCGGGGAAAAAGATGTCCTCTCAGGACCTCGGAGACGCCCTTTGAGCTTTCTCCGGATCATGGCATGCCGGCGGTGTCTAAGCTCTGGGTGGAACAGCGGGGGAGCCATGATGATCAAGGCCGAGGACGCCGCGCAGGCGGCGTTGCTACTGATCGTGGAGGAGCTGAAGTCGATCCGTTTCCGTCTGCAGGAGATCGTGGAGAGCCTGCAGCCGCCGCCGAAGGGCGCCGGAGCGGCCGTCGGCGAGGAAGACCTGGACGAGGATCTGGATACCGCGACCGAGGTCCGGAGCACCATCGAGTGCGTCCTGAACGACGACGTCCAGCCTGCCATCCGGGACCTTCGGACCGCGGCCGTCTACAGGCCGAAAAACGGAACGCCGGCTGAGGAGCGCCTACCGCGGCCCCAGGAGGATGATGCACGCGCCGAGGAGGCAGACCGCCGCGCCGAGGAGATCCCAGCGGTCGGGGGCGTGGCGCTCGACGACGGCCAGCCAGGCCAGCGAGGCCAGGATGTAGACGCCTCCGTAGGCCGCGTAGACCCGCCCGGCGAAAGCGGCGTCCACCCGGCTGAGGAGCCAGGCGAAGACGGCGAGGGATGCCATGCCCGGCAGCAGCCACCATGAGGAGCGGTGGAGACGGAAAGCGGCCCAGAAGGAGAAGCAGCCGGCGATCTCGCACACGGCGGCGACGGCGAACAGTGCGATCGAGCGCATGCCAGACTCTACTCCCCCGGTCATCCGCTGACGAGCTCGCCGAACCGGCGCCAGATGGCCTCGGCGTCGATGCCGCGAACCACACGCACGGGCCGGTCGCCGCGGCCGAGCTCCACCCACAGGTTGGGGTGAAGGCGCGCCCGCGTTTCTTCAAGGGAGACGAGCGATGGGTCGAGCGCGCAGGCCGCGGCCGCCAAGTCGAAGACGGGAAAACGGCGTGAGCCGCGGGCGAGGAGCGACCGGCGAGCCCAGCGGGCGGCGTGGCGGCGAAGATACGCGCCCAGCTCCCCCGGCAGCGTCCGGAGCTCCCGCGGGCCGATGCGCAGCCGGCTGGCGACGTCGAGCGGCACCACCGTGAGCGGCAGGTCCGAGGCGAAGACCGCGCGGGTCGCTTCCGGGTCCTTGGTGAGGTTGAACTCATGCGGCCACCAGGGAGGCCACCGCCCGCGCGAGGTCCGGTTGGCGCCGACCAGGACCGCCTCGGAGATCCGCTGGCCCAGCAGGGCCGCGAGGTTGGTCAGCGGCCCCAGGGCGAGGAAGCGGACGGGCTCCCCTTCCCGCCAGAAGCCGGCGCGGTCGATCCGGTCCGCGAGGTCGCCGGCCTGGATGCCCCGCAGGTAGGGACCTCCATACCCGCAGAGCGCACCCAGCCGGCGGTTGTTGCGATCGGCCTCGGCCTCGCCCGTGTTGCCGCCGACGCTGGCCACGGCGGCGATGGGGAGGCCGCTCCGCAGCAGGGCGGCGAGGGCGAAGGCATCGTCAACGTCCCCGCTGGCCGAGCCGGCGGCGTTGTCGGTGTCGATCACCAGCATGGCCGTTTCCAGGGCATCTACGCCGTGAGCGGCTTGCGGGCTCTGACGAAGGCGCTCATGGTCTTGCAGTCCACCTGATCGATGGCCGCAGGATCGATGCCGGACTCTCCGAGGAAGGCCCGGGCGTCCTCGGCCCGGTAGATCCGCGTCGGCTCGACCTCGATCGCCTCGAAACCGGCGTCTGTGAGCAGGCTTCGATACTCCGCCTCCTGGAGGGCGCCCGCCACGCAGCCGATCCAGAGCTCCATGCTGCGCCTCACCGCCTCCGGGACCTCGCCACGGAAGACGACATCGGATACGGCGAAGCGGCCGCCTGGCCGGAGCACGCGGAAGGCTTCGGACAGCACCCTCCGCTTGTCGGCGGAGAGGTTGATGACGCAGTTCGAGATGATCACGTCCACGGCAGCCTCCGGCAGCGGGATCGCCTCGATCTCCCCCTTCAGGAACTCCACGTTCTCGACCCCCGCCTTGCGCTGATTCTCCCGCGCCAGCGAGAGCATGTCGTCGGTCATGTCCAAGCCGTAGGCTTTGCCGGTGGGTCCCACCCGGCGGGCCGAGAGGAGCACGTCGATGCCGCCGCCGGAGCCGAGGTCGAGCACCGTTTCTCCCTCCTTCAGCTCCGCCAAGGCCGTCGGGTTGCCGCACCCCAGCGAGGCGAGCACCGCCTCGGCAGGCAGCCCGGCGGTCTCCTGGGCTTCGTAGAGATCCGCCGTGATCGGGTCCTTGCCGCTACAACTGCACCCGCAGGACGCGGCCTTCCCCGCCTGGGCCGTCCGCGCCGCCTCGCCGTATTTCGCCTGGACCACCTCGCGGAGGGCAGTGGGTTCGAGAGTCTGGGGGTTGGTGCTCACGTTCGTCTCCTTTCTGGTTGTCACTTGCAACGATCTGTCGAAAAAAGGTTAGGGGAGGCGGCAGCAGCTTCCGCCGCTCGCCTCGACACCCGAGGCGGCGGCGTGGGCGAGCCGGCGGAGGACCAGCGTCATGGCCTGGCGGACCTCAGGGGCGAAGTCGGCGAGGAGCTGGCGCTCTTCGGCCAGGATCGACTCTCGGATCTTTCCCTCCAGCTCGCGGCCTTCGGGCGTAGCCTCGAGGAGAGCGGCCCGGCGGTCCGTCGGATGGGGCAAACGGACCACGTAGCCCTTGCGCTCGAGGGCGTCCACGATCCGGCTCGCGGTGCTCTTGTCGAGGTAGAGGTACGCCGCGAGGTCGTTCAGCGTCATGGAGTCCCGCCGCACCAGTCCCTCCAGCGCGTAGCACTGGGAGACTGAGATATCGAAGCAGCAGATCCGGTCCCGATCGCGGAACTGGTAGACGCGCAACAAGTCCTCCAGAGCGTCGTACAGCTCCTCCGTATCCCGCGCCAGAGCAGGGTCGGAGACGACGGGAAGGAGGCTGGCCGAACCCATGGGTAAAAGGTAACACGGATAGTTGGTAGTTGCAACTATCTATCCTCCTGTTCCCGCCGACGATGGGATCGCAGCTCCCATTCCTTGATCAGCGTCCAGATCACCGGGGTCACGATCAGGACATGGAGCAGCGATGAGAGCATGCCGCCCAGCACCGGCGTCGCGATCGGCTTCGCCACCTCGGAGCCGGTCGCCGTGGACCACAGGATCGGCAGCAGCCCCGCGATCACCGTCGAGACGGTCATCAGCTTGGGGCGCAGGCGGAGGACCGCTCCTTCCACCGCCGCCTCGTGGATCGTCTCCCGGGTGAGCTCCCCCGCCGCCGCTTTTCGGTGCAAAGCCTCTTCCAGGTAGACGACCATCACGACCGCCGTCTGCACCGCCGTGCCGAAGAGCGCGATGTAGCCGACCCAGACGGCCACGCTCAGATGGAACTCAGTCTTCCAGCCGTAATGCATGGCGGCGGCGTGGAGGGCCCAGAGGAGGAGGTTGCCGCCGGTGAGCGCGAAGGGAATCGCCAGGATCACGTGCGCCGCCTCCCGGGCCGAGCGGTAGGTCAGCCAGAGCAGCACGAAGATGATCGCGAAGCAGGCCGGGACGACGACCAGCAGACGGTTGCGGGCTCGCGCCTGGTTCTCGTACTGGCCGGACCACTCGAAGTAGTATCCCGCCGGCAGCGCCACCTTCCGCTCGACCACCCGCTTCGCCTCGTCGACGAACGAGCCGACGTCGCGGCCGCGGACGTTGAGGAAGATGCGCTCGCGCAGCAGGCCGTTCTCGGAGGAGATCATCGACGGGCCGGGAACCAGGCGGATCGCCGCCAGCTCGGCCAGGGGAATGTGAGTGATTCCCTGTCCCGTGGGGGAGCGCACCGGCACCAGGACCCGGCGGATCGCCGTGAGGTCGTCCCGCAGCTCGCGCGCATAGCGCACCCGGACAGCGAAGCGATTGCGCCCTTCGATCGTGGTCGTCAGGTCCATGCCGCCGATCGCGGCTTCGATCACGTCCTCCACGTCCCCCACGGTCGCGCCGTAGCGGGCCACGGCATCGCGGTCGACCTCGACCTCCAGGTACGGAGTCCCCAGGATCTGCTCCGGGTAGACGTCGACCGCCCCCCGCACCTCCCGGACGGCCGCCGCCGCCTCGCGGGCCTTGCTTTCGAGGACCGCCAGATCGGGCCCGAAGATCTTGATCCCGACCTGGGTGGGGATGCCGGTCGCCAGCATGTCGATGCGGTTGCGGATCGGCTGCTGCCAGATCGTGGTCACGCCCGGCATCCGGCTCTTCTCCGTCATCTCGGCGATCAGCGCGTCCTTGGTCAACCCCGGCCGCCAGTGCCCGGGGTCCTTGAGCTCGACCAGGGTCTCGTACATGTTGATGGGAGCGGGATCGAGCGGGCTCTCCACCCGGCCCACCTTGCCGATCACCGAGGCGACCTCCGGAAACGACCGCAGCACGGCATCCTGCCGCTTCATGATCTCGACCGCTTCCGTCAGGGAGATCGCGTTGGAGGTCACCGGCATGAACATCAGCGTCCCCTCGTCCAGCGGCGGCATGAACTCGCTCCCCACGCCGGCGGCGAGATGGGCGTCGAGCCACTGTTGGCCGCTCGCCAGCCGGTCGGCGATCCGCCGCGCGCCGCCCGAGCCGCCCCCGTCAGCGACCGCCGCCGCGGCGGTGAACGGGAGCTTCACCGGCGCCAGCAGCAGGCCCGCGCCGCCGACCAGCGCCAGGGAGAGCAGGAACGCTGCCGCGGCGCCGAGCAGCGTCGCGGCCCGATGGCGGAGTGCCCAGCCGAGGGCCGGCTCGTAGAGGCGCCGGGCGCTCCGCATCAGCGGATTGCGCTCTTCCGGCCGGACCTTGCCCCGGATCAGAAAGGTCGCGAGCACCGGCACCAGGGTGACCGACAGGAAGGTGGCCCCGATCATCGCGAAGGTCTTGGTGAAGGCCAGCGGATGGAAGAGCCGCCCCTCCTCGCCGGTCAGGGAGAAAACCGGGAAGAAGGCGAGGACGATGATCACCATCGAGAAGAAGATCGGCCGGCCGATCATCTTCGTGGCGTCCCGCACGGAATCGATCAACGGCCGCGTGCCGCCTTCCCGTTCGATCTGGCGGAAACAGTTCTCGGTGATCACGATTCCGGCGTCGACCAGCACCCCGATGGCGATCGCGATCCCCATCAACGACATGATGTTCGAGGTGATGCCGAAGACCCGCATCAGGATGAAGGAAATCAGCACGGCGATGGGCAGTGGCGCGCTGACGATGAGAACCGAGCGGAAGTGCATCAGGAAGAGCAGGTGGGCGAGCACGACCAGAACGATCTCTTCGATCAGCGAGCGCTCGAGCGTGCCCACCGCCCGGCCGATCAGCGCCGAGCGGTCGTAGGCGGGCACGATGCGGATCCCGGCGGGGAGCCCTCTCTGGATCTCCGCGATCTTCACCTTGACGCGGGCGATGATCGCGGGCGCGCTCTCCCCGTAGCGCATGGTCACCACGCCGCCCACCACCTCCCGCCCGTCCTTCTCCAGCGCGCCGCGGCGGAAGGCGGGCCCAAGCTGGATCGTGCCGAGGCTCGAAAGGTAGACGGGGACGCCGCCCGACGCGCTCACCGCGATGTTGTCGATGTCGCTTAAGGACCGGATTAATCCGATGCCGCGCACCACGTACTCGATCCCGTTCTGCTCGATCGTCTTGCCGCCGACGTTGTTGTTGCTGCGCTCGACGGCCGTCATCACGTCGCGCAGGGAGACGCCGGAGGCCGCGAGCTTGTTCGGATCGAGATCGATCTGGTACTCGCGGACGAAGCCGCCGATCGAGGCCACCTCCGCGACCCCGGGCACCGCGTTGAGCTGATAGCGGACGAACCAGTCCTGCAGCGCCCGCAGCTCGCCGAGGTCGCGCCCCGCCCCCTCCAGCGTGTACCAGAAGACCTGGCCCACCGCCGAGGCGTCCGGCCCCAGCACCGGGGTCACCCCCTTGGGCATCAGTCCCTGGATCAGGTTCATCCGCTCGAGGATGCGCTGGCGGCCGAAGTAGAGGTCCGTGCCGTCCTGGAAGATCACGTTGACCATCGAGAAACCGAACGCCGACGAGGCGCGGACGGCCTTGACCCCGGCCAGCCCCTGGAGGTTGACCGTCATCGGATAAGTCACCTGGTCCTCGACCTCCTGCGGCGAGCGGCCCGGCCAGTCGGCGAAGACGATGACCTGCGTCTCCGAAAGGTCAGGGATGGCATCGACCGGATTGGTGCGGACGGTGTAGAGGCCCGCGGCGACGACGAGCAGGGTCAGGCCGAGGATCAGGAACCGGTTGCGCAGTGAGAAATCGATCAGCCGATCGATCATTGTGGCCCCCCATCTTGCTTGACCCTGGAGGGCTTGACCTCCGAGGCGCCTCCCCACTGGATCGACTGGCCCGCCGCGAGTTGCGACTGCGAATCGATCAGGAAGTTGCCTGCGGTCACCACCCGCTCCCCCTCGGCGAGCCCGGCGACTACCTGGACCTGATCCCCCGCCGGGGGCCCGAGGCGCACCTCGCGGCCGGCGAAACGGCCGGGCGCCACCTGGACGTAGACCAACTGCCGCACCCCGGTATCGAGGACGGCGCTCTTCGGGATGGCGAGCCCGCGGCCGAGATCCACCCGCAGCTCGGCGTTGGCGAACATCCCCGGTTTCAGCAGGCCGCCGGGATTCGGCAGCTCGACGCGGACCCCCGCCGTTCGGGTCGCCGGGTCGAGAACCGGGTCGATGAACCGGATGCGTCCCTGGAATTCTCGTCCCGGGAAGGCGGGGAAGCGGGCGACGGCGGGCTGGCCGACCCGGATTCCGCCCAGCTCCTGCTCGTAGACCTTGGCGGAGAGCCAGAGGCTCGAAAGGTCCGCCAGCAGATAGAGATCCTGTCCTTCCGTGACGTATTGCCCCTGGACGACCTTCTTCTCGAGCACCGTGCCGCTGATCGGCGAGCGCACCGTCAGATCGACCTCCGGCTGGCGGGTGCGCGCCACGCGGTCGATCTGGTCCCGGTCGACCCCCCAGAGGGCGAGACGCTCGCGCGTGGCCTGGGCCAGGGACTCGGCGGACCGGATGTACTCGGCGTCGCCGCCGGATCGCGCCCGCGCCAGGTTTTCCAGCGCGAGCGCGTACTCCCGCCCGGACGCGACGAGATCCGGACTGTAGATCGAGTAGATCGGCGCGCCGCGGCGGATGGTCTCACCGGTGAAGTCGAGATAGAGGCGGTCGAGCCGCCCGGCCACGCGGGCGGCGATGTGGACGAGCCGGGTCTCGTCGACGCCGAGGGTGCCCACGGCGCGGATCCCCCGCGAGAGCGCGGCCGGTTTCACCTCGGCGGTCGCGACTCCGGCCGCGCTCACCGCCTCCGGGCTCAGCTCGACGGTCGCGCCGGCTTCGGCGGGGTTGCCCCGGGGCGCCGCCTCATCCGCGTACTTCGGGACCAGCTCCATGTCCATGAACGGCGACTTGCCCGGGTGATCGAAGTGCGTCCCCGGCTGCATGGGATCGAACCAGTAGAGGACCTTCCGGGTCTGATCACCTTTTTGCGGGCTCGGCTTCGAGGACACGTGAGCCTGCCCGCAGCCGGCGAGAAGGCCACCGGTCGCCAGGGCCATGACGGCGGCGAGAATGAATCTATTTTTCGCCACGGAGGTCTCCTTGGACCGGGGTCCCCGCGATCAGCGGCAGGCCCGAGGCCCTCTGCAACGCCGCCAGCGCGCGGCCGATCCCCGACGCTCGCATCGCGGCTTCCTGCCGGTAGCGGTCGAGGCTGGTGGCGGCGCGCACGAGGGTGAGGAAATCCATCTTGCCGACGATGTAGGCCTCGCGCGCGGCGCGGTAATTGATCTCGGCCTGGGGCAGGATCGAGCTGGCGTAGAGCCGGGACTGTTCGAGATTTTTGAGCAGCTCCGCGGAGGCCGCTTCAATCTCGCCCTGGAGCTGGTTCCTGGCGGTCTCGACGCCGGCGCGGGCCGCCGCGAGGTCCGCCTCCTTCTCGGCCCGCCTCTCCTCCAGACGCCGGCGATGCGCCCAGGGAAGATTGATCGACGCGCTGAATCCCGCGAGATCCTCGAACCGCTCGCGGCGGCCGTAGTAGCCCATGAGCGTCCAGTCCGGACGGCTCTCCAGACCCGCCAGCTCCAGCTCCCGCTCGGCGCGATGGACCTCCGCCTGCGCCTTCATCAGGATGGGACTCCACTCGGCAGCCTGCCGCGTCAGGTCGGCGGCGTCCGGCGCCAAGGAATCAGGCGCCATCGGTCCGATCGACGCTATCGGCGGTATTGGCGATACTGGCGCGCCGGCAGGGAGCCCCTGGAGAGCGTTGAAGCGGGCCGCCTGCGCCCGCCGCTCCGCCCGCAGGGAAGAGAGCTGCTCCTCGAGGCTCGTCTTTTCGAGGCTGGCCTGGAGGACGTCCGATTGGCCGGCCTTGCCGACCTTGTAGAGCTCGGTCGCGGCGGCGGCGGCGTCCTCCAGCCGCTGGCGGGACTCTTCCAGGATGGCGAGGCCGCGGTCCGTCGCCGCCAACTGAAAGAAGGCGTCCGCGGTGTCGGCGGCGATCTCGACGATCTCCCGCTCCCGCATCGCCGCGGCGCCTTCGACGCCGGCCTGCGCCACGGCGAGTTGCGCCGAGCGCTTGCCGCGCCCGGGAAGGCGCTGACGCCCGGTCAACATCTCCATCGTGAAGTCGCTGCGGGAGAGAGAGGGACGGAAGACCGGCACGTCCTTGAGCCCGAGCTCGACCTCCGGATCGGGGAGCGCCAAGGCCTGGGGAACCCGGAGCCGGGCCGCCTCGGCGCGGGCTTCCGCCTCGCGCAGCCGTGGATTCTGCGCCGTCGCGCGGCGGACCGCCGACGTCAGAGCCTCCCGCCATCCGGACTCGGGCGGGGGGGCTTGCGCCGCCGCTCCGGTGGCGGCGAGGAGGACCAGGAGAGCGGCTTGAATCGAACGAGACATCGCGTTCCTCCAGAGGAAAGTGGGGTGCTCCGCGAGCCCCGAAAGGCCACGGCCGGACACACTTCTCCTGGGGAACGCTTAAATGAGGAAGACGTCGAAGAGCGTGAAGAGCCCGACGCCCTGGAGGATCGCGGGAGCGGCGGCGGCCTCTCTGGAAAGAGAGGCGAAAGCGGCCGTTTCCACCGCGGGAGCGGCGAGCGCCAGGGCCAAGGGGATGGCGGCCCGGACGAGCGCGGGCGCCACCGGCGCGTGAGAGACCTGTCCGCCCTGCGTCCCGCAGCACTCCCGGCCCATCGCCTTACAGGCCGCCCGCTCCGCGCCGCTCATCGGACAGGCCGAGGAGACGCACACGGGCGTGCCCAGGAAAGCGATCAGGAGTGCGGCGACGGTGAGCGCGATCGAGGCGCGCGGAAAGCTCTTCACATCTCTATTCTAACAGAGCGGCTTGGTGGCCGTTGCCGTCATCAGGCCCCATAGCCAACTGATCTTGTACCGTTCGATGTGCAGGTCGCGGTGACCCGCCTCCCGCAAGAAGCTCAGGCATTCCCGCTCGCGATACACGTTGAAGTGCGTCCGGCTGAACAGCCGTAGATACCAGCCGCAGGCCCGGCACGCCAGGTAGTCGTCGCACCAGTCGGTGATGACCAGCCGGCCACCGGGGCGCAGGACCCGGCCCATTTCGCGCAGAGCGAGCTCCGGCTGCCGGATGTAATGAAACACATTGCAGGAGACAACCACGTCGAACCGGCCCGTCTCGAAAGGGAGCCGCTCCGCCCAGCCCTCGCGCAGCTCAACCTCCGGCGGCAGCTTGCGGCGGGCGACCGCCAGCATCTCGGGAACCGGATCGACGCCTGAGAGCCGTGCGGAGTGCGATCCCGCCAGGCGATGCAGCAGAGCGCCGGAGCCACACCCCACGTCCAGCAGCCGGTCCGCCGGCCGCAGGCTCAAACGCGCCAAGGTTTCGCGGGTGGTCGCCTCGATGTAGAAGGACCACTTCTCGTCGTACTCCGGCGCGAGCCGTGCGTACTCCGCGACCACGGCATGGATGGCCGAGCCGCCGGAGCGGGCTCCCGGGTCTATCCGCAACAGTCCTCTCCGCGCCACACTTCGGTCCCCTCCCGAATCAGCAACAGAGTCATGCCCAGAGCTGCCACCGGGTCCGCCCACCACCAGCCGAAGGCGGCATTCAGGCCGATGCCGGCCAGGGTGATCAGAGACAGCCACCAGCAGGCCGTGGTCTGGAAAGCGTCGGCTTCGAGCGCCCGGCTGCCGAGTGCGGTGGCGGTCCGCCGCTTGGCACGGGCCAACCACACCATGACCAGCAGCGAGAGGATCGTCACGGCGATACCGGCGGGGCTCGCGCCGGGCCGCTCGGCCCGCCAGAGCGAAAAGGAGGCGTCGGTCACGATGTAGAGCGCCAGTGCGAACAGGGAGATCGCGACGAGACGCCGAGCCCGGCGGTCCAGACGCTCGACGGCATGGTGATCGGCGGCTTGCCTCTCGGCCAAGCAGGCGCCAGATCAGGATTCCTCCAGAGGCGCTCTCCACGAAGCTGTCGATCCCGAAGCCCAGCAGGGCTACGCTGCCCGCCGCCAGGGCCGCGGCCACGGCGATCAGACCTTCGAGAAGGTTCCAGCCGACGGTCAACCACTCCAGCCGCAAGGCGCGCAGCAGCAGATCGCTCCGGGTCTCCACGGGTGCCGCCAGATTGACCATGACCACCTCCCAGGAGGTCCAGGGTAACTCAATCCTGCGGCGTGGACCCCAGAGATGTGCCAGCCGACTATCCGGGGTTGCGAACCGGCCGAACCGCCGCTTCGGGCTACCGCGGACCCCACAGAATGACGCCTGCACCCGCGAGGCAGATCGCCGCGCCGAGCACGTCCCAGCGATCGGGCGTATGGCGCTCGACGAGGGCCAGCCAAGCCAGGGAGGCCAGGATGTAGACGCCTCCGTACGCCGCGTAGACCCGGCCGGCGAAAGCGGCGTCCACCCGGTTCAGGAGCTAGGCGAAGGCGGCGAGAGACGCCATTCCCGGCAGGAGCCACAGCGGGGAGCGGTGGAGGCGGAAAGCAGCCCAGAACGAGAAGCAGCCGGCCATCTCGCACAGGGCGGCGACGGCGAACAGTGCGATCGAGCGCACGCCAGCCTCTACTCGGTGGATTCCATCAGGAGAGGATGTGCAGTCGTCATCAGAGAACGGACCCGGATGGAATGAAACGCTTGGACCCGGGACCCCTTCAGAGGGGTCCCGGGTCTGGCGAGAATACGTCAGTGAGTTAACACAGGCAGTCGGAAGCGGTATTGCAGTGATTGTTGCAAGACGCCGTGCAGTAATCGCCCGAGTAGCAACGACCGCCCGTGTTGATATAGATCCCGCCAACCGCGAGCCCATGGGACAGGGCCAGCTCACGGAGGGTCTCTCGGTGCAAGGAGAGCTTTGGGGCCTTTTTCTTCATGAGTCCTCCTCTGAGCTCACGGACGATACGGGAGATTCCGCCAGCGTCCAGCCAAGCTCTTTGTCAGTCTACAGGAGAGACTGGTGCGGCTGGGAGAAGGCCGGGAGCCTGCACCGGCTTATCCCTCCTTCTTTTCGAGCATCGCGAGCAGATAACGGATCCGGGTCGTCAACTCGTCGGCCGCCCGTTTGAAAGCAGCGGCCCGGACCTTCTCCTCGCCTTCCACCGCGGAAGGGTCCGGGATACTCCAGTGGATGCGCTCCGGGTCCCCCGGGAAGATGGGACACGACTCGCGGGCGTTGTCGCAGACCGTTACTACATAGTCGAAGCGCTCTCCCGTGAATTCGTCCATATGCTTCGACCGCCAGCCGCTGATGTCGAGTCCGCGTTCCGCCATCTCGCGGACGGCCAGCGGATGGACCCGGGTGACCTCGGTCCCGGCGCTCTGGACCTCCACCCGGTCGCCGCCCAGCTCGCCGAGGATCGCCTCGGCCATCTGCGAGCGGGCGCTGTTGTGGGTGCAGAGGAAGAGGACGCGGAAACGTCTCACCGGCGCCGGTTCACCCTCCTTTGCCGTGGCCTCGGGGCGACCCGCGATCCCCGGGTGGAGGCTCTCGCCGGTCGCGAGATAGAGGCCCTTCAGACGGTCGAGATCGAGGCTGTAATAAATATCCCGGCCATCCGCAGCACTGCGGCGCTCGGTGACCAGCGCCTGACTCCGGAGCTGGCGGAGATGGTACGACACGAGGTTGTGGGGCTCGCCGACGAGTTGGACGAGCTCCTGGACGCGACGATCGCTCCGGGCCAGCGCCTCGACGAGCCGCCAGCGCAGCTCGTGGGCCAGGAGCTTCAAGAAGGAAGGGGGCTGTGCAAGGGTTGCGGCGCTCATGGTCAGTCAATTTATCTTGAAGCAATTGCTATTGCAACACTCTGCGCGGTCTCCCGGCTCTCGTGAGACACTCCTCCCTTCGACTTGGCTTACGATGAAGCGAGGGAGGGAGGGTATGGGGAAGCCATTCACGCAGAGCAAGATCTCCTGGGCTCTCCTGTGGCTCGCCGGAGGAGCCGGGGCCATCGAGATCGCCGCCCGGCTCAACGTGCGCCGCGAGCAGGCGAGACGCCGCGACCTCGGCGGCAGGCTCTTTGCGCGCGTTCTGGGCGAAGGGAAACCGGCAGCAGGGAACCCGGTGGTGTTCATTCCGGGATTCCAGGGCTCGACCGAGTTCTGGCAACACGCCTTTGATTCCCTGGCGAGCCGGTATCGCCTGATCTTCGTCGACCCTTTGGGTTTCGGCCGCTCCCCTTGGCCGGACCGGCCGCCCACCCTGGAGGATCACCTCGGCGCCCTGCGCGAGACTCTGACCGCCGAGGGAGCCATCCGGCGGGTCACGCTCGTCGCACATTCCTTCGGCACTCTCCTCGCCGCCTGCTACGCGGAGCGGTATCCGGAGGAGGTCGACCGCCTTTTCCTCCTCGGCGCTCCCGTCTTCGAGAACGAAGAGGATGCGCGGCGAAGGCTCCATGAGATCTCACCCGTCGCCGCGCTCTTCTCGCTCAACCGCTTCCTCGCCCGCGAGGCCTGCATGCTGATGTGCGCCCTGCGGCCGCTTCTCGAAGCGGTCCTGCCGCGCCTGAAGCCTGACCTCCCCCGAGGAGTGGTCCACGACGCCGTCCTCCATGACTGGCCGGCCGCCGACGGCTCCCTACGCGTCCTTCTCACCAAGTCGCTCGCCGGGCCCCTGCGCCGGATCGGTCCCAAGGTCACCTTCATCCATGGCGACGCCGACGGCGTCACGCCGCTCAGCCGCATCCGCGAGCTGGCCGCGGAGACCGGAGCCGCGGTGATCGAGACCTCGGACGTCCACCTCTCCTACCCTTCACGGAGCGCCGGCCTCATTCGCCAGGAGATCGACCGATGGAGGCAATGATGCAGCACGTCTTCCATGCGCTCAGCATGACCTTCGCCATGTTCTGGGAGATCCTCTGGGCGCTCATCCTCGGTTTCTCCCTCTCGGGCGTCGTGCAGGCGGTCGTCTCGAAGCGGGAGATCTCGAAGCTCCTGCCCGACGACTCCGCGCGCTCGATCGCCATCGCCTGCGGGCTCGGAGCGGCGTCGTCCTCCTGCTCCTACGCGGCGGTGGCGCTCGCCCGCTCCATCTTCCGCAAAGGCGGGAACTTCACGGCGGCCATGGCGTTCGAGGTGGCGTCCACGAACCTGGTCGCCGAGCTCGGGATCATTCTCGCGATCCTGATCGGATGGCAGTTCACGCTGGCCGAGTTCGCGGGCGGCCTGCTCCTCGTCGGCATCCTCGTCCTGCTCTTCCGCGTCTTCCTGACCCCCAAGCGGGTCGACGAGGCGCGCCGGCAGGCGGAGAAAGGCCTGCGGGGGAAGATGGAAGGCCATGCCGAGATGGACATGTCGGTCACGGGAGGACCGCTGATCGGGCGCATCTTTTCGGCGAAGGGCTGGACGGCGATCAGCCACTACTTCGTGATGGACTGGCTCGCCGTCTGGAAGGACATCGCCGTCGGCCTGCTGATCGCCGGGGCGCTGGGCGCCTGGATCCCGCAGACGTTCTGGAACCGCTTCTTCCTCGTCAAGCACCCGCTCCTGGCGAAGCTCTGGGGACCGGTCGTCGGCCCGATCGTCGCGATCCTCTCGTTCGTCTGCTCGGTCGGCAACGTGCCCCTGGCGGCGGTGCTCTGGAACGGCGGCAGCAGCTTCGGCGGCGTGATCGCGTTCCTCTACGCGGATCTCATCGTGCTGCCGATCCTCAACATCTACCGCAAGTACTATGGCGGCAGGATGAGCCTGTTCCTCCTCGGCAGTCTGTATGCCGCGATGGCGAGCACCGCGCTCGTCATCGAATTCCTGTTCCAGGCGCTGCACCTCATCCCGGCCGAACGGCACGCGCGGATCGTCGAAGCCTCGGTGCGGTGGAACTACACGACGGTGCTGAACATCGTCTTCATGGCCGTCGCCGCCCTCCTGATCTGGCGCTTCTTCAGGACGGGCGGCCCGGAGATGATGGCCGAGATGGACTAGCCGGGAGCCCTCACTCGAGCAGCCCTCGCAGCCGCTCGGCCATGGCGTCCACCCCAACCTTGAGCACCGAGCGGTGGTCGCCCGGGACGTCGAAGATCCTCAGGCCGCCGTTCAGCAGCTCGCCCCAGCCCAGGGTGGGGTCCTCCTCCACCGCGGCCATGCCCTCGGCGGCGCGGAAGAGGTAGAGCCGGCCGCCGTAGGGGCGCGGCCCGTAGGTGGCGAGGGAGCGGCGGTTGGCCTGGAAGCGCTCGAAGAGGCGGCGCAGCTCGGCGAGCTCCAGGCCGGACGGCAGCAGGCCGACCTGGCGGCCGAGGTCGAGGGCGAGGGCGAGCGCCGCGTCGGCGTCGAGGGTGGAGAGGTCCACGGCGGGAAACTCGAAACCGGGGGGCAGCTCGATCGCGCCGCCGTGCATCTGCTCCAGGGCGGTGGCGAAGAGGGTCACCATCTCCGCGTCGGTCCGCTCGGCCTCGCCGGCCCAGCGAGCGGGCGAGGCCGCGTCGATCACCACCAGGACGTCGGTGGTCTCCCCCGCGGCCTCCAACTGGCGGGCCATCTCGTAGGCCACGATGCCGCCCATGGACCAGCCGGCGATGCGGTACGGCCCTTCCGGCTGCACCTCGCGGACGGCGGCGACGTAGCGCGCCGCCATCTCGCGGATGTCCCGCAGCGGCGGATCGGGCGACTGCAGGCCGTAGACCGGCTGGTCGGCGCCCAGTCGGCGCGCCAGCTCGCGGTAGGAGACGACCTCGCCGCCCACCGAGTGGACGCAGAAGAGCGGCCGGCGGCCGGGGGAGCCCGCCTGCAGCGGCACCAGCACGCCCCGCTCCAGCGGGCCGGTGCCGGGACTGATTCCAATCCGCTCCGCCGCCCCGGCATGCCGCTCGCGCAGGTGCTCGGCGAGGGACGCCACCGTCGGGTGGTCGAAGATCGTCACCACGTGGACGACCTCCGCCAGGGCCTCCTGGAGTCGGTGGACGAATATCGCGCTGGTGATCGAGGTACCGCCGAGGTCGAAGAAGTCCTCGTCGATGCCGATCTCGCGGTCGGCCGGCAGCCCCAGGACGTCGCGGAACTGGCTGGCGAGGAAGCTCTCCAGCGCGTCGCGCGGCGGCACGCGGTCCGCGGCGGACGCGATGGCTTCGGGCGCCGGGAGCGCGCCGCGGTCGATCTTGCCGTTCTCCGTCAGTGGCAGGGCCTCCAGGAAGACGAAGACCGCCGGGAGCATGTAGTCCGGCAGCCGCTCGGCCAGGGACCGCCGGAGGTCGTTGGCCTCCATCGCCGCGCCGGACCAGTAGGCCACCAGGCGGCGTTCGCCGCGGCCGTCGTCGATCGCCAGGACCACGGCCTCGCGCACTCCCGGCTGCGCGGCCAGCGCGGCCTCGATCTCCCCCAGCTCAATGCGGAAGCCGCGGATCTTCACCTGCTGGTCGACGCGTCCCAGGTATTCGAGATCGCCCTGGGCCGTGCGGCGGGCCAGGTCTCCCGAGCGGTAGAGACGCGCGCCCGGTCGATCGGCATAGGGATCGGGGACGAAGCGCTCGGCGGTGAGGTCCGGCCGCCCGAGGTACCCCTGAGCCAGACCGGCACCGCCGACGTGGATCTCGCCCGGGACGCCGATCGGCAGCGACCGCAGGTCGGGGTCCAGCAGGTGGAGCGAGAGATCCGGGAGGGGCTGGCCGATCAGGCTGCCGCCGGCGAGATCCATCGTCCGCACGGGCCGGTAGGTGACGTGGACCGTCGTCTCGGTGATGCCGTACATGTTGATCAGCCGCGGCCGCTCGTCGCCATGGCGAGCGAACCAGGACGCGAGGCTCGCCGGCTCCAGGGCCTCGCCGCCGAAGATCACCCAGCGCAGAGAGAGATCGGGCGCCGCATCGCCGAGTGCCGCCTCCTCGGCCCACAGGAGCTGGCGGAAG
>DASWRX010000044.1:0-63864 GCA_036402955.1 Thermoanaerobaculia bacterium
CAAGTACTCGAACGAGCGCGCCATCTACGTCGAGCCCGACGTCTATGTGCAGAAGGTCGGCGACGAGTACGTGATCGTGCTCAACGAAGACGGTATGCCCAAGCTGCGCATCAACGGCAGCTACCGGAACATGCTGCACTCGATGGATTCGAAGCAGGATGGGGAGACGGTCAACTACATCAAGGACAAGATCCGCTCCGCGGTCTGGCTGATCAAGAGCCTCGACCAGCGGCAGCGCACCATCTACAAGGTGGCGGCCTCGATCATCCGCCAGCAGCGCGAGTTCCTCGACAAGGGGATCGAGTACCTGCGGCCCATGGTGCTGCGCGACGTGGCCGAGGACATCGGCATGCACGAGTCGACGGTCTCCCGGGTGGTGTCGAACAAGTACATGCACACCCAGCGCGGCCTCTTCCCCATGAAGTTCTTCTTTCACAGCGGCATCGACCGGGAATACGGCGACAACATCTCCTCGCTGACCGTGAAGCGCAAGATCGAGCAGCTCATCCAGGCGGAAGATCCGAAGCGGCCGCTCTCCGACAGCGAGCTGATGCGGATCCTCAACCGCGAGGGGATCCAGATCGCCCGGCGCACCGTGGCGAAGTACCGCGACGAGCTGACCATCCCCTCATCGACCGACCGGAAGCAGATCTTCTAGCGCGCTTCAGCCGCAGGAGAGGCGCAGGAGAGGGAAATGCAGACCGAGATCACCGGCCGCAACGTGCAGATCGACGACGGCCTGCGGGAGCTCGTCGAGCGCAAGCTGGGCAAGCTCGAGAAGTTCCTCGGGGAGCCTCTGGAAGCGCGGGTGACCCTGGCCACCGAGCGCTACCGCCAGACGGCGGAGCTGCACGTCTCCCACCACGACGGGGTGCTCCAGGCGACCGAAGAGACTGACGGCCCCCTCAGGGACGCCGTCCAGCGGGTGATCGACAACGTGGTGGAGCAGGCCCGCCGGGCGCACCAGAAGCTGGTCGACAAGCGCCGGCGCTTCGACCATCATCGGGGCGGTGACCAGCGCTGGCCGGTCGAGGTCCTGGAGCAGGAGAGCGTCGTTGGCGGGCGCGTGCCACGGGTGATCGAGCAGACCCATCTGGACGTCAAGCCGATGACGATCGAGGAGGCGGCGCTGGAGCTCGACGGCTCCGAGCTCGGCTTCGTCGCGTTCGTGGACGCATCGACCCGCCGTGTGAGTGTCCTCTACAAGCGCAAGGACCAGCACTACGGTCTGATCGCCCCCGAGCTCTGAAGTGGGGCTCGGAGCGCTGACCCGGCCCGATCTGATCTTCCCCGACCTGCCGGCGGCAGACCGCGCGGAGGTTCTGCGCGCCCTCGCCGACCACATCGCCGCGCGCGGGCTGGTCAGGCACGGCGGCGACCTGTTTCAGAAGCTCTGGGAGCGCGAGCAGCTCGGCTCAACCGGTATCGGTGCAGGGGTCGCCATCCCGCACTGCAAGCTGGCGGGGCTGAAGCACGGCGTCGTGGCGGTTGGGCTGGCGCCACAGGGCGTGGACTTCGGAGCGGTCGACGGCCGGCGGGTAAGGGTCTTCTTCCTGGTTGTCTCGCCGAGCGAGGCGCCGGCCGAGCACCTGCAGATCCTGGCGGCCCTCTCCCGCTGGATCAAGACGGACCAGCACACGGAGAAGCTCCTCGCCCTGCGCGATCCCGGGGCGGTGTACGATCTGCTCTGCGACGAGAAGGGTTGATGATGGAAAACGGTCAAATAACAGGCGACGCCGTGCCGGTCGCGGAGCTGATGGGAGAGGAGCTGAGCTACCTCCGGCTCAGCGTGCTCTCGGGCGAGTCGCACCTGGACAACGCCATCACCCATCCGCGGGTGCAGAAGCCGGGCCTCGCCTTCGCCGGCTATTACGCCTACATCAAGCCGGGCCGGGTGCAGATCATCGGTGAGAGCGAGGCCGAGTACCTGAAGACGCTGGATGAAGAGGAGCGGCGGGAGCGGCTCGACCGCATCACCAGCCTGCCGGTGCCGGTCTTCGTCATCACCAAGGGGCTACCGCCGCTCCCGGGCTTCCTCGCCCTCTGCCAGAACCGCGAGGTGCCCGTCCTCTCCTCGCCCGCCCTCTCGTCGACCGTCATCAAGGGGATCAGCTACTTCCTGGAGGACCATCTCGTCCCCTCGACCTCGGTCCACGGCGTGCTGCTGGAGATCTACGGCCTGGGCGTGCTGCTCATCGGCGAGAGCGGGGTGGGCAAGAGCGAGTCGGCCCTCGACCTCATCACCCGCGGCCACAGCCTGGTGGCGGACGACAAGGTGCAGATCAAGCGCTACCCCAACGGCGAGCTGGTCGGCTACAGCGAGGGGCCGTTGAGGCACCATATGGAGCTGAGGGGGATCGGGATCATCAACGTCCAGGATCTCTTCGGTCTCGCCTCCGTGCGCGAGCGGACGACCATCGATCTGGTCATCGAGCTCGAGCACTGGAAGGACGGACAGGCTTACGACCGCCTCGGTCTCGACGAGAGCCTGTACACCATCCTGGAGACCCCGTGCCCCTACATCCGGATGCCGGTCGCGATGGGCCGTAACGTCAGCATCCTGGTGGAGATCGCGGCGCGCAACCACGTGCTGAAGCTTCAGGGACACCACTCCGCCCGGGAGTTCGCGCGCAAACTCGAGGCACAGCTTGAGCGAAATCGAAAAGGCTCCTCCCCCCGCCAAGGCTAGGCTCGTCATCATCACGGGCCTCTCGGGGTCGGGGAAGAGCGTCGTCGCCAAGTGCTTCGAGGATCTCTCGTATTACACGGTCGACAATCTGCCCCTACCGCTGCTGCGGCTCTTCCTCGACAACCCGCTCGAGCTGGTGCGGGGCAACGACCGGATCGCCGTGGTGACGGACGTGCGGGCTCCCGGTTTCGCCGAGGAGTTCCCGCGCCTGTTCGCCGAGATCGATCGCGAGCGCATCGAGCCGCGCCTGCTCTTCCTGGAATCTTCCGACGAGGTGCTGGTGCGCCGGTTCTCGGAGACCCGCCGGCCCCACCCCTTGGCGGCGGACCTGCCGGTGATCGAGGGGATCCGGAGCGAGCGGGAGATGCTGGCCGAGCTGCGTTCCCGGGCGGACATGGTGTTCGACACCAGCGAGTGGTCGATCCACGAGATCCGCAACCAGGTGTACCGCGAGTTCGCCAGCAATCCCGGCGAAGAGCCCGGAATGGTGGTCTCCCTGGTAAGCTTTGGATTCAAGTATGGAATCCCCTACGGGACCGACCTGCTGTTCGACGTACGGTTCCTGCCCAACCCGCACTTCGTGCCGGGGCTGCGCGAGCAGACGGGGCAGGACGCCGGGGTGCTGGCCTATCTCGACCGCCAGCCCGATTTCGAGGAGCTGGTCGAGCGGCTGGCGGACCTGCTGACGTATCTGCTGCCGCGTTACCGCCGGGAGAACCGGAGCTATCTCTCGGTGGCGATCGGCTGCACCGGAGGGCGGCACCGGTCCGTGGCGGTCGCCGAGCGCCTGCGCCTGGCGATCGACCGGCAAGGCTGGCCGGCGCGCGTGATCCATCGCGACATCGCGCGCTAGGTCTCGTTGGGCATCCGCCGAGGGCAGGAATCGGCGGGAAGATGGCCGGGTTACCACTGTCGGGAAGGTTCGTCCACGGGCGTCCTCCCGGTTTCCATTGTGTTCTGATCGGGGGGCGTGGGGTTTCTACGCGATGATCGGCAAATTGATACTGACTCACGGCGGCGTGGCGCGAGAGTTGCTCGCCGCGGCAAATATGATCTCGGGCAGCCTGAGCGGCTTCGAGGCCCTGTCGCTGGACTGGAGCGACGGATTCGACGAAGGGCGGACCAAGGTGGCCGCGGCTCTAGGGCAATTGGACCAGGGGCAGGGGGTGCTGGTGCTGACCGACATGTACGGCGGCACGCCCTGCAACATCGCCATGACCTTCTTCCAGTCGGGGAGGGTTGAGGTGCTGACCGGGGTCAACCTGCCCATGGTCCTGCGCCTGGCCTGCCAGACAGGAGCGGAGGAGATGGGTGTCTCACAACTCGCCCGGTGGCTGCAGGATAAGGCGCAGCGGAGCGTCTGCCTGGCGGGAGACATCGGGCCGAGTAGAAAATGCGAAATCAAATGTCCCGTGGTCGTCGATGCGGAGAAAGCGCATGATTGAGCGAGAGACGGAGATCGTGAACCGTCTGGGCCTGCATGCGCGGGCCGCAGCGAAGCTGGTCCACATGGCGGGGAACTTCCAGAGCCGGGTCACGGTCGCCAAGGATGGCGAGGAGGTCGACGCCAAGAGCATCCTCGGCGTCCTGTTGCTCTCGGCGGGACAGGGGAGCCGGGTCACCGTCCGCTGTGAAGGCGAGGATGAAGCGGACGCTCTGCGGGCCGTCACCACGCTCATCGCCAACCGATTCGACGAGGAGAGCTGATGCCTGGAGCCGAGATGCGGATCCTGAAGGGGATGGGGGTCTCCGGCGGCATCGCCATCGGCCGTGCCATCTGCATTGAGACCCGCGGTCCCGACGTCTTCCGCCTGCACGTTCCCGAAGCTCAGGTGGAGAGCGAGATCGGCCGCCTGCGCGAGGGTGCCCGCCACGCCCGCGGCGAGCTCCAGCGGCTCCGCGTACGCGCCGAGGAGGACCTCGGGAGCGACCTCGCCGCCATCTTCGACGCCCACGTCCTCCTGCTCTCAGACGCCAAGTTCATGGGTCGGGTGGAGGAGCGCATCCGCACCCAGCAGGTCAACGCCGAGTGGGCGGTGCACAAGACCGCCGAGGAGCTCGACGAGCGCTTCTCCCACATGGGGGACTCCTACATCCGCGAGCGTAGCGAGGACCTGACCGACGTCAGCCGTCACCTGCTGCGGAGCCTTCAGGGGATCTCTCACCACGATCTGTCAGAACTGCCGAGTGACATTGTCATCGTCGCCGACGACCTTACTCCGTCCGACGCCATCCGGCTGGGCCGCGAGCGGGTGATCGGCTTCGCCGTCGAGAGTGGCGGCCGGACCTCCCACACCACAATCATCGCTCGCTCGCTCAACATCCCGGCTGTGGCCGGGCTGGTGGGCGTCATGGGCCTGCTCGGAGACGAGGCGCCGATCATCGTCGACGGCGAGACCGGCACGGTGATCCTCCATCCCACCGAAGAAGTGGTGCGGCAGTACCGCGCGCGCAAGCAGGAGATCGAGCAGCGCGACCGCGACCTGCTGGCGACCCGTGAGCTGGCGGCGACCACCCGGGATGGCGTCGAGGTCTGTCTGATGGCCAACATCGACTTGCCGGAAGAGGTGGAGGAGGTGCCCGTCTTCGGTGCCGCCGGCGTCGGCCTCTACCGCAGCGAGTTCCTCTACATCGAGAAGAGCCCGCACATGCCGACCGAGGAGGAGCACGTGCAGATCTATCGCCGCCTGGTCGAGTTCTCAGCTCCCCACCCGGCGATCATCCGTACCTATGACCTTGGCGGGCGCAAGCTCGCCCGCGAGATGATGGCCACCCAGGAGGAGAACCCGGTGCTGGGGCTGCGTGGCATCCGCCTGACCCTGGCGCGCCCGGAGGTCTTCCGCAGCCAGATCCGGGCGCTCTACCGCGCCGGGCTGTACGGCGACCTCTGGGTCATGCTGCCGCTGGTGAGCACCGTCGAGGAGGTTCGCGAGTTCCGTGCCTTCGCCGACGAGGTCATGGACGAGATGGAGCGCGAGGGGGTGCCGTTCCGCCGGGATGTGCGGCTCGGGGTGATGATCGAGGTTCCGGCCGCAGCGGTCATCGCGGACATCCTGGCGCGGGAGGCCGACTTCTTCTCGATCGGCACCAACGACCTGATCCAGTACTCGATGGCGGTCGACCGCAACAACGAGCACGTGGCGCGTCTCTATCAGCCACTTCATCCCGCGATTCTGCGCATGTTACGCTTCGTCATCGACAGCGCTCGAGCAGCGGGAATCGAGGTCAGCCTCTGTGGCGAGATGGCGGCCGATCCCCGTTTCGCCCTGCTCCTGATTGGCCTAGGGTTGCGGCGGCTCTCGATGAGCCCGCGGCAGATTCCCGAGGTCAAGACCTGGATCCGCGAGTCCACGGTCTCTGGCCTGACCGAGTTGGCCGAGCGCTGTATGGAGCACAGCACCGCCGCGGAGGTCCAGGCGCACCTGGACAACTTCTTCGAGTGCTCGCTCCCGTTGCGGGTGAGTGCTTAGGAAACGTCAACTCTGAAGAGGATTCTCGATGCGTTTTCCGATTCGCCGAGTGGACAAGCCCTGGGGGTATGAGCTGATCTTCGCCCACACCGACCGTTATGTGGGAAAGATCCTGCACGTCGACCCCGGACAGGCCCTCTCGCTGCAATATCACAAGATCAAGGATGAGACGCTCTACCTCGCCGATGGGGAGGTAGAGCTGGTGGTGGAGGAGGAGGGCGCCCTGGTCAGCACCCGCCTGCGCGGAGGCGACTCGTACCATATCAAGCCTTTCACCCGCCACCGGATGGTCGCGGGCGAGAACGGATGCGACATCATTGAGGTCTCGACGCCGGAGCTCGAGGATGTCGTGAGACTCGAGGATCGCTATGGCCGAGCCTAAGCCCTCTTGGGCGCTGATCTCCCTCCTGGGTCTGGTGATCTCGGGCAGTACCGCAGGGTGCCGCGGAACCCCCCAGCCGGTCGTTCGAGCCGACGCTCCGCCTGCCAAGAAAGCCCCCGCCGCCACCCCGCCCCAAGCTCCCGCTCCCGCCACTACTCCGGCTCCGGAGTCTTTGCCGCAGCGGGAGAAGCCCGCCCGGGAGAGCTCGGCGGTGGTGCTCGATCCCGGGGTAGAAGGAGATGGCACGCCGGTCAGCCTTGTGGAGGCGGCCCGGGCCGAGAAGGAGCGGCGAGCCCGCTCCGGCCGGTCGAGCGTAGTGATCAACGATAAGAACCTCGCCCGCTATGCTCGCAAGGGGCAACTCACGGTGGTGGATCCGAAGGCGAAGGACCAGAAGAAAGCGGCCGGCATAGCCAAAACGGCTCCCGCGCCGGCCCTTGGCGTGCACGACGAGCAGTATTGGCGCGGCCGGGCTCTCGACATCCGCCAGCGGTGGCGGCAGGCGGCTGACGACGCCAAGAAGCTGGAGCAGAAGTCCACCGAGTTGCGCCAGAAGTTCTACATGGAGAATGACATCTTCCTGCGCGACAACCAGATCAAGCCGGAGTGGGATCGCGTATTGGACCGCCTCCGCCAAGCCCGCCTTGACGCGGATGCCGCCAAGCAGGAGCTGGAAGCTTTTCTGGATGAGGGCCGGGCGGCGGGAGCGATGCCCGGGTGGCTGCGGGAAGGGGAGGACGACGAGCCGCAGGAAGCGCCCAACAAGAAGGCTCCCGCGACCAAGAAACGGGACGGCCTGCCGCCGGCGCAGTCGATCGAGCCGCCGGTCATCGACGACAAAGGTCGTGGCGATCGCAGTGACCATGGGAGTCGTGGCCACGGCGATCCGTCCGACCCAGGGGATCACGGAAGGGTCAGATGACGACTCCCCGCCGCTTCTTCATCGAGACTTGGGGCTGCCAGATGAACGAGCTGGACAGCCAGCGCATGGCTGGCCAGCTCATGCAGCAGGGGATTCTGCCTACCCGCAAGCCGGAAGAAGCGGACGTCATCCTCCTCAATTCGTGCAGCGTGCGGGAGAAGGCCGAGCAGAAGGTCTACTCGCGGTTGGGCGAGTACCGCCTGCTCAAGCGGGGGAATGAGAATCTTCTGATCGGGCTCTGCGGTTGCGTCGCGCAGCAGGAAGGCAAGCGGGCCCTCGACCGCGTCCCCGACCTCGACTTCGTGCTCGGCCCTGCGCGGGTCGGCGAGCTCCTGGACGTGGTGGTGCGGCGCCGGGCCGGCGAGCGCGTGATCGCCACCGGGTTCCCCGAGAACCGGCCGTACGACATCGACGCGGTTTCGCGTCATGGCGAGTACAAGGGGATGGTCACCATTATCGAGGGGTGCAACAAGAACTGCACCTTCTGCATCGTGCCCAAGACCCGCGGACCCGAGCGGAGCCGCCCCCTGGCGGACGTGCTTCGAGAAGTCAGGCACCTCGTGGGTTATGGTTTCCACGAGATCGAGCTTCTGGGTCAGACCGTCAATCACTGGCGCGAGCCGGGCGGTGACCTGGACTTCGCCGACCTGCTGGACCGCGTGGCCCGCACTCCCGGCGTGCAGCGGTTGCGCTTCGTCACCTCCTACCCACGCGACTTCACGCCGCGGATGGTGGATCAGATGGGGCGGCACGCCAACATCTGCCCCTATCTTCATCTGCCGGTCCAGTCCGGCTCGGACCGCGTGCTGCGCCGCATGGGCCGGGGGTATACGCGCAGCGAATACCTCGATCTGATCGGCCAGCTCCGCCGGGCACGTCGAGAGATCGCTCTCTCGACCGACCTGATCGTGGGATTCCCAGGGGAGACCGAGGAGGACTTCGCGCAGACGCTCGAGCTGGTGTGCGAGGTTCGCTTCGCTGCCATCTACGCCTTCAAGTACTCGCCGCGGCCAGGGACAGCCGCGCCGCGCCTGGATGGCGCCGTTCCCGCTGGCATCGCCGACGAACGGTTGCAGCGCCTCTTCGCGCTTCAGGAAGGAATCCAGCGCGAGATCAACGAGAGCTTGGTGGGGGAGGAGCTTGAGGTTCTGGTAACAGGATGGGGCAAGCAGCCCGGGACCCAGACCGGCCGTACCCCCTGTCATCGGGTGATCCACTTTGAGGCCGGAGCCGAGCCGGCCCCCCCGGGAGACACGATCCGCGTACAGGTAGAGTCAGCCCTCTCCTACAACCTCCAGGGGAAGCGCCTCTCCATGCCTTCGAGCATTTCCGCCGCCTGACGGTCCCGCCTGCGCGGAGGCCGCCAAGCGCGGCGCCCACCGGGTCTCAGCGCCTTGACCTGCCCTCCGCTCACGCCCAGAATAGGGTTATGAGCAACCCGAACGAAGAGCTCCAGGTGGAAATCAAGGGGCTGATGTTGGACCCATCGTCCAACGTACCCATCGTCATTCTCCGGGACATCCAGAGCCAGCTTTTCCTGCCGATCTGGATCGGCGTCTTTGAGGCCAACGCCATCGCGCTCCGCCTCGAGGGGGTCGAGCCCCCGCGGCCGCTGACCCATGATCTCCTGCGTCTCGTCCTCGAGCGGCTCGATGGACGGGTGGAGAAGATCGTGATCTCCGACCTGCGGGACAGCACCTTCTTCGCCATGATCCATATCCGGAACCACGATCAAACCGTGGAAGTCGACGCTCGTCCGAGCGATGCCATCGCACTCGCCCTGCGCACCAGCTCGCCGATCTTCGTGCTGCGCTCCGTCCTCGACAAGGCTCAGGCGGTCGATCTCGCCACAGACGCAAGCGACGAAGACAAGCTGAAAAAATGGCTTGAGGAGATCAGCCCGGACGAGCTGGGCAAGTGGACGATGTGACGCGTGCCGTTCTCGCCCAGAAGTATCGCTGCTTCAGCGATTTATCCGCGATGTCGGCGCGCCGACATCGATCCGCCCCCTTCCCTTGACCTCCCGGAGGCCTTTCCTTAGACTGCGCGCCGTCTATGATCATCGCCATTACGAATCAGAAGGGCGGAGTCGGCAAGACGACGACCGCCATCAACCTGGCCGCGGCCCTCGCCAGCAAGGGGAGGAAGACGCTCCTGGTCGACCTCGATCCCCAGGCGAACAGCTCGATGTCGTACCTCGACATCCACGAGCTCCGGCTCTCGATCTATGACGCCCTCACGGACGATCAGATCCACTTGGTGGACATCGTGAAACCGGCCGATAAAATTGAGAACCTCTCGATTGCGCCGTCGACCATCGCCTTGGCGAAGATCGAGGCGAAACTCATCGGAGAGCTGGACAGTCACTACCGGCTCAAGGATGAGCTTCAGAGCATTCAGGACAACTTCGACTACGTCATCATTGATACACCGCCGACCCTGGGAATCATCACGGTGAACGCCCTCGTGGCGGCGACGCACGTCCTGATTCCCATTCAGGCCAGTTATTTCGCGTTGGAGGGGACGGACGACCTGCTGGAGACCATCGACAAGATCAAGGTGCGCGCAAACCCGCAACTCCAGATTCTGGGAGCGCTGATCACCATGTACGACAAGCGGACCCTGCTGGCCAAGGACATCTACGAGCAGATCCAACGTGTTTTCGGGGTGAAGGTCTTCGAAACGGTCATCACCAAGAGCGTCCGGCTCGAAGAGAGCCCTGCCTACCGAGAGTCGATCTTTACCTTCGCGCCGCGATCGACGGGGGCGTATGAGTATTATCGTCTTTCCGAGGAGGTCTTGAGCCGTGTCTGATCCCGCTCGTGATCCCGTCCGCAAGCGCGGACTCCCGGTGCGCGTCAAGATGCGCCACGACACCCACTTCGTCGAGGAGCTCACGGCCCGGCACGAGACGCCGGTCGGGAAGATGATTCCCTTAGCGGCCATCGAACCCGATCCGAGCCAGCCGCGCTCGACCATGGGGGACTTGGACGACCTCGTGGCGTCTATCCGGGACAAGGGGGTCCTCGAGCCAATCCTGGTCCGCCTCCGACTCAGCGAAGAGGGCGGCGACCCCTCGCCCCTAGGCGTCCTGTACAGGATCATCTCCGGCGAGCGGCGCTACCGTGCGGCCCAGGAAGCTGGCCTATACGAGGTGCCCGCGATCGAGATGGAGGTTACAGACGAAGAGGCTCTCGAGATCGCCCTGATCGAGAACCTCCAGCGGAAGGACCTGACTCCTTTCGAGGAGGCCGAAGGGTACCGAATGCTGTCCGAGAGCCATGGCTACACTCATGAGGAGATCTCGGGATCTGTCGGCAAGTCCCGCACCGTGGTCACCGAGAGCCTGTCTCTGCTGCAAATGCCGCCACGGGTCCGCGACACGGTCCAAGCCCTGGGGATCAACTCGAAGTCTCTGCTGCTCGAGGTGCTGAAGGCTGGTAGCGAGGCTGAGATGATCGACCTTCTGGAAGAGGTGGCTCGCCGTGGGCTCAACCGCGACGATCTGCGCCAACGCCTACGGCGTGGGGACAAAGGCGGAAAGTCGGGTCGCCGGAAACCCTATGTCTTCCGGTTCAAGGCTCCCGACCGGACCTTCAGCTTGGCTCTGAGCTTCCGCCAGAGCGAGGTCGACAAAGGTGACCTTATCCGTGCCCTCGAGCAAATTCTCCTGAATCTCCGCCAGGAAACTTCTTGAAGTTTCTACCCGGGGGCTTCCCGGCGCGTTTCTCCCGCGCACAAACAGTCTGATAAGGATGATTATGTTAATTAATAGCGTGGCAGCCCGCGATGGCGTGCCATCTTAGCCGGCGGTCCATTCTGCGGCGAGATCTTCGTCCTCTTCGAGACGGAGTCTGTCCAGCCGGCTCCCCACGGGCAGCCGTGGCGCGAGCTGACCCTGAATCCAGCGGACCAGGTTCTCACTCGACGGGATGGCCCTTCCCTCTCCGAACTCCAGCAGCGCGGCGTTGAGGTGCTGGTGGTCCAGCCGCTCGACGACGTGCTCGTGGACGAGGGCGTCGAGCCTGCCGAGGTCGACCACGAAACCGGTCTCCGGATCGATCTCGCCCGTGACGGTCACAAACAAGCGGTAGTTGTGCCCGTGTCCCGGCAGGTTCGCGCACTTGCCGAACCGGGCGCGGTTCTCGCCTTCGCTCCATTCCGGGCGGCGGTACAGGTGGCTGGCGCTGAATCGATATCGGCGTTCGAGCGTAATTTTCATGGGGGTTCGACTCTCGGGCTCCGCCGCAATATTCCACCGCGATTCCGCGACTATAATGCGGCCCGTGCGGAGACTGGATCGCTACATCGTGACCGAAATCCTCGGGCCCCTCGGGCTTGGGTTTCTAGTCTATACCTTCATCCTGCTCATCCGTTTTCTCTTCCAGTCCGCAGAAATGATCATTCGCCGTGGGCTGCCGGTGTCGATTGTCGGCAGGCTCCTGCTGATGACCTTGCCGAACATTGTCGTGCTGACCCTGCCGATGTCGCTACTGTTCGGCACATTGATCGCAGTGGGGAGACTCTCTTCGGACAGCGAGCTGATCGCCATGCGCGCCTCCGGGACGAGCCTCCTGACGCTCTACAGGCCCATCCTGCTGCTCTCGGGAACGCTGACCCTTCTCAACACCCTGCTGATGGTCTACGTACTCCCCTGGGGCAACCATGCCCTTCAGGAGCTGCGGCTCGAGATCGCGACCGAGACGGTATCCCAGCAGGTCGAGCCGCGAGTCTTCTATGAGGAATGGGAGGGTAAAGTCGTCTATGTCTTCGAGGTGCCCCAGGGGAGCAAACGGTGGAAGGGAGTCTTCCTCGCGGAGTCCATCCCGGCGACCCAGAACAACCAGGTCACCATCGCCGACTGGGGAGAGGTCCTCGTCGATCCGGCCGGAGAGCGGGTGGTCCTCCGGCTTTACAACGCCACCCAGCACAAGGTGGATCTCAATTCACCCGACCGCTACGAGATCAGCCGGCACAAGCGGCTCGACCTGGTCCTGGACGACCAGTTCACCAGCGAGCAGAAGGCGAAGCTGTCGGCCTCCAAGGGGATCCGTGAGCTCACCCTCTCGGAACTCCGCGATCTCCAGCGCGACCCATCAGCCGCCACCGAGCAGAGAAATCTCGCCCGCGTCGAGGTCCACAAGAAGTTCTCGATTCCCGCCGCCTGCCTGGTCTTCGGCCTCTTCGCCCTGCCTCTGGGAATCAACAATCGGCGCGGAGGCAAGGCGTCCGGCTTCGCGCTGTCGATCGGCGTCCTGATTCTCTACTACCTCATGCTCAACAACGGCGAGGAGGCGGCCCGGTTCGGCAAGATGCCCGCCTGGCTGGCGATGTGGGCGCCCAACATCCTGCTCGCAGGACTTGGCCTCTTCCTGCTCGTCCGTAGAAACCGCGACAAGAGTCTGCTGCTGACGAGGATCGACCGCTGGATCCGGGAGGATGTCTGGGGAGGGATCCTGCGCCTGAAGAATGTCCGCCGGACCCGGCGCAAGGAGCTGAAGGAGGAGCGGCTGCGCCGGGAGGCAGAGGGGCCGAAGAGGGAGCCTCGCGGTCCCCGGCTGCTCCTCCGCCTCCCGCGCCTGCGGATCGTTTTCCCCAACCTTCTCGATCGGTATGTCACCAAGCTGTTCTCCTGGATCTTCCTGCTGGTCGTCCTCTCCGGGGTCTCTCTATTCGTCATCTTCGACCTGTCGGAGAACTTCGACGACATCCTGAAGAACAAGGTTGCCACCGGGGTGGTGCTCAACTACTACAAGTATCTATCCCTCCAGATGTTTTATGACATCGCCCCGATCGTGATCCTGGTGACGACCCTGCTGACCTTCAGCCTGCTCGCCCGGACGAACGAGATCACCGCCTGTAAAGCCCTGGGCATGAGCCTGTACCGGCTCTCCCTGCCGGCGCTGGCCTCCGCGCTGCTGGTGACTTTATTCTGCGGGTACCTGGAGAACTCAATCCTGCCGGCGTCGAACGAGAAGGTGGCGAGGCTCAAGGATCGCATCCACGGCAAGGAGACCGCCCGGACCTACCGGCGCGCCGACCGGCAGTGGCTCTTCGGCCAGGGCCGGTACATCTACAACTACATTCATTACGATCCCCAGCAGGCGAGCCTACAGCGGCTGCAGGTGTTCGACTTCGACGATCAGCACCGGCTCACGCGCCGCCTGTTCACGGAGAACGCCCACTACATTGGGGACGCCTGGGTGTTCACGAACGGTTGGGCTCGCTCGTTTCAGGGGGTGGACGTAACCGCCTACACCCGCTTCAAGGATCCGAAGATCGTCCGCTATCCGGAGACCCCCGAGTACTTCGACTCGGAGATCCGCCCGCCGGAGCAGATGCGGTACGGAGAGCTCAAGGATTACATCCGAGAGCTCAAGGAGAGCGGCCAGTCGGTCCCCGAGTTGCAGGTCCAGTTGGAGGAGAAGATCGCGCTCCCGGTCTCCTCGCTGATCATGGCCTTGGTCGCGCTTCCCTTTGCCTTCCGCCTGGGCCGCCAGGGAGCGCTGTATGGGATCGGGCTCTCCATCGGCTTGGGGATCGTCTTCATGGCCGTCTTCGCCTTCTTCACCAAGCTCGGCGAAGCCGGGGCCCTCCCCCCTATCGTGGCGGTCTGGAGCCCGGGAGCGATCTTCGCGCTCCTTTCCAGCTACCTGTTCTTGGGCGTGCGATCGTAGGAGACCGACGCGCGGACGGGTCAGACCGACTCGAAACGCAACTTCGGATCCTGGCGAGCCTGGTCGAGATGAGACCGGATCTCCGCGAGGAGAGTCGCGTTCATCTCCATCCTCGCGGCCTGCTGGAACGCGATCAGGGCGGCGATCGCCTCCCGCTGGAGATCCCGCGCCTGGAATACCGGCAGGATCTCCTCGGCCAGTGTCCTCATGTCGGCGGTCCGTCCCTGGGACGCATAAAGAGCGGCGAGATCCAGGGAGACCGCGGCCGCGCTGAACGCGCTCCCGAGATCAGCGAAGCCCCGGCGGGCGTCGGTCAACGCCCTCTCGGCCTCCCGTGGGAATTGCAGGGCCTCATAGATCTTCCCCTCGAGCCAGCGGAGGCGCAGGATCAGCAGGGGGCTGCCGCGTTGCAGGAACTCCGGCCGCGAGGCCTTAAGAAGAAAGCGAGCCTCCCGCGAACGGCCGCTCTCGTGCAGGTAGAGCATCAGGCTGTGCCGGCCCGCGAGGTCCAGGTAGCACTCGCGGGAAGGATCGATCAGGCCGAGCCCTTTGCGCAGCCAGGCGATAGCCTCCTGCAGGCGGCTCGATCTTCCGTAGACACGACCCTTCTGGATGAAGGCCCGTCCCAGTAGATGCAGGTCACGGTACTGCCTGTAGATGGCGATGACGTCGTCAAGGAGGCCGTGCGCCGCGTCCGGGCGGTGCTGGTCCCGGTACAGCGCCGCCCTGAGTTCGAGGACTCGCGCCTCTTCGAGCGCGTCTCCCGTCCCCTGGGAGACGAAACCCTCCGCGGTCTCGAATGCCTCTTCTGAGCTCCGGAGATCGGAGAGAAGACGGAGCGCCTCCCCCACGTACGCCCAGGAGCGGGCCTTCAGGTCGTTGATGAGAGGGGCGCCGTAGGCGTCGGAATCGAGCTCCTCCGCCACGGTTACGGCGCAGCGTGCCAGCGTCTTGGCCCGGCCGAGATCGGTGGAGTAGGAACGCTGGCTCTCTTCGATCAGCCACTCGCCCAAAAGCCAGCTATGGAAAGCCGCCTCAGACCGCACGAGTGGGCACTGGTCCTTGAGCGGCACCTCTCGCAGACGGGCGATAAGTTGGGGGAGCCGCTGCCGCTCCTGCGCGACCCGTTGAGCCTGGCGACTCAGCCCTGACAGCAGGCCGTCGAACGACGGGTCGTAGTCCCGGGCCTTATCCCGACCATGCTCTCGCGCTAGGACCATCGAGGAACCGAGGACCAGCGGCTGGCCGACCTCCAGGATCTGCCCGACCTCACCGCGGCAGACCCGCCAGACCGCGAGCAGGTGGCGGACGAACCTCCGGTTGACCCCAGCGTCCAGATCTCCTTGGAGAAACCGTGCGTATTCGTCGGGATTAGGACGGCTGACGGTCATAGGGTGCTCCTTGAGGTCAGCCCATCCGGGAAGTTGCGCCTTCCCTACTCCATCCGCTCCTGAAATCCCTGACAAAGAGAAAGGCCGAACCTGGTACCATTTTAGCAGAAAAGGGCAAACCGAGAACGAAACCGGTTCGCGGAATTCAGGAAGGTTGGGAGAAGCGGAGATCCGGATTGTTGCGGGTGCGCTTGAGAAAGCTCGCGATCTCGCGGACGAGATCGATTCCCACTTGGTCGACGCGCGCGGCTCTGCTGAAGACCAAGAGCGCCGCGAGTGCCTCGCGATGGGTGTTGTGGACCTGGAACATCGCGAGCGTCTCCTCCGCGAGGCAGCTCACGTCGCGGGTTCTCCCCTGGAGGATGTAGGCGCCGGCAAGGTCGAGGGAGGCCAGCGCCGCGTCATAGCCGAGGCCGAGCTCGAGGAAGGCCTCCCGCACCTCGCGGAACGCCGCCTCCGCCTGATCGATCCGTTGCATGCCGAAGGCCACGAGCCCCTCCAGCCAGCGAAGCTTCAGGAGGTTCATCCGATCGCCGGCCTTCAGGTAGAGCGGACGGGTGTGGTACAGCAGGGCGAACGCCTCACGGACCCGACCTCTTTCATAGAGGGCGTGGATCAGGTTATGGCGTGCGGCAAGGAACACCCGCGGGTCGGCCTGAGGGTCAATCAGGTCGAGAGCCCGCCGCAGGAACTTCATCTCCCCCTCTTCGTCGCCCGCCTCGTCGCAGACCAGCGCTTTCTGCAGCAGCGTGCGGCCGAGGAGATTCCACTGCCCCAGCTTCTTGTAGATCGCCGCGGCGCGGTCGAAGATCTGGAGAGCCTCGCCGAACCGGCGCTGAGCCCGGCGTCCCGAGGCGAGGAGAGCAAGAGACCGCGCCTTCTCGATGAGCGGGACGCGGCTCTCATTCAGCAGCGATTCGGTGACGGAGAACGCCCGCTCCGAGCTCAGGAGGTCGGAGTTGATACGGAAGGCGTTGCCCAGGTGAGCCCAGGCCCGGGCCCGCAGACCGGCCAGGGCCTCTTCCCCATCGCACTCCCCGGCTCCCAGGCGGTCCGCCGCCAGCACCGCGAGTTGAGCGATCTCGACGGCGCGGCGGGGATCCGCGAAACCTGTCTCATAGCTCTCTTCGACAAGACGCTCGCAGAGCATCCGGTTGCGGAAACGCTGGCTGTTGCTCACCAGGAGATGCCGGCGCTCCGCCGGACACTGCATCAGCTCGGCATAGAGCTTCTTCCCCAGCGCGCGCTGCTCTGCGAAGCTGGCCTCGGTCGCCAGGACCTTCTCGAAGACTCGGTCCAGAACCTCGTCGTACCCTTCGCGGGCATCCTCGTGTACAAGCTCGACGGAGAGGGCCTGCGGGTCCTCGAACACATCGGCCGGCTCCCAGAGTGCGGCCGTAGCCTCCTGGCACTCCGGACACCCCTCCAACAGATGACGGGCGACCTCGCGCATCTCCGCCGTGGAGAGCCGGCCCAGGATAAACCCCTCCAGGGCCTCAGGGGTAGGATGGTGCCCGGTCACGGCCCCACCTTCTTCCTACAGACCCCGGTGGTCACCAGATTCCGCGTCAGCGCGGCGAGGCATCGCGTCGTGATCTTGCTGATGCTCGCCGGGCTGTAGCCCAGCCGCTCTGCCAACTCCGGTGGGTCGTACCCTTGCCGGTAGCGCAGCGACAGCAGCGACCGGCAACGCTCCGGCAAACGCTCGAGAGCGTTCGCCAAGTCGCGCCGCAGGTCCGAGTTCTCCTGAGCCGGCTCGAGGGGTTCGGCCACGAATTCGAGGACCGCCGCGTCCACCGAATCGTAGAGCTTGCGCCGCTGCTCTCGCCAGTGCAGCAGGCACTTGTTGCGAACGGTTCCGAGCAACCATGCCTCCGGATCGCGAATCCCGTCGCGGTGATAGATCAAGGCGAGCAGAGCCTGTTGGAGGATGTCCTCCGTGTCCTGCGGGAGGATACGGTAGTGCGCGAAAAGGGCCTTCAGGCGAGGTCTGACCTTCTTGAGGAGACCCTCAAGCGACGACTCGACTTGGGGGTGGTCCAATGCACTCATCGGCTCGACAGGATCTATCTCTAAATTTCTGGACACACTAACATTAACCTGGAGCCATGTCCAGCCGATTCCCTCCCGGACGGAGCGCTCACCCTTCTGTCGCCGGGCTCGCTCCCGGACTAGTGATTCCCTTCCGGATCGATCTTGACGCCGCCTTTTTCATAGAGTTGGACCAGCCATCCACAGAGCCGGCTTCCCAAGACCTCCCAATTCAAGGAGGCGCTGTAGGCCGCCCGGCTCCGGTGCGTCCGTATACCAGCGTCTGCACTTCCTGCCGGGACCAGGAAGAGGGTGGAGGTCAGGGCGAGAACGGACAGGGCGCGGCGGATCTGCACGTGAGACATGATGATCTCCTTTTCTGAATCGCCTGCTTGGCGGAATAGCCATAAGGCGTTGGAGGTCTCCCAAAGAGAGAGTTACCGCTAGACCCTCTCCAGAGACACGCCCGAAAGGAGTTTCGCGCGGGTGCCTAAGGCAGCCCCGCCGGGATCGAATGACTTCAGGGTCTGGTGGGATCAGGGGCCGGGCTGGAAGCCGGCCCCCAGGAGTTGCTCGGTCAGGGCCGCCAGGCAGCGGCGAGTCACCTTGCGGATGCTCGACTTGCAGTAGCCCATCTTCTCCGCCGTCTCGGCGGTGCTGCAGCCGAAGCCGTACCGCAGGCGGAGCAGGGAGCGGCAGCGGTCCGGCAGCTCCGCGAGCAGGGAGTCGAGATCATAACGAAGGTCCGACCTCTCCTGAGGCGGCGCCTCGGCGTCCGCGAGCAACTCGAGAATGGTGCTGTCGACCAAGTCCCAAAGCCTGGAACGATGCTTGCGCCAGTAGATGATGCAGCGATTGGCGAGTGTCGCCACGAGCCAGGCGTCGGGATTCCGGATGCTCCCCGCCTTCGAGACCATGATGAGAAAGGTCTCCTGCAGCAGGTCGTCGGCATCCTGCGCCGGAATGCGGTAGCGGCTGAGGACCCTCTTCAGCTTGGGCTCTGCCCGCTTGAGGATCTCCTCAAGGGAAGGCTCCGCCAGATCGGGTGGGACCGAAGTATTCATGGCCGTGGCTAAATGTATCTAGGACTTAAGCTTATCAGCTCTCCCCAGCATTTGTCCAGCGGCAGAGGCGATCCGGAGGGAATCCGGAAGGCTCCCTCTCGATCGGCGAGAAGGCCGTCAGCGGGATTCCCTAGGGCGAACGCTCCAGGTGGCGCGGGATTCCTTGAGGTAGCCGCTCACGTCCCGGATCAACCCCAGGGTGACGCGCTCCATCTCTGCCGCCTTCTGGAACACGACGAGCGCGGCGATGGCCTCGCGATGGATGTCCCGCGACTTGAAGATGGGGAGCATCTCTTCGGCGAGATGCCGCATCTCGGAGCTCCGCCCCTCGCGCGCATAGACCGTGGCCAGATCGAGCGAAAGCAACGCGGCGTCGTAGCCGAGCTCACGCTCGATCAGCTCCTTTCGCACACTCCGCAGGAGTGCCTCGGCCTCCCTGAAGTGCCCCAGCGCGCTGGCGATCTTCCCCTCCAGCCAGCGCAGGCGCAGGAGGTTCATCTGATCGCCGATCTGGAGGTAGAGCGGGCGCGCGCCTTCGAGCAGTCGCATGGCCTCGCCATACCGACCGCTCTCGGTCAGATAGAGGGTCAGGTTGTGCTGGGCCGCGACCACGAGGCGAGGATCGGACGCCGGATCGACCTTCTGGAGGCCCTCCGTCAGATGGCGGATCGCCGCATCGGGGTCCCCGGCGAGGCCGAGGAGGAAACCACGCATGACCAGGGCCTTGCCCCACAGGTGCGCGTCCTCGCACCGGCGGCCGATCGCCACCACTCGATCGAGCAGGCGGAAAGCCTCCCGGAAACGCTGCTGGTTGCCAAAGAGGGAGGACTTGAACAGGAGCACCTGCGCCTTCTCCACCGGGTCTCCCGTCCCCAGCTTGAGCCGACGCTCGGCCTCGGCGAAGCTCGTCTCCGCCTCCCGGAAATCCGAGCGGATGCGCTGGGCGTTGCCGAGGCTCGCCCAGGCGCGCGCGGCGAGGTCGTGAACCCGGCTCCGGCCGTAGACGGCCGCGTCGAGCCGGTCCGCGGTCTCTACCCCGAGCTTCGACAGCTCCAGCGCGCGGCCTGGATCCTGAAACCCCCACTCGCGGGCGGCGTCCAGGAGCAGCTCGCAGAAGGCCCAGGAGTGATGCCGGGCAGCGGCCGCGGTCACCATGGCCTGCTGGCGCTCGAATGGCTGGAGCAACAGCTCGCGCAGCAACTCCGGGGCTTCCGCCTGCTCCGCCTGCAGGGCGGCCTGCCGCCGCGCGACTTCGGTCCGGACGTGCGCGAATGCTTCGCCGTACTCCAGGTTCGGCAGATACTGGGAGGTGATCCGGCGGCACTCCTCGCAATCCGTGAGGAGGTGACGGACGATCTCCCGGTTCCTGCGGCGATGGAGCCGGCCGAGACCGAAGCGCGAGAGGGCGTTCCGGTGCGGGTGCTTATCCATCCTGGGGCTCGACCTCAGGCTCCCGATCGAACCCGACCGCGAGCAGCTGCCGGGTGAGAGCCGCAAGACAACGGTTGGTGACTTTCCGGATGCTGGAGGTCCGGTATCCCATCTGCTCCGCCACCTCGGTTGGGCCATAGCCCATGCCGTAGCGCAGCTTGAGCAGCGACCGGCAGCGGGTCGACAGGCGCGACAGCACCCGGTTGAGATCGCAGGTCAGCTCGGTCTTCTCCTGATCCGGAGCCTGCGGAACCGCCAGCAGATCCAGGATCGCGGTGTCCACCGCCTCGCAGAGGCTGCCGCGGCGCTTCCGCCAATACATGATGCACTTCTTCTTGACGGTGCCGATCAGCCAGCTCTCGGGGCTGCGGATCTTGTCCCACTTGTAGAGGAGCGTGAGCTGCGCGTCCTGGAGAATGTCCTCCGCGTCCTCGGGAGGGATCTCGAAATTCCTCAAGACCCTCTCCAGCCGGGGCCGGGAGTTCTTCAGGAGAATGTTGAGCGATTCCCGCAGTTCAGGATGGTCAAGAGTTGCCATAGCCACGATGTATGCCGTCGACAGCCGCTAGGCTAACACCCCGGTCGCCCCCTGTCCATAGATGGACGAGAGATCCGAGCGGGCTCGGAGCGGCGTCCGAATCCGGGCTGGATGAGGATCCAAAAACAAAACGGCGGTCCGGGAGGACCGCCGTCACAATCTGGTGACACAAAGGGATCTTAAGTCCCCTCTTCCCACGCCGAAGGCTCAGACGGAGACGGCCATTGGAACCCCTTCAAGGCCCGCCGCGGCGCGCAGATCAGCGGCGCGGTGGGTGCTTTCCCAGGGGAAGTCCTGCTCGTTGCGGCCGAAATGTCCGTACGCCGCCGTCTGCTGGTAGATCGGACGGCGCAGGTCGAGGTTCTCGATGATCCCCCGTGGCGACAGCGGGAAGTGCTCGCGCACCAGGACCTCGATCTGGCGGTCGGCGATCTGGCCGGTGCCGAAGGAGTCCACCCGCACGGAGACCGGGTCGGCAACGCCGATCGCGTAGGCGAGCTGCACCTCGACCCGCTCGGCGATGCCGGCGGCCACCAGGTTCTTGGCCACGTGGCGCGCCATGTAGCAGGCCGAGCGGTCCACCTTCGTCGGATCTTTCCCCGAGAAGGCGCCGCCGCCGTGCCGGCCGTAGCCGCCGTAGGTGTCGACGATGATCTTGCGGCCGGTGAGGCCGCAGTCCCCCTGCGGACCGCCGATCACGAACCGGCCGGTCGGATTGATGTGGTAGATCGTCCGCTCGTCGAGCAGCTCCGCGGGGATCATCGGCTTGATGATCTTCTCGATCACGTCCTGGCGGATCTGCTCCTGGGTCGCGGCGGGGTCGTGCTGCGTCGAGATCACGACCGTGTGCACCCGCACCGGCCGGGTGCCGTCGTACTCGACGGTGACCTGGCTCTTGCCGTCCGGCCGCAGCCAGCCGAGCTCGCCGGTCTTCCGCGACACGGCGAGACGGTTGGTCAGCCGGTGCGCGAGCGCGATCGGCAGCGGCATCAGCTCGGGCGTCTCACTGCAGGCGAAGCCGAACATCAGCCCCTGGTCGCCGGCGCCGCCGGTGTCAACCCCCTGGGCGATGTCGGGCGACTGCGGGTCGATCGCGGAGAGGACCCCGCAGGTGGCGTAGTCGAACCCGTACTCGGCCCGGGTGTAGCCGATCGCCTGCAGAACCCGCCGGGCCACGCCCGGGAAGTCGACGTACGCCTTGGTGCTGATCTCGCCGGCGAGGAAGACCGTACCGGTCGTCACCAGGGTCTCGCAGGCCACGCGGCCCGTCGGATCCTGCCGGAGCACCTCGTCAAGGATGGCATCGGAAATCTGGTCGGCCACCTTGTCGGGGTGACCCTCCGTGACGGACTCCGACGTAAACAGGTGAATGTCTCGTTCGCTCATGTTCGCACCTCTAGCGTGACCTTCGGACCAAAGCGGCCGTTCGTGATGCCGGACTCGGAATCCGAGTGGGGAAAGGAGAGAGTCTCCCGGGTCGACCTGCGATGAATGCTAGCAACGGATCAGGGACGGGTCAACGCCAGGGGCCACCCCCGGCATCAACGGATCGGGCGGCTCTCCATTACACCATAGAAGAGTGTCGAGAGCGCATGGAACGTGGACAGGGAGATGTTCTTGCGCCGAGTCTCCAGGCCGCCGGTGAGCGAGCTGGTGATACCGCCGCTACGCCGCGTGCCCGGCACCGCGAAGGGGATCTGCGCGCTGTCGAGCCCCGAGACCAGGCGCTCGGGGAGCTGGATCGCGCCGCTCGATCCCCAGGCCTCGCCGAGCGGGCTGCGCATCACCGTCCAGTTGCGGACCAGGTAGCGCTGAGTGCCATCCACGTCGAGGGACTCGATTCCCCCCTCGCTGGAGATGTAGAAGTGGTAGTTGCCGCGCAGCTTCTCCTCAAGCTCGAGGGCCTTCCTGCGGGCTCCGCGCACCACCTCCTCGTCCGACACCAGGAGGCCGACCGGCTCCTCCTCCACCGACTGCGGCACCACCGCGACCGAGACCGTCCGGTCCAGGCCGTCGTGGAAGAAGCGGAGGAAGCCGTCGCGCACCCCGAGGAGCTTGTCCGGCGTGTGGCCCGCCACCGCCACTTCCACGCCCGTTTGGAGCCGCTGCCAGAAATTCTTAAGATCCATGCTCACTATGCCTGTCATCACCAGTCGTCAGAACCAGAGAGTGAAGGATATTCGGCGGCTCCGGCGAAGTAAAGGCGAGCTCGCCCTGCTCGAGGGCCCGCACCTGGTCGAGGAGGCCCTGGCGGCCGGTATCCTCCTGGAGGAAGCGCTGGCTACGCCCGCCTTCCTCGACACGCCCGAGGGTCGGCGGATCGCCCGCTCGCTGCCCGTCCCGCCCCTCGAGGTGAGCTCCGACGTGCTGGAGGATCTGACCGACGCGGACTCCCCCCGCGGTCTCCTCGCCGTGGCCCGCCTTCCTCGCTCGGGAGTCGGGGCGCTCCCCGTCGTCCAGGGGCGCCCCTATCTCTATCTCGACGGCCTCCAGGACCCGGGCAACCTCGGCGCCCTCGCCCGCGTGGCCGAGGCGGCCGGCGCGGCCGGTCTCGCCCTCTCTGCCGGCTGCGTTCATCCGAACCACCCGCGCGCTCTCCGCGCCTCGGCCGGCAGCCTCCTGCGCCTCCCCGTCGCCGTGGCCGCCGGCCCCGCGACCCTCGACGCCCGCCTGGCCCCGGTCCGGCCCCGCTGGACCGCCCTCGTCCCGCGCGACGGCGAGAACCTCTACCACGCCCGCCTGGACGGCACGCTCGTCCTCGCCGTGGGCGCCGAAGGCTCCGGCCTCTCCCCTGCCCTCCTCGACCGCGCCAACCTACGGTTGACGATCCCGATGGAGCCGGCGGTGGAGTCCCTCAACGCGACGGTGGCGGCGGCTCTGGTGCTGTTCGAAGTACGGCGGCGTTCCCTGTAGAGCCTGCAGGATGGCGTACAATCCCGGACCCGAACGGCAGCGCGTCCAAGGAGAGGCAGGATGAAGATCGGCATCGGCTCCGACCACGCCGGCTATCGTTACAAGGAAGAGATCAAGAAGTTTCTCGCCACGAAGGGCCACGAGGTGAAGGACTTCGGGACGAACTCGGAGATGACGGTCGACTATCCCGCCTTCATCCGGCCGGTGGCCCTGGCGGTGGCCGCCGGCGAGGTCGAGCGAGGCATTGTGCTCGGCGGCTCGGGGAACGGCGAGGCGATCACGGCCAACCGCGTGCGCGGCATCCGCTGCGTCCTCTGCTGGAACGAGGAGTCGGCCCGGCTCGGCCGCCGGCACAACGACGCCAACATGCTCTCCCTCGGCCAGCGGATGATGCCGCTCGAGCTGGCGCTCACCCTGGTGCAGATCTGGCTCGACACTCCGTTCGAGGGGGGCCGGCACGTCCGGCGGATCCAGATGATCGACGAGCCGTGAGCGGGTACGAGCCGCTCCGCCGGGCGCTGGGGGCGGACCGGGTGCGGACGGCGGAGATCCTCGCTCCGTACACCACCTTCAGGATCGGCGGCCCGGCCGACCTCTTCTACGAGCCGCGGACGGCGGACGAGCTGGCGGCGGCCATCCTCGCGGCCCGCGAGCACGAAGTGCCCTGCTTCCTGCTCGGGCTGGGCGCCAACATCCTGGTCGGCGACCGCGGGTTCCGCGGGCTGGTGATCCGCAACCTGGCACGGCACCTCGAGTTTTCCCCGGAGGATGGGACAGTGCGGGCCGAGAGCGGGGCGATCGTCTGGCCCGATTTGATCGAGGCGGCGGTCGGCCACGGCCTCTCCGGGCTGGAGCACTATGCAGGCATCCCCTCGACCGTGGGAGGCGCGCTCTGGCAGAACCTCCACTTCCTCTCCCCTGCTCCCGCTCGCGAGCGGACGATGTTCATCGCCGAGGTGACCAGGGGGGCGGAGATCCTGACCGTCGAAGGGGAGCGGCGGACGGTGGACGTCAACTACTTCGAGCTCGGCTACGACACCTCGGTCCTCCATCACCGGCCGGACGTCGTGCTGAGCGCCACCTTCGGTCTCACGCCGGCGGACCCGGAAGGGATGCGGCGGATCGTCGAGGAGAACCTCCAGTGGCGCCGCGAGCGCCATCCGCCCCTCGACAGCGAGCCGAGCGCCGGCTCCATCTTCAAAAAGATCGAGGGGATCGGCGCCGGCCGCCTGATCGACGAGTGCGGCCTCAAAGGGGCCCGCATCGGCGGCGCCATGGTCACCCGGCGCCACGCTAACATCTTCATCAACACCGGAGGAGCGACCGCGGCCGACGTGCGGGCACTGATCGCCCACTGCCAGGAGATCGTCGAGACGAGGACGGGGCATCGGCTGGAGGTGGAGATTTCGCTGGTGGGCGAGTTCTAACCCGCTACCTTTCCATATTCCTCCATCAACCGCCGCGCCACCTCCCCGGGATCGTGCCGCTCCCGCCGCGCCCGGCGGCCGGCCTCGACGAGCGCCGCGGCGCGCCCGGGTTCCTGGTGAATCCGGCGGATCGCCGCCGCCATCTCCCGGGCATCGCGGGCGACGAGGGCCTCCCGGCCGTCCTCCGCCTCCAGTCCGGACAGGGCGGCGGGGGTGGCCACCACCGGCACGCCGCGGGCCCAGGCTTCCAGGATCTTGATACGCACTCCGGAGGCGATGCGCAGGGGGACGACGAGGATCGAGCCCGGCGCATAGACCTCAGCGCTGTCCAGGAGGGAGGGATGCGCGACGACGCCCGGCACTCCCGTATCCATTCCGAAGAGGTGAAGGACGGCGCCCGGAAGGGCCTTGCGCACGGCGGGCCAGACCTCGGCGACGAACCAGGCGGCGGCCTCCTCGTTCGGCAGCCACCCCCGGCTGCCGAAGACGACGACCGCCGGATCCCCGGCCAGGCTCCCCGTGCCCGGCGGCAGGTCCGGGAACGCTGCCCGAACCACCCCGACCCGCCCTCCTCCCCCCGCCAGCTCGCGCAGCCGGCCGGCGTCCTCCCGGGTCAGTGCCAGGGTCGCGGCGGCCCGCCGCACCGCCTCCCCTTCCCAAGCAGCCAGCTTCCCCGCTTCCCTTCGCAACAGGAATCCCCGAACCCCTCTCCCCCGCCGTGCCGTCTCCGCCCAGAGATCGCTCTCCACGTTCTGGGCCCGCAGGACCACCGGAATCCCTCTCACTAAAGCCGGTACGGCCTGCGGCAACGCCTGGAGCTGCTCGGCATGGATGAGGTCGAAGCGGACCGCCGCCAGCCGGCACTCCACCTCCCGCCGCACCGCCGGCAGCGCGTGGCGGGCGATCGACAGCGGCGCGCCGCCGGAGCGGAGCATCGCCACCGCCGGCGGGAGCGGCGCCGCCGGGACCAGAACAGGCTCGCACCAGGGGGACAGCTCGCGGGCCACCCGGACGGGATCGAACCGCCCGGAATCGACCGGCGCCACCAGCGTCGCGCGGCACCCCGCGGATGCCAGCCCCTGGAGCGTGTTGAGGAGCAGGAACCGCCCGCCGTCGATCGGCGGCCAGGGAGCCTTGGTCGCGATCACGAGGACGTTCACGGGCGTTCTAACCGTTTCTGAAATATCGAAGGGGGCTGGGAGGGGGTCTGCAAACCCGCGTGGCTCTAGGCCCGAGAAGTTTAGAGGGGGATTTTACGTCTTATTGGGGCCTATGCTAGCCCGAGCCACAGCAGCAACCCCCTGGGGGATCGAAGCCCGTCCCGTCCAAGTCGAGGTCGACGTCCACAACGGCCTCCCGCAGGTCCAGATCGTGGGGCTCGCCGACGCCGCGGTCCGCGAGAGCCGCGAGCGCGTGCGCGCCGCGATCAAGAACTGCGGTTTCGACCTGGATCCCAAGTCCATCATCATCAATCTCGCACCCGCCGACCTGCGCAAGGAAGGCAACCACCTCGACCTGGCCATCGCTCTCGCGATGCTGGCGGCCTACGAGCAGATCCCGCAGGCGGCGCTCGACGGCCGGCTGATCTGCGGCGAGCTGGGCCTCGACGGCGCCGTCCGTTGCGTGCGGGGAGGCCTCGCCATCGCCGACCTGGGCCGGCGGCTCGGCCTCCGGGAGGTGCTGCTGCCGGCGCCCAACGCCGCGGAGGCGGCGGCGCTGGAGGCCCTGCCGGTGGTGGGTCTCCGCGGTCTCGCCGAGGCCGTCCAGCACCTGACCGGAGCGGCGGAGCTGCTCCCCGTTCTCCCTCCACTCTTCTCCACCGACCCGGTGGGCTCCGCGCCGGACCTCTCGGAGGTGCGCGGCCAGGAGACGGCGAAGCGGGCGCTGGAGGTGGCGGCGGCCGGCGGCCACAACCTCCTCTTCCTGGGCCCGCCGGGCTCGGGCAAGACCATGCTGGCCCGCCGCCTGCCGGGCATCCTGCCACCGCTCAGCCTGGCGGAGTCGATCGCGGTCACCAAGATCCACTCCCTGGTGGCCGAGGAGCCGCCGGCCGGGCTGCTGCGCCAGCGGCCGTTCCGCAGCCCGCACACCGGCACCAGCACGGCGGGGATGATCGGCGGCGGCAGCAACCCGCGGCCGGGCGAGGCGAGCCTGTCGCACAACGGCGTCCTCTTCCTCGACGAGCTTCCCGAGTTCCGGCGCGACACACTGGAGGCTCTGCGGCAGCCGCTCGAGGAGGGGACGGTCAGCGTCGTGCGGGCTCGCGCCCGGCTGGTCTTTCCGGCACGGTTCTCTCTCCTGGCCGCCATGAACCCCTGCCCCTGCGGCCACCTGGGAGACCCGCGGTACTCCTGCCGCTGCCCGCCGCCGCTGATCGAGCGCTACCGCGGACGGGTCTCCGGGCCGCTGCTGGACCGCATCGACCTCCACGTCGAGGTGCCGGCCGTCAGCCTCAAGGAGCTGCGCTCGTCCGCGGGCGAGAGCACCGGGACGGTGGCGAGCCGCGTGGCCGTGGCGCGGGCCGTCCAGGTCGAGCGCTTCGGCCCCCAGACGACGACGCCGACCAACTCCGCCATGGGGCCCGAGCAGCTCCGCCGGTTCTGCGCCGTCGATCCGGCGGGACGGGGGCTGCTCGACGCGGCTTTCGAGAAGCTCGGCCTCTCGGCGCGGGCGCTCGACCGCGTCCTCAAGGTGGCCCGCACCATCGCCGACCTCGCGGGCAGCGACGCCGTCCGCGCGGCCCATCTGGCCGAGGCGATCCAATATCGCAGCCTGGATCGGAGAGTGGCCGGATGAGCGAGGGAAAGCTCTTGACGTTCGTTAATAGGGAAGTTAACATGCGACTCGTCCGGATCGCCCGTGAGCAATGGGATGTCCTGGCGGTGGTGGATGACCGAGGGCGGTGCCAGGTGCTCGACTTTCTGATGGGCTCAGGCCAGAGCGCGGCACAACGCTTCATGCTCATGTTCCTGCGGCTCCGGTTGCCCGCTGAGGGGCCTTCCCACAGCGCGGCACTCTGCAAGTCGTTGGGGAGCGGGATGTTCGAGCTCCGGCGACAGCCCAAAGGGCCGAAGCTGAGGGTCCTTTTCTTTTACGACGACGGATACCGGATCGTCTGCACGAACGCTTTCTGCAAAGCGGAGCGTACCCCCAAGGGGGAGGTCAAGCTGGCAAGAGATCTGAGAAGACAGTATTTCAGCGCGAAGCTCCTGCGGAGGCTTCGCATAGAGGAGACCCCAGATGGCTGATCAGGAATTGACTCGCAATCTCGAGCGTTACGGCAAGCTCTTCAAGGAGGCCGAGACCCACGTCGACTATTGGATGGCCGGTCCGGTGATCGAGTTCACCGAGGACCTCTGCCGGATCATGAAAGAGAAGAAGGTCTCGCGCGCCGAGCTGGCGCGGCGGATCGGCAGCTCACGGGCCTACATCACGAAGCTGCTCGGGGGAGGCGCCAATTTCACCCTGCTGACCATGGTCAAGCTGGCGATGGCCCTCGACGGCGCCGTGCACGTCCATATCTCCGACAAGCGGGCCATCTCCCGGTGGCGCGACAAGCTGCCGAGGAAATCGGCTAAGAAGCCGGCGAAGAAGGCGGCAAAGCCGCGGCGGCGCCCCGCCGCGGAGCCCGAGGCGGAGAGCGTCTAGAGGCACTCCCCGCTCCTTCGCACCGTGGCTTGTGCAATTTTGCACCACCGCAGCATGCTGATTCGCCATATTTCACGGACCTCTTGACACCTGAGTTCCAGGGTCTACAATACGCTCCTCGTTAGCCGCTCGGTTCCGGTTCGAGGGTGTCCAGCTCGCTGGCTTCTTGTAAAACGATTCATGGCAAAACGGCACCACACGATCATCCTGATCCCCCACGCGCACGCCAAGCTGCGCAAGTGGCAGGTCACCAACCTGCAGGTCGGGATCGCGGCCGGCGCCTTCGTCCTCTTCACCCTCGCGGCAGTTCTCTTCGCCTGGCTTCACTTCAGCAGGAACGTCAACCCCGTCGAGATCGCCCGCCTGCGGAGCGAGAACGAGCAGCTCCGCAGGACGAATCTCACCTTCGAGGCGGGCGTCAAGAAGCTCCAGACCCAGCTCGTGGGGTACGAGGAGCGCACGCGGCAGCTCGCCATCGTCGCCGGGGTAGACAGCCTGGAGGGCGGTGCCGAGCCGGGCATCGGCGGTGGCGCTCCCCTGGATGAGACAGGCGACCTGCCGTCGCTGGCCAGCCGCGCCGGTCATCTCGCGGGGACCCTCGACGCGGTCGAGGCCAAGCTCAACGAGCGGGTTCGCTGGATCTCCTCCACTCCGGCTATCGCTCCCGTCAAGGGGATCTTCACCAGCGGCTTCGGCGTCCGCGCCGACCCCCTGACCCACGGCCGCGGCGTCCACCAGGGGGTCGACATCGCGGCGGCGCCCGGCCAGCCGGTGCGCGCCAGCGCCGACGGGGTCGTGATCCAGGCCGGCGAGGTCGGCGGGCTGGGCCGGGCGGTGTTCATCGCCCACGGCTTCGGCGTCACCACCCGCTATGGGCACATGTCCCGCGTCGAGGTGCGGCCGGGCCAGCGGGTCAAGCGGGGCGACGTCGTGGGGCGCGTGGGCAACACCGGCCGCTCGACCGGCTATCACCTCCACTACGAGGTGCGGGTGGACGGCGATCCCGTCAACCCCTTCGGCTACATCCTCGACGATACGGTCGCGGGCGCCTCCTAAGGCTCCCCTTCCCTCCCCTCCCGGAGACCGCCCGCCGGCGCGCGGCGCCCGGAATCTTTCTGGTAGACTGGCGGTTGTAGACGCTTGCCCCGAGCTCGATTCCCGAGTCTTCCCCGAACTTAGTGAGACTTCGATGATCAACACGATACTGACCAAGATTTTCGGCAGTCAACACGAACGCGAAGTGAAGAAGATGCTGCCCCTGGTGGCGGCGATCAACGAGATGGAGCCGCAGATCAAGGCTCTCTCGGACGCCGAGCTGCGCGCCAAGACCGCCGAGTTCAAGTCCCAGCTCGCCGCCGGGGCGACCCTCGACGACATCCTGGTCCCCGCCTTCGCCGTGGCCCGCGAGGCCGCCTGGCGCTCGGTTCACATGCGGCCGTTCGACGTCCAGCTCATGGGCGGCATCGTGCTCCACCGCGGCCGCATCGCCGAGATGAAGACCGGCGAGGGCAAGACGCTGGTGGGCACCCTGCCCGTCTACCTGAACGCGCTCGAGGGCAAGGGGGTCCACGTCGTCACCGTCAACGACTACCTGGCCCGCCGCGACTCCGACTGGATGGGCCAGATCTACCGCTTCCTCGGCCTCTCCGTCGGCGTCATCCAGCACGACATGCCGGACGCCGACCGCAAGGCGGCCTACTCCGCCGACGTGACCTACGGCACCAACAACGAGTACGGGTTCGACTACCTGCGCGACAACATGAAGTTCGACCTCGAGTCGATGGTCCAGCGCGGGCACCACTACGGCATCGTCGACGAGGTGGACTCGATCCTGATCGACGAGGCGCGGACGCCGCTGATCATCTCCGGCCCTTCCGAGGAGTCGATCGACAAGTACTACCGGATCGACCGCATCATTCCCCGCCTGGTCAAGGGGGAGGAGATCGACGAGGGGGACGGCAAGAAGAGCACGACCGGCGACTACCTGATCGACGAGAAGGCCCACCAGGCGAGCCTGACCGAGGAGGGCGTCGAGAAGGTGGAGCAGCTCCTCGGCGTGCGCAACCTCTACGATCCCGAGAACATGGAGGTCCTCCACGGGGTCAACCAGGCGCTGCGCGCCCACGCCCTCTACCAGCGCGACGTCGACTACCTGATCAAGGACGGCAAGGTGGTCATCGTCGACGAGTTCACCGGCCGCATGATGCCGGGCCGCCGCTGGTCGGACGGCCTGCACCAGGCGGTCGAGGCCAAGGAGGGGGTCAAGATCGAGCGCGAGAACCAGACGCTCGCCACGATCACCTTCCAGAACTACTTCCGGATGTACAAGAAGCTGGGCGGCATGACCGGCACCGCCGACACCGAGGCCTCCGAGTTCGGGCAGATCTACAACCTCGACGTCACCGTGATTCCCACCAACCGGGACATGATCCGCGACGACCGGGGGGACCTGGTCTACCGCACCGCCCAGGAGAAGTGGAACGCCGTCGTCGAGGAGATCCGCGAGGCCCAGCAGCGCGGCCAGCCGGTGCTGGTGGGCACGGTGTCGATCGAGAAGAGCGAGATGCTCTCGAAGCTGCTCAACCGGCCGCCCAAGGTGCCGCACGTGGTGCTCAACGCCAAGTACCACGAGCGCGAAGCCTCCATCGTCGCCCAGGCCGGCCGTCAGGGCGCCATCACCATCGCCACCAACATGGCGGGCCGCGGCACCGACATCCTCCTGGGCGGCAACCCCGAGGGACTCGCCCGCTCGGAGGCCGATCCGGAGACCGAGCCCGAGGCCTACCAGGCGGCGTTCGAGCGCTACCAGGAGATCTGCGTCCGCGAGCGCCAGGAGGTTCTCGCCCTCGGCGGTCTCCACATCCTCGGCACCGAGCGGCACGAGTCGCGGCGCATCGACAACCAGCTCCGCGGCCGTTCCGGCCGCCAGGGCGACCCCGGCTCCTCCCGCTTCTATCTCTCGCTCGAGGACGACCTGATGCGGATCTTCGGCTCCGACCGCATCCAGGGCCTGATGGGCCGCCTCGGCATGGAAGAGGGGGAGGCGATCGAGCACGGGATGGTCAGCAAGGCCATCGAGCGCGCCCAGACGCAGGTCGAGGGCCGGAACTTCGAGACCCGCAAGCACCTCCTCGAGTACGACGACGTGATGAACAAGCAGCGGGAGGCGATCTACAAGCTTCGCCTCGACATCCTCGAGGGGCGCGAGGGGCGCGACTACGTCCTGGGCATCGCCGCGGACATCCTCGACGGCCTGCTCGAGCTCCACTGCCCGGAGAAGTCCGATCCGCAGGACTGGGACCTCACCGGCCTGCGCACCGAGGTGCTCGCCTACTTCAACATCAACGCCGGTGGGATGAGCCTCGACGAGCTCGGCATCGACGAGCTGCGCGAGACCCTCTGGAAGGCGATCGAGGGGCGCTACCTGGAGAAGGAGGCGCGGCACGCCCCCGAGGTCATCCGCAGCTTCGAGCGCGACATGATGCTCCACTCCGTGGACACGGCGTGGAAGGACCACCTCCTCGCTCTCGACCATCTGAAGGAGGGCATCGGCCTGCGCGGCTACGGCCAGCGCGATCCACTCCAGGAGTACAAGAAGGAGAGCTTTGATCTCTTCGACATGATGCGCGAGCGGGTGGAGAACGACATCATCCAGAAGCTCTTCCTCTACGAGCCGATGACCGAGGAACAGGTGGCCGAGCAGCGGGCCCGCCAGCAGCGGGCGGCGGCGCCCCGGATCGAGCTCTCCGCGCCGCCGAAGGTCGAGGGACAGCGCCCGCAGCCCACGGTCAACCGCGACGTCAAGGTGGGCCGCAACGATCCCTGCCCCTGCGGCTCGGGCAAGAAGTACAAGAAGTGCCACGGCGCGGCGGTGACGGTGGGGTGAGGAGCGCGACCCGGATCAACGCTCCGGATGGAGGATCGAGGGCGGCCGTTCGGCCGCCCTTTTCGCAGGAGCCGGCGGGCTGATATCCTTCGCCCCCGATATCGAGTCCAACCGTCGCGGACGTTTTTCGTTTTTGAAGGAAACTATGACCGAATTCGAGCCTCGCCTCGCCCTCACGTTCGATGACGTCTCGATCGTCCCCGGCTTCTCCGAGGTCCACCCCAACCAGGTCGAGCTGCGGACCCAGGTCTGCCGCGGCATCGAGATGAACATGCCCATCCTCTCCGCGGCCATGGACACGGTGACCGAATCGCGTCTGGCCATCGCCCTGGCCCAGGAGGGCGGCATCGGCATCGTCCACAAGAACATGCCCGTCGAGGTCCAGGCCGAGGAGGTGGACCGGGTCAAGCGCAGCGAGGCGGGGATGATCGTCGATCCCGTCACCATGCGGCCCGACCAGAGCATCCGCGAGGCGCTGGAGGTGATGGCCCGCTACAAGATCTCGGGCGTCCCGGTGACCGACCACCAGGGACACCTGGTCGGCATCCTCACCAACCGCGACCTCCGCTTCGAGCAGAGCCTGGACAAGACGATCCGCGAGCTGATGACCAAGGAGGGCCTGGTCACCGTTCCCGAGGGAACCACGCTCGAGCAGGCCAAGGCCCAGCTCCACGAGCACCGCATCGAGAAGGTGCTGGTGGTCGACCGGGCCGGCAACCTCAAGGGGCTGATCACGGTCAAGGACATCCAGAAGGCGATCCAGTATCCCAGCGCCTGCAAAGACGAGCTCGGGCGCCTGCGCGTCGGCGCGGCGGTCGGCTCCTCGGGCGACTACCTCGAACGGGCCGCCGCCCTGGTCAAGGCCAAGGTGGATCTCCTGGTGCTCGACTCCTCGCACGCCCACAGCCGCGGCGTGCTCGACGCCACCGCCAAGCTGCGCGAGAGCTTCCCCGAGGTCAAGCTGATCGTCGGCAACGTGGCCACGGCCGAGGGCACGCTCGCCCTCATCGAGCGCGGCGCCGACGCCGTCAAGGTGGGCATCGGCCCGGGGAGCATCTGCACGACCCGCGTCGTCACCGGCGCCGGCGTCCCGCAGGTGACCGCGGTTGCCGACTGCGCCCGCGTGGGGGCCGAGCACGGCGTGCCGATCATCGCCGACGGCGGCATCAAGTTCTCGGGCGACCTCACCAAGGCGATCGCCGCCGGCGCGCACTCGGTGATGATCGGCTCGCTCTTCGCCGGCACCGAGGAGAGCCCCGGCGAGACCATCCTCTATCAGGGACGCACCTTCAAGGCCTACCGCGGGATGGGATCGCTCTCGGCCATGGCGCGCGGCAGCGCCGACCGCTACTTCCAGGAGGGGAGCGGCGCGCTGTCGAAGCTGGTTCCGGAGGGAATCGAGGGGATGGTCCCCTACAAGGGGAGCGTCCACCAGATGCTGCCGCAGCTCACCGGCGGGTTGCGCTCGGGGATGGGGCTCGCGGGCTGCTCCTCGATCGAGGAGCTCCGCACCAAGACCCGGTTCGTCCGCATCTCCCCCGCCGGCCTGAAGGAGGGCCACGCGCACGACGTGGTCATCACCAAGGAGGCGCCGAACTACTGGGTGGAGCGGTAGGTTGACTTTCTGACGGGCCGTCGGGACCTTCCGACGAGCCGGTGCGCGTCCCCGAGCCGAGGCACTTTTTCTCCGTGAAGCCGCTCTTCCATCCCCGGCTGGTCAACGACCCGTTCGGGGATCCGGGGCTCTACATCGACTTCCTCTTCGAGAAGCGGGCGCTGCTGTTCGACCTCGGGGACCTCTCCCCTCTCGCCTCGCGGCAGATCCTGAAGGTGAGCCACGCCTTCGTCTCCCACACCCACATGGACCACTTCGCGGGATTCGACCTCCTGCTGCGCCTGCTGCTGGGCCGGGAGAAGGTCCTGCACCTGTTCGGACCTCCCGGCTTCATCGATCGGGTCGAGCACAAGCTGGCGGCCTACACCTGGAACCTGGTGGCCAACTATGAGAGCGACTTCGTGGTGCGGGTCACGGAGGGCCGGGAGAACGGCGCCGCGACCGCCGAGTTCCGGACCCGGACCGGGTTCCAACGGGAACCGGTCTCCACGCCGGAGCTGCCGTCGGGCCTCCTGCTCGACGAGGAGACGTTCCAGGTGCGCGCCGCCGTTCTCGATCATCAGACTCCCTGCCTGGCGTTCGCTTTGGAGGAGAAGTTCCACGTCAACGTCTGGAAGAACGGCCTCGAGGAGCTGGGCCTCCCCACCGGCCCCTGGCTGCGGGACCTCAAATCGGCCGTGGCACGGGGCGAGCCGGACCGTACCGAGGTTCCCGTGCGCTGGAGCGAGGACGGCGCGGTCCGCGAGCGGACCGTCTCGCTCGGCGACCTCAAGGAGAAGGTGCTGCGGATCGTTCCAGGGCAGAAGATCGTCTACGTGACGGACGCCGGGTTCACCACGCCGAACATCGAGGCGATCCTGGACCTCGCCCGGAACGCGGACTCGCTGTTCATCGAGACGGCCTTCACGCACGAGGAGGAGCAGCGGGCGGCCGAGAAGTATCACCTCACGGCGCGGCAGGCGGGATGGCTCGCCCGCGAGGCGGGAGCGAAACGGCTGGTGCCGTTCCACTTCTCCCCCAAGCACACCGAAGAGGGGGAGCGGCTGGTCGGCGAGGCGATGGAGGCGTTCGCGGGGTCGTCACCAACTGCTGGATGACCCGCCGCCGCCGAAGCTGCCGCCGCCGCCCGAGAAGCCGCCTCCTCCACCGCCTCCCCCCCAGCTTCCCCCACCGCCGCCTCCTCCCCAACCGCCCGGCCCCATCCACCAGCCGCCCGGACCACGGAACCGGCCGGAGGACGGGGTCCGCGGCAGGATCATCCGTAGGATGGGGAAGAGCACGAGCCATACGCCGGCCGCGATCAGCCCCACCGTCAGGCCGGCGAGCGAGCCCAGGAAGAAGAGGAGGGGCAGCATCACGACGTAGACGACCCAGCTCCCGCTGCGGATGGCGTTCAGAATGAACGGCCCGAGCGCGAACAGGCCGAAGATCAGGAAACCCGGCCAGGACCGCGACTCGCCCCCATTCCGCGACGGCTGGGCCTCCGGCGCCGGCTGCACCGGCTTGCCCTGGATCGTGCTCAGGATGGCGTTCACCCCGGCCTCGATGCCGCCGCCGAAGTCCCCCTGCTTGAAGCGGGGAATGATGACCTGGTTCTGGATGATGCTCGTCTGGAGGTCCGTCAGCACCGGTTCCAGACCGTAGCCGACCTCGATCCGCATCTTGCGGTCCTGCTTGGAGACCAGCAGGAGCGCGCCGTTGTCCTTCCCCTTCTGGCCCAGGGCCCAGGTGCGGGCCACCTTGTTCGCGTAGTCTTCGATGGGCTCGCCGTCCAGGCTGTCGAGGGTGAGCACGGCGACCTGATCGCCCGTCTGCTTCTCGAACTGGGCGAGCTGCGCCTCGATGCGCTGCTTCTGGTCGGCGCTGAGCAGGTTCGCGGAGTCGTTGACGCGGCCGGCCAGGTAGGGGACGTCCTTGGCGGCCGCCCAGGCGAGCGGCAGCAGGAAAAGAAGGGCGATCAGTGGGAGCCGGCGGGCCATCTCAATCCTTCTCTCGGCGCAGCTCGTTGGAGAGCTCGTCCTGGTCGTCGTCCTGGCGCTCGACGCCGTGCCGCTGCAGCAGCTCGCCGCAGGCGCCGATCGCCTCGATCAGCGCGGGCGCCGGCCGGCCGGTCCGCAGGCCCTGGGCCAGGCGGCGGGTGATCGCCTCCCACTCCCCTTCCCCCACCTTCTGGTGGATGCCGGCGTCGGCCAGCAGCACGACCCGGCGCTCGAACAGGGAGAGGAAGAGGAGGATGCCCGTCCGCTGGCGGGTGCGGAAGACCTCCTGCTCGAGGAAAGCAACCGCGGCGCGCCGGCGGGCCCGCGCGTCGAGGGCATACTCCCCCGCCATCCAGCGGCGGACCGGGTGAAGCAAGGCGAGCAGATAGCCGATCGCGCCGCCCAGGGGCGCCGGCAGCGCGATCCAGATCCCCAGCGGAATCCCCCAGAGATTGCTCCAGCGATGGATGGCGAGCGCCGCCATCGGTCCCAGGAGCGCCCCCAGGGCAGCCCCCTTCCAGAGGGCATTGTGATACTCGTCGCTCCGCTCGACGACGTAGGGGACGATCTCGCCCGAGGTCCGCGCCTCCGCCTCCCGCACCGCGGTCTGGATGGCCTCGAGATCGGCCTGGCTGAAGAATCGGTCGGGTTCCATGGCGGTGTCGGGTCCGGATTGGCGTCATCCTATAACCGTTCCGCCTCATTCCACCGGCGACGACCGGTCCCGCTTGCGCTGGCTCTGGCGCCGCTTCGCGTCCAGCCGGCGCGCCTTCGCCGCCCGCGAGGGCCGGGTCTTCCTGCGCGGCGGCTTTTCCCGGAGGTTCTCCCTCAGCAGCTCAGCGAAGCGCTCCACGGCCGCGTCCCGGTTCGCCCCCTGGCTGCGGTGCCGCTGCGAGGTGACATGGAGGACGCCCTCCCTGGTGATCCGCGTCGCCAGCCGCTCCCGGAGCCGGGCCTTCTGCTCCTCCGAGAGACGGCTCGATCCCGCGAGGTCGAACCGCACCGTCACCCGCGTCTCCAGCTTGTTGACGTTCTGCCCGCCGGGGCCGCCGCTCCGCGAGGTCGCGAAGGTGACCTCCTCGTCGGGAATGGAGAGGTTGTCGTCGATCGGGATCATCCGTCCAGGTTCCCAAGTAAGATGCTGGCACGCACAGGAGATCCCATCATGCGCCGCAACTCCAAATTCTCGGCCAGATTCTTCGCCCGATTCTCCGTCATCGCTCTCCTCCTGCTGACCGCGCCGCGCCGCCCGGCCCGCGCCGCCGATCCCGCGCCCGCGACGGGGCCCTTCACGGTCGCCGGCAATCTGGCGGGGGTCAGCCTCCAGCAGGTCGCGACCGACCTCGGCTCCGTCACCGGCATCACCAACGCCGGGGACGGCCGGCTCTTCCTGACCCTCCGCGAGGGCCGCATCGTCATCCTCGAGAACGGCGCCGTGCGCCAGCAGCCGTTCCTCGACATCCATGACAAGACCACGACCGACGGCGAGCGCGGCCTGCTCTCGACGGCGTTCCACCCCCACTACGCCGGGAACGGCTTCCTCTTCGTCAACTATACGAACATTCAGGGCAATACGGTCATCGCCCGCTACCAGGTCTCCGCCGCCGATCCCAACCAGGCCGATCCGGCGAGCGCGCGGATCCTATTGACGATCGAGCAGCCCTACTCGAACCACAACGGCGGGCAGCTCCAGTTCGGACCCGACGGCGATCTCTACATCGGCATGGGGGACGGCGGCTCGGGCTACGACCCCGAGTGCAGGGCCCAGAATCCGAGCATGCTCCTCGGCAAGATGCTGCGGATCGACGTCGACCAGAACGTCGCGACCCCTCCCTATTACGGGATTCCGGCTTCCAACCCGTTCCGCGGCCCGGGCGATCCGCCGGACGAGGTCTGGGCGAGCGGCCTGCGCAATCCCTGGCGCTTCTCCTTCGACCGCGAGACCGGGGACCTCTGGATCGGCGACGTCGGCCAGGACCAGCACGAGGAGATCGATTTTCAGCCCGCCTCGTCGCGGGGGGGCGAGAACTACGGCTGGAAGGTCATGGAGGGGACCTACTGCTCCTCGCGCGATGCCTGCCCGGCCTCGACCCCTCCGTGCGGCTCGCCGGCCTACACCCTCCCCGTTCTCGAGTACAGCCACCAGTCGTCCCGCTGCGCGGTGACCGGCGGCTACGTCTACCGCGGCCACGCCGTGACGCAGCTCCAGGGAGACTACGTCTTCGGCGATCTCTGCGCCGGCACGATCTGGGCCGCCGCGCGCTCGGGGGACGGCTTCACCGTGCGGATGGTCTCCGGCCAGGTTTCGCAGCTCACGACCTTCGGCGAGGACCACGACGGCGAGCTCTACGCCGCCAACCTGACCGGGCAGCTCTTCCGCTTCGTTGGCCAGGCGGTCGGCGGCACCGCCGAGACCGTGGGGCTCTACGATCCGCAGACCTCCCGCTTCCAGTTGAAGAGCGCCAACTCGGCGGGCGCCGGCGTCCAGGTCATCCACTTCGGCCCGCGCCGCAACGGCTGGCTCCCGATCGCCGGCGACTGGAACGGCGACGGCAAGACCACCTTCGGCTTCTACGATCCGGCTGCCGCGACCTTCCGGCTCAAGAACTCGCTCTCCGGCGGCGTCTCCGACGTGCTCCTTCAGGTGGACGCCCCCTCCTCCCGCGTGCTCCCCGTGGTGGGCGATTGGGACGGCGACGGCAAAGATACGGTCGGCCTCTACGATCCGGCCACCCGGACGTTCCGCCTCAAGAGCTCGCTCTCCGGATCGGGGTTCGACGTCACCTTCGCCTTCGGCCCCGGCACCGTCGGCCTGATCCCGGTCGCCGGCGACTGGAACGGCGACGGCAAGGACAGCGTGGGCCTGTTCGATCCCGCGGCAGCCGTCTTCTATCTCACCAACGGATTCCAGGACGCGCCGCCGGATTTCGTGATCCAGTTCGGGCCTCCGGGGAGAGGAGCGTTTCCCGTCATCGGGGACTGGAACGGCGACGGCCATGACGACCTCGGCGTCTACGATCCGGTCGCGGCCGTCTTCCGTCTCCGCAACTCGCTGTCGCCGGGCAGCCCCGACGCGCAGTTCCGGTTCGGTACCCGGCGCCAGGGATGGCAGCCGATCGCCGGACACTGGTAATGGATCAATTTCCGAGGAGACCCGCATGAAGCGAACGACCGTCTTCGCCCTGGCGCTCTGCTGCCTGCTGTCCGTGCTCTCCGGCCCCGCGCGGGCCGCCGGGACGCCCAGGACGTACGATCTCATCCTGCGCGGCGGGACGGTCTACGACGGCTCCGGCGGCAAGCCTTTCGTGGGAGACGTGGCGGTGAACGGCGACCGCATCGCGGCCCTCGGCTCCCTCGGCGACGCCAGGGGCAAGACGGAGATCGACGCCCGCGGGCTCGCCGTCTCCCCGGGCTTCGTCAACATGCTGAGCTGGGCGACCGAATCTCTGCTGGTGGACGGCCGCGCCCAGAGCGACATCCGCCAGGGGGTGACCCTCGAGGTCATGGGCGAGGGCGGCTCCATGGGACCGCTCAACGACGCCATGAAGAAGGAGACGGTCGAACAGGAGGGGGACGTCAAGTATCCCGTCACCTGGACCACCCTCGGCGAGTACCTCGATCAGCTCGCGGCGCGCGGCATCGCTCCCAACGTCGCCTCCTTCGTGGGCGCGACGACCCTCCGCGTCCACGAGGTGGGCTACGCCAACCGGCCGCCCACTCCCGAGGAGCTGGCGCGCATGCGCGGGCTGGTCGACCAGGCCATGGAGGAAGGGGCGCTCGGCGTGGGCTCCTCGCTGATCTACGCGCCGGCCTTCTACGCCGGCACGGACGAGCTCGTGGCCCTCTGCGAGGAGGCCGCGAAGTACGGCGGCATGTACATCTCCCACATGCGCAGCGAGGGCAACCGCCTGCTCGAGGCCATGGACGAGCTGATCGACATCTCCCGCCGGGCCAGGCTCCCCGCCGAGATCTACCACTTCAAGGCCGCCGGCCAGCAGAACTGGGGCAAGCTCGACGCCGCCATCAGGAAGGTCGAGGACGCCCGCGCCGCCGGCCTCAAGATCACGGCCGACATGTACACCTACACCGCCGGCGCCACCGGTCTCGACGCCGCCATGCCGCCGTGGGTCCAGGAGGGCGGGCTCGAAGCCTGGATCGCCCGCCTCAAGGACCCGGCCACCCGGGAGAAGGTGGCCAAGGAGATGGCGACGCCCACCGACGCCTGGGAGAACCTCTTCGTCGCCGCGGGGCCGGAGAAGACCCTCCTCGTCGCCTTCAAGAACGACAAGCTGAAGCCGTTGACGGGCAAGACCCTGGCCGAGATCGCCAGACTGCGCGGCAAGTCGCCCCAGGAGACGGCCATGGACCTGGTGATCGAGGACGACAGCCGGGTCGGCACCGTCTACTTCCTGATGTCCGAGGACAACGTCCGCAAGGAGATCGCGCTCCCCTGGGTGAGCTTCGGCTCGGACGCCGAGGCCCCCGCGACCGAGGGGGTGTTCCTCAAGTCCAATCCCCATCCGCGCACCTACGGCAACGTCGCCCGCCTGCTGGGGCGCTACGTGCGCGACGAGAAGGTGATCCCGCTCCAGGAGGCGGTCCGCAAGCTCACCTCGCTGCCGGCCACGAACCTCAGGATCCGCGACCGGGGACTGCTCAAGACGGGCTACTTCGCCGACATCGTGGTCTTCGATCCCGCCAGGATCCAGGACCACGCCACCTACGACAAGCCGCACCAGTACGCGACCGGCGTCCGCCAGGTCTTCGTCAACGGCGTCCAGGTCCTCAAGGACGGCGAGCCCACCGGAGCCGCCGCCGGCCGGGTGGTGCGGGGGCCCGGGTGGACGGGGTGGAAGAAGTGATCCCTACCGGCTCTCGTCCGCTCGCTTCAGGATCTCTTTCCAGATGTCCGCGGTCCCCATCCGCGCGGCCCATTCCGCGATGTAGCCCCGGTCGAGAGCATCGCCACTGATCTTCAGGACCCCGGTAATGTCGCGCAGGTGCTTCTCGGAACCACCCTCGCGGTAGGACTCCATCTTTTTGAGGATCACGTCCTCGGCAGAGGAGAAGGTGGCATCGAAATCGGGAGCCGGCGCGACCCTCTTCGTTCGCGAGAAGCGGCTCCGGTTGAAGGGTGAGTCCGCCGGGACCATGATGTCCACCTTGAGGCCCGAAGCGGGATGGATGATGTTGAACTGCCCACGGCGTGATACCGCCCGGTGGACGGCTTCCTCGCTGATGTAGAAGTCCGGAGCGGGAAAGGCGGCGCAGAGCTCGGCGATCCTGCCGGAGGGAAGATCGACCACGATGTCGATGTCGTTCGTGAAGCGCGGCTCACCGAAGAAGATCGTCGCCATGGAGCCGGTGACGAAGTACCGCAGGCCGATCCGATCCAGGACGCCGACGGTGTACCGGAGCAGCTCAGACTGCTCCATGCGAAAGCCTCCTCGCCGTCTCCCGCTGGACGCGCTCATCGTCCCAGTCCGGATGTTCCGCGGCGAGCTGGCTCGCGAGCATGCGGCGGGCTGACCGGAACAGGTCGCTCGCGATCTTCAGGCGCTGGGCTCCGTCCATCGCCCGGAACACCCGGGCCATCTCGTCGTCCAGGACCTCGAAGTTCCGGGGATCGATCGGCATGACTCCATCATTGTAGACTCACCCAACGCAGGCGTTCGATCCTGAGAGACTCATGGCGAAGAAGAAGGGGTTCATCCGGCGGTTCTTCTCGGCCCTCGGCCCGGGCGTGATCACCGGCGCCGCCGACGACGATCCGTCCGGCATCGCCACGTTTTCGATCGCCGGGGCGCAGTTCGGCACGGCGTTCCTGTGGACGGCCCTCCTCACCTGGCCTCTCATGGCGGCCGTCCAGATGATGTGCGCCCGCATCGGCATGGTCACCGGCTGCGGGCTGGCCAGGAATCTGTTGCAGCGCTTCCCGCGCCCTCTCCTGATCCTCGTCTCCGCCGGCCTGCTCGCCGCCAACAGCCTCAACATCGCCGCCGACCTCTCCGGCATGGCCGACGCCGCCGGGACGCTGACCGGCGTCAACTCCCACTACTTCGTCTGCGTCTTCGCTCTGCTCATCGTGGCCGCCACGATCTGGCTCCCCTATCCACTGATCGCAAGGGTGCTCAAATGGCTGGCGCTCGTTCTCGGTGCGTACATCGTGACGGCCCTGTTCCTTCACCCCCCCTGGAAGCAGGTCCTCCACGACACGTTCGTCCCCAGCCTGCCGAAGACGAAAGAGGGCTGGTCCACCCTGGTCGCGCTCCTGGGCACCACGATCAGCCCCTACCTGTTCTTCTGGCAGACCTCCCAGGAGGTCGAGGAGGAGAAGGCCATGGGCCGCGTGAGCACCGAGCTCCGCCAGGGCGCCACGCAGGCGGAGATCGTCGACCGCAAGCTCGACGTGGGGTTCGGCACGTTCTCCTCGAACCTCGTCATGTTCTTCGTGATCCTCACCACGGCGCTGACGCTTCACGCCCACGGCAAGACGGACATCCAGAGCTCCAGGGAGGCCGCCTCGGCCCTGCGGCCGCTGGCCGGCGAGGCCGCCTCCCTGCTCTACACGATCGGGATCTTCGGCGTCGGCTTCCTGGCCATTCCGACCCTCGCCGCCTCGAGCGCCTACGCGATCTCCGACACCTTCCGATGGAATCAGGGGCTCAACCGGAAGCTGGTGCGCGCCCGGCAGTTCTACTCGATCGTGGCGGGCTCGACTCTGCTCGGGGTCCTGCTCGACTTCTTCAGCGTCAACGCCATCAGGATCCTCTTCTGGTCCGCCGTCATCAACGGCCTGCTCGCGCCCTTTCTGCTGGCCGGCATCCTGGTCGTGGCCGTGGATTCGAAGGTCATGCGCGGCCAGCCGAGCTCGCGGCTCGGCACGATCGTGGTCGGCCTGACGGCCCTGCTGATGTTCGGCGCCGCCGTGGGAATGTTCGTCTTCTGAAAGTATGATCGGCGGTAAGATTTCGCTCATCCGAGGAGGCACCGTGAAGGAACGCGACGAGGGGCCCTGGACGCGCCGGGATTTGATGAAGATGAGCCTGGCCGGTGGAGCGCTCGCGGCGGCCGGTCCCCTGCTCGCCCCCGCGATCCCGGCTTCAGCGGCTGCTCCGGCCGCTCAGGCGCCGTTCGATCTGGAGGAGATGACGATCGCCGATCTCAAGGCGGCGCTCCGTTCGGGGAAGGAGACGGCGAGGTCGCTCACCGAGAAATACCTCGCCCGCATCGAGGCGTTGAATACGAAGGGTCCGGAGCTGCGGGCGGTGATCGAGGTCAACCCGGAGGCGCTCGCCATCGCGGACGGGCTCGACGCCGAGCGCCGCGACAAGGGGCCCCGCGGGCCGCTCCACGGCATCCCCATCCTGATCAAGGACAACATCGGGACCGCGGACCGGATGACCACCACCGCCGGCTCGCTCGCCCTCGAAGCCTCCATCCCGCCTCGCGACGCCTTCATCGCCGCGCGGCTGCGGGCGGCCGGCGCCATCCTGCTCGGCAAGGCGAACCTCTCCGAATGGGCCAACTTCCGGTCCTCCCGCTCCACCAGCGGCTGGAGCAGCCGCGGCGGGCAATGCCGCAATCCCTATGCGCTCGACCGCGATCCCTCGGGCTCCAGCTCGGGCTCGGCCGTCGCGGCCGCCGCCAGCCTCTGCGCCGCGGCCGTGGGCTCCGAGACGGACGGCTCGATCGTCTCCCCCTCCTCGTCGTGCGGCATCGTCGGCGTCAAGCCGACCGTGGGCCTGCTCAGCCGCTCCGGCATCATCCCCATCTCCCACACCCAGGACACCGCCGGTCCCATGGCCCGCACCGTGGCCGACGCCGCCGTCCTCCTCGGCGCCATGACCGGCGTGGACGAGCGCGACGAGGTCACCCGCGCCGGCCGTGGCCAGGCGCTCGACGATTACACGAAGTTCCTGGATCCCAAGGGACTGAAGGGGGCGCGGATCGGCGTCTACCATCCCGGCTCGTTCGAGGACAACCCGCTGACGACTTCCCTCCTCGCCGAGGCGCTGGCGGCGATGAAGGCGGCGGGGTCCACGATCGTGGACCCCGTGAAGATCCCCCCGGCGGGCAAGTCCGGCGATGGCGAGTACCAGGTCCTGCTCTATGAGTTCAAGGCGGACCTCAACCACTATCTCGCGGAGTTGGGTCCCCAGGCGCCGGTCCACACCCTCAAGGAGGCGATCGAGTTCAACGAGCGCCACCGCGACCGGGTGATGCCCTACTTCGGCCAGGAGATCTTCCTGCAGGCTGAACGCAAGGGGCCGCTCACCGAGGCGGCCTACAAGAAGGCGCTCGCGGCCTGCCGTTCCCGCAAGGTGGCGCTCGACGCGGTCCTCGCCCAGCACAAGCTGGACGCCCTCGTGGCCCCCACCCACGGCCCCGCGTGGCTGATCGACCTCGTCAACGGCGACTCCGGAGGCGGCGGCAGCTCGTCGCTCGCCGCGGTGTCGGGCTACCCGAGTATCACGGTGCCGGCCGGCTTCGCCTTCGGGCTTCCCATGGGTATCTCCTTCATCGGCGCGGCATGGAGCGAGCCCGTGCTGATCAAGCTCGCGTCCGGCTTCGAGGCCACGATGAAGGTCCGGAAGCCGCCGCGGTTCCTGCCGACGGCGGACCTGTCCAAGGCTTGAGAACAAACCCCATGAAGAGAATCCTCGCCGTCGCCGCCGGCCTCGTCCTGTTCCTGTTTCTGGCCAGCCTCCTGCTCCGGATGATCCTGGTGAAATCCCATCAGGTCCAGGCGGAGCCCGTCACGGATCTCAAGGTCGACGCGCGCGGAGCCGCGGAGCATCTGGCGGGAGCGCTCCGCTTCCCCACCATCTCCCACGAGAACCGGCAGACCGTGGAGGCCGCGGCGTTCCAGGGTCTCCACCAATATCTCGCACAGACCTTCCCCCGCGTGCACGCCACGCTGGCCCGGGAGACGGTCGGCGGCTACAGCCTGCTCTACACCTGGAAGGGACGGAAACCGGAGCTGCCGCCGATCCTGCTGCTGTCCCACCAGGACGTGGTGCCGGTCGAGCCGGGCACCGAGAAGAGCTGGACGCATCCCGCCTTTTCCGGGGTCGTCGACGGAACCTGGGTCTGGGGCCGGGGCGCGCTGGACGACAAGGTGGGCATGATGGCCATCCTCGAAGCGGCCGAGATGCTCCTCGGCCGCGGGTTCCAGCCGGACCGCACCGTCTACTTCGCCTTCGGCCACGACGAGGAGGTGGGCGGGCAAGGCGCGGCGGCGATGGCCGCTCTCCTGGAGCGGCGGGGCGTCCGTCCGGCCTTCATCCTCGACGAGGGAGGAGCCATCGTCGAGGGCCTGGTGCCGGGCGTGACGCGGTCCGCCGCCATGGTGGGCACCGCCGAGAAGGGGGTGCTGAGCGTCGAGCTGGTGGCCGACAGCGATGGGGGGCACTCCTCCATGCCGCTCCAGCACGGCGCCATCGGCACGCTGGCCGCAGCCATCGAGAGGCTCGAGAACCACCAGATGCCGGCGCGGCTCGCCGGCGCCGCCCGGCGCACCTATCAGTACCTGGCTCCCGAGATGCCCTTTGGTTCCCGCCTCGTGCTCGCCAACCTCTGGCTGTTCGCGCCGCTCCTGGAACGGCAGGCCGCCTCCGATCCGGCGGCCAACGCCCGCGTCCGCACCACCACGGCGCCGACGATCTTCCAGGGTGGCGTCAAGGAGAACGTCCTCCCTCACGAAGCCCGCGCCGTGGTGAACTTCCGCATCCTGCAGGGGGACACGATCGCGAGCGTGCTCCACCACGTCCGCGAGACCGTGGGTCCCGGCATCCGGGTGAACGCGACGGGCGGCTTCAACAGCCAGCCGTCACCGGAGTCCGACGTCAGCGCGCCGGAGTTCAGCCTGATCCAGCGCACCCTGGCGCAGGTGATTCCCGGCGTGATCGTCGCTCCCAACCTCCTCGCCGGCGCCACGGACACCCGCCACTACCTGCGCCTGAGCCCCAACGTCTACCGGTTTCTGCCGGTCCGGATGAAGGCGGAGGACCTCAAACGCCTCCACGGCACCAACGAGCGGGTGGGGATCGAGAACTACGGCGAGGTCGTGCGCTTCTACGCGCAGTTGCTGCGGAACGGGTCGGTCTGAGCTCAGAACTTGAACAACGCGTCGAAAGCCGACCGCGCGTCGCCGGGCGAGGGTTTGTCGGAATCCTTGGAGAACTCCTGCGCGACCTTGGGGGTGAAGAGCGGGCACTCGTTGCGGTCCCGCTTCTTGGGGACGCGCGCCGGGATCTCCGCATGCTTCCGGCACTCCCAGTGGACCGAGGTGTCGAAGTTGACGCAGTTCGAGCAGGTGTGGAGGTCGGCGCCGCAGCGGGCGCAGGTGGCATCGACGGGGAGCGGCTCGTCGCCGATGACGATGAGCCGCTTCTCGCCGCAGGCGGCGCAACGGAAGACCGACTCGGTCGGCGCTCCCAGGCCCCGCCCACGAGGGCCTTCCTTCTTCTCCCGCGGGCCCTGCGGACCGGACCGCGGCCGCTCGTCGCGGCGCTCCGAATCCTTGTAGCCCCGCTGGCGGTACTTGGGATCGTCGGACATCGAGAGCCTTTCTAACACAGAAACGGCTCGCCCTACTCCGCCACCCACAGCTACCGGCGCAGGAACCAACAGGCGAGCAGGGCGAGAACGATCGCCGCGACCCAGAAACCGGGACGGCTCAGGGTGCGCGCGGCCGCCCGTCCGGCCGCCGCGGCGCCCAAGGCGCCGACGTCCAGGGCCTCGGCGGCGGGCGGCGGTGCGGGCGGCGGCGGTGAGGAGGCCGGCGCGGCCTCGACGGCAGGCACGGCATCGGCGGCCGTAGGGGGCGCCGGGGTCACCGGGGCCGGCGTCTCGAGCTGGCCGCGCATGGCGACGGTGAACTTCTGGAAGAGCTGGTCGCTGACGTCCTGGATCATGCCGCGGCCGAACTGCGCCAGCACGCCCATCACATTGACGTCGGAGACGACCGTCACCTCGGTCGCCGCCGGGGCGCGCTCGACGAGGCGGCTCTTCATCCGCATGTCGGCTCCCCCCTTGCCGCGCGTCTCCTGGCCCGCAGCCGCGATCTCGGCCTCGCCTGCCGCGGCGTCCAGCCGCTCGAAGCGCATCTTGCCGCGATAGCTGGCGGTGACCGGTCCCACCTTGACGGTCATCGTTCCGGTGTAGGTCTGGTCGTCCACCCTCTCCGTGATGGCGGCTCCCGGCAGGCAGCTCGCCACCTTGTAAGGATCGGTGAGGAAAGCCCACACCGCTGCGGCGGGAGCGTGGACGACGAAGCTCTTGCTGATCTCCATTCCCATGGATTTTTCTCCGTCGGCCGCCGGCAGGACCCTTTACCCCTTCCGGACCCGCGCGTAGTCCTCCGGCACGTCGAGATCCTGGAGCGCGGACGCCGGCCAGGGCAGGACCTCCGCCTCATCCTTGTGGCGCTTCACCACCTGCCGGCCGCAACCCTCCCCCTCCATCGCCAGCAGCTCGAGGAAGAGGCTCCGGTCGTAGACCATGGGCGGCGCGTTGACCCCCTCGTAATCCGAGATGACCAGCGGCGCCGCGGTCTCGCGGTAGCGGGCGATCATGGCGGCGATCATCTCCGTGGTGACGAACGGCATGTCGGCCAGCATCACCATCGCCGCCCGCGCCTCGAGACCCCGCACGGCCAGGACGCCGCTCTTCAGCGAGGAGTTGATCCCCTGCTCGTAGAACGGATTGAGCGTCCACTGCAAGGGCAGGTCCTCGATCTCCCGGAACGCCCGGTCCGACTCGTGGCCGAGCACCACCACCAGAGGCGAGAGGCCGGCGGCCAGCGCCCGCCGCGCCGTCCGCCGTAGAACGCTCTCCCCCTCCAGCTCGAAGAGGAGCTTGTTGCCGCCCATGCGGCTCGAGGTGCCCGCGGCGAGCAGGATTCCGGCGACGGGACCCTCGCGGTCAGACGGCATGGATCGCCTCCTTGCGTTCGCAGAGATGCCGCGGCTCGCGCCCGGCGATGAAGGCGAGCAGCTCGGCCACAATGGCGAGCGCCACCTGCCGCGGCCCGTCGGCCCCGAGGTCCAGGCCGACCGGTCCGAAGACCCTCCCGGTGTCCTCCGGAGAGGCGCCGATCTCACGCAGGATGGCCTCCGTCCGCGCGCGGGGTCCCAGCATTCCGACATACGGCAGGCCGGCCGCGAGCAGCCGCCGCGCCCACTCGCGGTCCTGCGCCAGCGAATGGGTCTTCACCACCGCCAGCGAGCGGCCGGCGGGAGGCAGGACGATCGGATCCTCGGGCCGCGCCAGCAGCCGCTGCGCGGCCTGGGGGAACCACGCCGGCTCCAGCAGCCCCTGCCGGTGGTCCACGATGGTGACGCGGAAGCCGGCGTCCGCGGCGTAGGCGACCAGCGGCCGGGCGTCGTCGCCGGCCCCGGCCACGATGAGATGGGGCGGCGGCGGCAACACCTCGATGAAGACATCGCGATCGACGATCGTTTGCATGCTCGAACGGCCCGCGGGCAGCAGGCCGCGGGCGCGCTCCGCGGCGAGGCGGTCGAGCTCCGCGGAACCCAGCGACCCGCGCGCCGTCCCATCCGGCCCCAGCAGCAGGGTCGCGCCCGGAGCTCCGCCATTGTCCACACCGGTGACCAGCGCGAAGGGGGAGTCGCCCGCCAGGAGCTCCCGCAGGCCGTCCGCCAGGTCTGCCAGCGGACCCTCGGTCGCCGGCTGGATGAAGACGTCGACCAGGCCGTTGCACCCCAGCCCGAGCCCCCACACGATGTCCTCGTCGGCGCCGGTGCTGTAGTGGCGCAGGCTGGGGATTCCCGTCTCCAGGACGCCCCTGGCGACCTCGCGCACGTCGGCCTCCAGGCAGCCGCCGCTGACGCTGCCCAGGGTGTCGCCCGTCTCTTCGATGAGGAATTTGGCGCCGGGCCGCCGGTACGTGGAGCCGGCGATGCGCACCACCGTGGCGAGCGCCGCCCGCCGCCCCGCCGCCTTGAGCCCGGCGAGTCGCGAGAGAATCTCGACGGTTTCCTTCCAGTGGTTCATGTCCCCGCGCCCCCCGGCAAAGATAGCGCCTGGCGGGGGCGGGATTCAAGCGGTAGGAGCCGGCGCCTCCTACTTCGAGATCATGTCGACCTTGAAGTTCGAGTACTTCCAGCCCACGGTCGCCTCTTCCGGATGGTGCTGGTTGAGGTAGTTGCCGAACTCGGCGATCAACGCGAGGTTGGTGTTCCCGGCGGCGTTGAACGGCTTGACGATGAGCGTCTGGTTGTTCCCCGGCTGGGTCGCCAGGCTGAAGCTCGCGACCTGCAGGCCGTTGAGGTACACCTGCAGCCTGGCCTGCTTGTTGGCGGCGTCGAAGGTGTAGATCTGATGGTAGGTCAGGTTCGTCTGCATCACGTAGTCGAGCTTGTTGCTGGTGTTCGTGCCGGGCACCATGCCGACGTTCTGCATGAACTTGAGGTAGTTCTTGTTGGGACCCGCGAAGTTGACGTTGCCGATGACGCCGCTGCGGTAACGGTCGAGGAAGAAGTAGCCCAGGTTGTGCAGGCCCGAGTGGTCCCGCGGGCTCCAGGGTCCGAGAGTGGTGTCCCATTCGTACGTGGCCTTGGCGATGTGCAGCTCCGTCTGGCTCCTGATGCAGATAATGCCCTTGGGGTTCGCCTTGGTCGCACTGTGGAACACGCCGGGCGGGCTCACCGCGGAGTAGTGGCCGTTGAGCTGCTGGAACAGGGTCAGAACGAGAGCGCAGGCGCCGTTGGGCCCGATCCCCTTGGCGATGATCGGCTTCAGGCCCTTCGCGTCCGTGGCCACGGCGAGCGGATAGAAGCTCTGGTCGCAGGTGACGGTGACCGCGCCGACCTGCCCGCGGCCGGCCGCGGCCCGGCGGGCCAGCGACATCGGCTCCACCTCGAACTGGATCTCGCCGAGACGGCTGCCGTCCGGCCGGGAGAGAGTGGCCCGGCAGGAGGCCGTCTGCTCCGACAGGTTGGCGGCGCCGACGCTCAGCGACGCCATCTCCCGCGGGCGCGGCAGATCGCCGAGCGGCACCTCGACGCCGGCCTGATAGAGCTCGTCTTCCGTGAACGCCGGCACCTCGGCGCCGTCCTTGCCGCCGCGGCCTGCCATCAAAGCCCTGACGTCGGCGGCCGAGCCGGCCTCGAGGGCGACCAGACCCGCCCGTCCGGCGGCGGCGGCGACCTGCCGTTCCGCGCCGGCGACCCAGACCTTGGTGGTGAGGGCGCTGCCGTCCCCCAGGACCGGCACATAGATTCTCTCGGCTGCGGCTGGAGCGGCGAGGGTGAGAGCGCAGAGTGCCACGTAGGCGAAACTCTTCTTCATTGGTGCTGACCTCCGGTTTCGGTTGCTGCTTTACAACGGCTGACCCTCTTTAATTGTAAGGCTTTCAGGGTACCTTCGCAAGGCCCCGGCGGTAGAAGCGGTGTAACGCCTGTCCCTTCTCGTCGGTCGGGTCCGCCGAGGCCGCGCGCGGCAAAGCCATCATCTAAGGTTATGAGAAGCAGCGCACGAAGTACCTTGTCATCTCGATCGCTCGGCTTCACTCGCGAACCTCCTCGCCGGATCAGCGCCCCTCCAGCGCCCGCCCCAGCGCCTCCAGGCTCTCCAGATTGTGGACGGGCCGGTGCTCGTCGACATTGGGCAGGAGCGCTCTGATCCCTTGCGCGCGCGGCTGGAACCCCTCCCAGCGCAGCAGCGGATTGAGCCAGATCAGCTTGCGGCAGGAGCGGTGGAGACGATCGGCTTCGGCGGCGAGGCCCGGCTCCTCGTCGCGGTCGAGGCCGTCGGTGACCAGCAGCACCACGGCGCCGTGGCCGAGGACCCGCCGCGACCAGTCGCGGTTGAACTGCCGCAGGGAAGCGCGCAGACGCGTGCCGCCCGACCAGTCCATGACCTCCCGGCCGCAGCGCGCCAGCGCCTCGTCGACGTCGCGGCGGCGCAGGATCCGCGTCACGTTGGTGAGCCGGGTGGCGAACAGGAACGCCTGGACCCGCGAGCGGGCGCCGAGCAGGGCGTGCAGGAAGTGCAGCAGCATCTCCGAGTAGCGCCCCATCGATCCCGAGATGTCGCACAGGACCACCAGCGGCGGCGGCAGCAGGAGGCGCGAGCGGAACCGCAGCGGCGCCAGATCGCCGAAGGTCCTGCGGCTCTCGCGGAGGGTCCGCGCGAGATCGATCCGCGCGCCGTGGGGATCGGGTGTGAACCGCCGCGTGCTGACGGGGCGCAGCGACACCGCCATCCGGGCCACGATCCGCCGGGCGCGGGCGAGCTCGTCGGCACTCATCTGATCGAAGTCGCGGCTGCGCAGGACCTCGTCGGCCGAGAACGTCAGCGCGGCGTCGAATTCGGTCCGCTCGGGGAGCGTCTGATGGGAGGGCGCCGGCGGCTGCCACGCCTCGGCGACCCGGCGGGAGACGGATTGCGCCCGCGGCACGCGCACGTGCGACAGCAGCTGGGCGAGGGCGGAATCGACGCCGAACGGATCGCGCCAGAACAGGCGGAAGGCCTGATCGAAGAGCTCGAAGTCCTCCGGACGCTTCACCAGCACCGCGTGCAGCGCCCAGTAGAGCTCGTCGCGCTGCAGCACGTCCACGGCGGACGCCGCGGCGAGGGCGTCGAGGGCGCTCGCCGGCCCCAGGCGGAGGCCGACGCCGCGCAGGAGGCGGGTGAAATGGACGACGTTCTCCGCCAGCTTCGACGTCACGCCCGCTCCTGGAGCCGCAGCCCCCCCAGCATGGCGCTCACCGGCGCCCCCGCCATCTTCTCGATGTCGTCCTGATACTTGAGGAGCACGCCCAGCGTGGCGTTCACCGTGCCGGCTTCGAGAGAGACCTGGTCGAGCGCGAGCAGCGCGCGGCCCCAGTCGATGGTCTCGGCGACGCCCGGCAGCTTGAACAGGTCGGCTGTGCGCAGCTTCTGCACGAAGCGCACGATCTGCTCGGCCAGGGCCGCGGCCAGCTCCGGAGCGCGCAGGCGCAGGATCTCCAGCTCCCGCGCCGCGTCCGGATAACCGATCCAGTGATAGAGGCAGCGCCGCTTGAGCGCGTCGTGGATCTCGCGCGTACGGTTGGAGGTCAGCACGACGATGGGCGGCGCCGGCGCGCGCACCGTGCCCATCTCCGGGATGGTGACCTGGAAATCGCTCAGGATCTCCAGCAGGAAGGCCTCGAACGGCTCGTCGGTGCGGTCGAGCTCGTCCACCAGGAGCACGGGCGGCCCCGCCTCGCCGGCGCCGGCGGGCTCGAGCGCCAGCAGCAGCGGCCGCTTGAGCAGGAAGCGCTCGTCGAAGATGTCATGGGCCAGCCGCGCCCGCCCCTCGGAGCCCGCCGCGCCGCCCAGCTCCGCCAGCCGGATCTCCAGCATCTGGCGGGGGTAGTTCCATTCGTAGAGGGCCGCCGAGGCGTCCAGCCCCTCGTAGCACTGGAGCCGGATCAGCCGCCGGCCCAGGGTCTCGGCGAGGACCTTGGCGATCTCGGTCTTGCCCACGCCCGCCTCTCCTTCGAGGAGAAGCGGGCGGCCCAGCCTGAGCGCCAGGAAGACCGCGGTGGCGAGACTCGCGTCGGCGACGTAGCGTCCCGACGCGAGCAGCTCGCGGGTCTCCTCGACGGAGCGCGGCAGGTCCAACGGCTCGTCCAAACTACCGGCACGCCTGGACGGCGCGCCTGGCCATGACGGTGACGAGATGCGCCAGGTATTCCGGGCTCGCCTCCCCGCCCGACCGCAGGCCCGTGGGATCGACGGTCACGGAGCGGATGGCGTCGGTTGAAAAATCAGCGGCGAGCGCCGACTCCATCGCCGGAACGCGGAACACCTTGGAGCCCGCCCCGGTCACCGCGACGCGCGCTCCCCCACCGGTCTTTGCCACCATCACGCCGACCACCGCGTACTTCGACGCCGGATGGGGGAACTTGGCGTAAGCCGCGCACTCCGGCACCGGGAAGCGGACGGCGGTGATGATCTCGTCCGCCTCCAGCGCCGACGAGAAGAGCCCGGTGAAGTAGTCGTCGGCCGCGATCCGCCGGCGGTCGGTCACGATCGTCGCTCCCAGGGCCAGCACGGCCGCGGGATAGTCGGCGGCCGGGTCGGCGTGGGCGAGCGAGCCGCCGATTGTGCCGCGGTTGCGGATCTGCGCGTCGCCGATCCCGCCGGCCAGATCGGCCAGCCCCGGGATGCGCCGGCGCACCTCGGGGGAGGAGGCGACCTCGTGATGGGTGACCAGCGCGCCGATCACCAAGTCCCCACCCTCCGAGCGGATCTCCTTGAGGCCGTCCGCTCCGGCGAGCCCGGCGAGCGACACCACGTCGGACGGCTGCGCCAGGTCCAGCTTCATGATGGGCAGCAGGCTCTGGCCTCCCGCCAGCAGCTTGGCCGAGTCGTTCCCCCGCAGCAGCGCGACGGCGTCGGCGACCGACGCCGGCCGATGAAACTCGAAGTTCCTCATGCGGCACCTCCCGCCGCCGCGCGGATCGCCCGCCAGACCTTCTCGGGAGTCGCCGGCATGTCGATGTGCGTGACGCCGAGCGGAGCCAGGGCGTCGAGCACGGCATTGATCACCGCGGGCGGCACGCCGATGGCCCCCACCTCGCCCACCCCCTTGATGCCGGTGGGATTGTGCGTGCAGGCGGTGACGTGATTGCCCACCTTGAAGGAGGGGAGGTCGGCCGCGCGCGGCATGCAGTAGCTCATGAAGGAGCCCGAGAGGAGCTGGCCGTCGGCGTCGTAGACGCACTCCTCGAGCAGCGCCTGGCCGATGCCGTGGGCCAGGCCGCCGTGCGCCTGCCCGTCGACGATCATCGGGTTGATGATCACCCCGACATCGTCCGCGATCGTGACGTCCACCACCTCGACGACGCCGGTCTCGGGATCGACCTCCACCTCGACGAGATGGCAGCCACCGGGGAAGGTGAAGTTCTTGGGATCGTAGAAGGCCGAGTCCTCGAGCCCCGGCTCCACGGTCTCGATGGGATAGTTGTGCGGCACGTAGGCGGTGAACGCGATCTCGCCGAAGGTCTTCTCGCGGTCGGTGCCGGCGACGCGGTACTTGCCGTCCGCGAACTCGACGTCCGCCACGCTCGCCTCCAGCAGATGGGCGGCGATCTTCTTGCCTTTGTCCACGATCTTGTCCATCGCCTTGACGATCGCCGAGCCGCCGACGGCCGCCGACCGCGAGCCGTAGGTCCCCATGCCGAACGGGATGCGGTCGGTGTCGCCGTGGACGACTTCGATGTTCTCGATCGGAATGCCGAGCCGCTCGTTGACGAGCTGGGCGAAGGTGGTCTCGTGCCCCTGCCCGTGGCTGTGCGAGCCGGTGAACACGGTCACGCTCCCCGTGGGATGGACGCGCACCGTCGCCGCCTCGTACAGGCCGGCTCCCGCGCCGAGCGCGCCGACCAGGGCGGACGGCGCGATGCCGCACGCCTCGATGTAGGTCGAGATCCCGAACCCGCGCAGCTTGCCGCGCGTCTCCGACTCCGCCTTGCGCTCCGCGAACTTCCCGTGATCGTTCGCCGCCAGCGCCATGTCGAGCGTGGCCGGATAATCGCCGATGTCATACTCGAGCGCCACCGGCGTCTGGTAGGGGAACTGGTCGGGCTGGATCAGGTTCTGGCGCCGGATCTCCACGCGGTCGATCCCCAGCTCGCGGGCGGCCTTGTCCACCAGCCGTTCCAGCAGGTAGGTGGCCTCGGGCCGCCCGGCGCCGCGCACCGCGTCCACCGGCACCGTGTGGGTGAAGATCGCCTTCACCTCGGCGTAGATGGCGGGGATGACGTAGGGCCCGGAGAGCAGCGTGGCATGGAGATAGGTCGGGATCGCCGGGGCGAAGGTCGAGAGGTACGCTCCCATGTTGGCGAGCGTGCGCACGCGCAGGCCGCGGAACTTGCCGTCCGCGGTGACGGCCAGCTCGGCATGGGTCACGTGGTCGCGGCCGTGCGCGTCGGAGAGGAAGGCCTCGCTGCGGTCCGAGGTCCATTTCACCGGCCGGCCGACCCGCTTGGACGCCCAGAGGACCAGCAGCTCCTCGGCGTAGTGGAAGATTTTCGAGCCGAACCCGCCGCCGACGTCCGGGGCCACGACGCGCAGCTTGTGCTCCGGCACCTTCAGGGTGTAGGCGGCGAGCAGCAGGCGGGTCAGGTGCGGGTTCTGCGACGTGGTGTAGAGCGTGTACCGGTCCGCGACGTCGTCGTAGTTGCCGTTGGCGGCGCGGGGCTCGATGGCGTTGGGGGCGACGCGGTTGTTGGTCAGGTCGAGCGAGATCACGCGGTCCGCCTGGGCGAACTCGGCCTCGGTGGCCGCGGCGTTCCCGATGTGCCAGTCGAAGCAGACGTTGCCGGGAGCCTCTTCCCAGACCTTGGGCGCGCCCTCGGCCACCGCGGCATTCAGGTGGGCCACCGCCGGCAGCGGGTCGTAATCGACCTCCACGAGCTGGGCCGCGTCCCTCGCCTGCGCCCGGGTCTCGGCGATCACCATGGCGACCGGATCGCCGGTGTGCCGCGCCGACCCCTTCACCATGGCCGGGTGCGGCGGCGCCACCATCTTCGAGCCGTCCTTGTTGGTGATTGTCCAACCGCAGGGGATGCCGCCGAGGTCGTCGGCGACCGCGTCCTCGCCCGTCAGCACGGCGAGCACGCCCGGGGCCGCGAGCGCCTGGCGCGCGTCGATCGAGCGGATCTTCGCGTGAGCGTGCGGCGAGCGCACGAACACGGCGTGGGTCTGCCCCGGGAGCAGATAATCGTCGGTGTAGCGCCCCTTGCCGAGGAGGAAACGGCGGTCCTCCTTGCGGAGGACGGAGGCGCCCATGCCCTGGCCGCTCACCGGCTCGCTCATTGCGCACCTCCCCGCATCGTCTCGGCCGCCGTGAGCACGGCGCGGACGATGTTGTGATATCCGGTGCAGCGGCAGAAGTTGCCCTCCAGGCCGTGCCGCACCTCGTCCTCGGTCGGCCGCGGGTTGCGCTGCACCAGCTCGGTGGCGCGCATCACCATGCCCGGCGTGCAGAAGCCGCATTGCAGGCCATGACAGGTATGGAACGCCGCCTGCATCGGATGCAGCTCGCCGTTCCGCGCCAGCCCTTCGATCGTGGTCACCGCCGCGCCGTCGGCCTCCACGGCCAGCATGGCGCAGCTCTTCACCGATCTGCCGTCGACCCAGACCGTGCAGGCTCCGCACTGGCTGGTGTCGCAGCCCACGTGGGTGCCGGTGAGACGCAGGTGCTCGCGCAGGAGATCGACGAGCAGCGTCCTGGGTTCCACGTCGACGACGTGGTTCTTCGCGTTGACTTGGAGCGAGACCTTGGCCATGAACCTCCCCTTCCCAAGAGGGTTTGCCCCCCGCCGCTCTGTAGGAGAAGACATGGTAGCGCCGGGATTCGGGGGGCGCAAGGCTCGCCCTTTGAACCCTTTCCCCCGCCGCCAGCACTTACCCTTCCGGGAAAAGGAGATTCGATCAATGACCACCCGCCGCCTCTGTTTCGCGCTGGCCCTCGCCTTGATGCTGCCGTCGTTGCCGGCGTCCGCCACCTGCGGCGGTGGCGGGGGTGGCGGCACGGGCGGCGCGGTGCCGGATCTCGGCGGCGAGCCGCTGGTCTACCGGGTGGCCTGGAAGGTGCTGTCGCCGGGCGCTCCGCGGCCCCAGGCGCCGCTCGCCGTCTACTGGTTCCCGACCTCTCCCGATGAGGCGCGGCGATCTCCCCTCCAGACCTCGCGCCCCCTCTCCCTGGCCGGCAGCCGCTGCGTGGCGACAGCCCTCGTGACCTCCGACAACCAGGCGCTCCGCGAGGCCCTCAAGGCTCCTTCCGGCCAGCCGGCCGTGGTCCTCGCCGACGCCGACGGCGCCGACCTCGGGCGGGTGACCGGCAGCGACGGCAAGCTCGACATCCGGGCCGTGGAGAGCCTCCTGTCCAAGACGATCGACGGCCGCGAGGACGCCCTCCGGGCCCTCCTCGACGGCGCCGAGAAGAAGGCGGCGGCCGACCGCGACGGCGCCGTCGCCGACTACCGGCGGGTCTGGGACCAGCGCTGCCTCTTCCCCAGCCTCGGCCGCAAGGCCGCCAAGGCCCTGGGCAAGCTGGGCATCAAGACCGACCAGGCGGAGCTCCTCCAACTCGGCCCCGACGGCCTCCCGGACCCCGACGTCAAGGGCCGCAACGGCGCGGTCGAGGCCACGCTGCGGCAGGGTCTCGCGGCCGAGATCGCGGCGCGCTACCGCGACGCCGAGCGCCTGTACGTCAAGGCGGCGGAGCTCGATCCCGCCGACGCCACGGCGCTGCGCTACCTGGGCGAGCTCTACCGCCACCAGACCGGCGAGTGGGACAAGGCGAGGGAGGTCTTCGGGCGATTGCTGGCCCGGCCCGCCGATCCCATCGCGCGGGCGGTCGCCCTCCACGGGCTGGGCAAGATGACCATCCACGGCGGCCGCTACGCCGACGGGCTGGCCCTGTTCGACCGCTCGCTCGCCGCCTATCCGCTGCCGATCACCTACCGCAACCTGGCCGTCTACTGGTTCTCCGAGCGGCAACCGGAGAAGGCGGCCGGCTTCATGCGGCAGGCCCTGGCGCTGGCTCCGGACGACCGCTACAACCAGATCTTCGCCGCCGTCTATCTCGCCGCCGCCGGCCACAAGGACGAGGCGGCCAAGGTCGCCGCCGCCAACCAGAACGTGCTGGAGGCGAGCTACAACCTGGCGGCCATCTGGGCCCAGGCGGGCGATCGCAAGAAGGCCATGGAATTGCTGCGCCGGCACTTCTACGATTACGAGCGCTTCGACGCCGTGCGCTCCATGGAGATGCAGGAGGCGCGGGACGATTACATGTTCGCCAGCCTCCACCAGGACCCGGAGTTCCTCGCGCTCACCCGGCTGGCCGACGGTCACTCGATGTAGGGGGAGGGGATCAGGAGCCTTCCGGCGCGATCCAGCCCAGCTCCTCCTCCGTGGGCTGGAACACCGCCGCGCCCACCGTGCCCGGGCCGGCGTTGGCGACCACCACGGGTCCCATCTCAGCGATCAGGATCTCCTTCACCTGGAAGCTCTGTTCGATCAGCCCGCGCAGGCGATCCCCCCAGACGGGGGCCTTGGCGTGGGCCACCGTCACCACCACCGGCCGCGCGGGATCGATCCCCTCGCGGAACAGCTCGATCAGCCGCGGATGGGCCGCGCGGCCACCGCGCACCCGGTCCACCGCCGTGATCTCGCCGTCCACCACGCCGAGGATCGGCTTGATGCCCAGCAGGTTCCCCATCACCGCCCGCGCCTTGCCGATGCGGCCGCCGCGCGCCAGGTACTCCAGCGTGTCCACCACGAAGAGCACGCGCACCCGGTCGCGCATCGCCTCCAGGCGCTCGACGATCGCCTCCGGCTCGACGCCCCGCCGCGCCATGCGGGCGGCGAACAGGGCGAGCATCCCCAGCCCCAGGCTGGCGCTGTGGCTGTCCACCACGTGGAGCGACACCCGCTCGGCCTCGCCGCGCAGCCGCTGGGCCTCCGGCAGCACCTCCTCCGCCGCGGCCCGGGCGTGCGCCACCGTCTGCGAGAGCTTCGCGGAGATGTGCACCGAGACGATGTCCTTGCGCGGCGCCAGCGACCGGTAGAGGTCCAGGAAATCCGCCTTCGGCGTGGGATTCGTGCGCGGGTGGACCGGCCCTTTCTCCAGCAGGTCGTAGAACTCCTTGGGCCGCAGGTCCACCCCGTCGTGATAGACGCGGTCGCCGAACAGCACCAGCACCGGCAGGACGTGGATGCCGTGCGCCTTCGCCACCTCGGGCGGCAGGTCCGAGGCCGAGTCGGTGACCACGCGGACGATCTCCTCCGGCTCCTCCAGGACGACGATCCCCATCTCCCGGAGACCGGTCAGCGCGCGCAGGATCTCCCCGTCCGTCGCCGGCAGCGCGTCGAGCAGCCGGCCGACCGTGACGCAGGCCGGCAGCGCCGCCAGCAGCTCCTGCTGGCGCGGCGTGAAGCGGGCCTCGAAGAAGGCGGCGCCGAGCTGCACGCGGGCCCGGGCCCGCGGGTCCGGCGCGTCGTGGACGCGGTCCTCCAGCGCCAGGAAGATCAGCGACTTGACGTCCTGCCGGATCTCCCGCTCGACCCGCTCGATGCCGGACGGCGGGCGGAGCCGGATCCAGAACGGCCCGGCGCCGAGCAGGCTCAGGCGCAGGAACGCCTTGATCCCCCGCGCCCGGCCCGCCGCCGCCGCGATCACCTCGCCAGCGTCGAACGTCACCTCCCCGTCGGCGCAGACGATCCGCCCCGAGATCTGTGCCCGCCCCACCGCCCGCACCAGCTCCAGGAACGGCAGCAGCGAGAAATCCCCCACCAGCGACTCGAGGTCCGCGTCCGCCTCGACGCCGATCTCCCGCCCCAGCAGCACGAGATGGATGCGCCGGACGAGGTCCTCCGGCGGCGTGCCGTCCGCCTCCAGGAACAGCACGTCCTCCGGCACGTCCCGCCCCTCCTCGGCCGTCCGGCCGAGCAGCAGCAGCGTGTGCTCGGAGGTGGGCCCGGTGGCGCCGAAACGCTCCGGAATCGAGCCGTCCTCCCCCCGCGCCAGCGCCAGCGGCACCACCACCACGCCCGGCCCGAGCGTCGCCGCGAACCGGCGCCCCTCCTCGATCCCCAGCGTCGGCACGACCTCGTAGCCGAACCCGGTCAATCCGTTGGCGATCGCCTTGCGGCGGACGGCCTCCGGATCGACGACCAGCACGGATGGGCGAGGCATCACATTTCCCCTATTCCATATAAAACGAAAAAATTGCAGATTATCGGAAAGGCCCGACAAGCATAAACCCGTTCGGCCCGTTCGGGAGATCGGAAGGAGATCTATCCCACCTGAAATTCGGCGATCACCGGCAGGTGGTCGCTCGCCACACGGGCGACCTGGAGGCGGCCGGAGTGGACCGAGACCAGCCGCAACGGTCCGCGGTGGTAGATCCGATCGAGGCCGCCCTGGGGAGAGAAGGAGGGATAGGTGGGGATGACCCGGTACGGACCCCGTCGGCGCTCCGTGGCGCAGGAGAAGCCCATGCCGTTGCTGAAGGTGGAGAGCAGCAGCGAGCGCCAGTCGTTGAAATCCCCGGCCACCAGCACCGGAGTGGCGTAGTGGACGCCGCTGAACTCCGCCGAACGCTTCATCAGCTCGATCTGCTTGACCCGCTCCCGCGCCGACAGCCCCAGGTGCAGGTTGAACACCTCGAGATGGCTGCCCTTGCCGTCGAGGTCCAGCGTCGTGTGCTGGCAGCCGCGGCGGATCCAGCCCTCGGCGATCGACAGATCGATGTTGCGCTCGCGCAGGATCGGGAACCGGCTGAGCGTCGCGTTGCCGTAGCGCCCCTTCTTCAGGCTGACGTTGTGCCCGAGGGCGAAGCTCGGGTAGCCGGCCGCCTGGGCCAGCTCCTTGGCGAGGTTGAGCTCCCGCGACCGCGGCGCCCCCTCGTCCACCTCCTGGAGCATCACGATGTCGGGATCGTAATGGCGGATGATCGCGACGATGCGCTCCGGCCGGAACCGGCGGTCGACCCCGATCGCGCGGTGGATGTTGTAGGTCATGACCCGCATCAGCAAATTACCGAGCCTCCGATGCCTTGAGTAGGGGCGGGGCTTGTCCCCGCCCCTGCTCCAAGCGGGGTTCGCCGTCATGCCGCCCGGGATTTCAATCCAGGGCAGCACCCCGACGCTATAGTAGCCGCATGCCGCCCGTCTTCACCGTCGGCCACTCCACCCGCCCCATCGCAGAGCTGCTGGCCCTCCTCGCCGGGAACGGCGTCCGGACGCTGGTGGACGTGCGCCGCTTCCCCGGCTCCCGCCGCCATCCCCAGTTCTCGCGCGACGCCCTCGCCACCTCGCTGGCCGAGGCGGGCATCCGGTACGTCCATGAGCCCGATCTCGGAGGCCGCCGCGCCGCCCGGCCCGACTCCCCCCACACCGCCTGGCGCGTCAACGCCTTCCGCGGCTACGCCGACCACATGGAGACCCCGGAGTTCCAGGCCGCCCTGGATCGGCTGATCGGGCGCGCCGCCGCCGAGGAAGCCCCCGTCGCCATCCTCTGCGCCGAGGCCGTCCCCTGGCGCTGCCATCGCCGGCTCATCTCCGATGCCCTCGTCGCGCGGGGCATCGACGTCTTGCATATCATGGGCCCGGGCCGTGCCGATCCCCACGAGCTGGACGCCAACGCCCGCGTCCTCCCCGGCGGCCGGCTCCTCTACGCCGGGCCGGCGGGCGACCAGCCCTCCCTGTTCGGAGACGTTTCCGAACCGTAACTTCCGCCCCATTGCTGCGGCCGAAGATTTCTTCTAGGATTCGCAGAGACGACCTTCCAAGACCTCCTGAGGAGACCCCAATGAGCCTGAGCCAGTCCCTTCTTCCCGAGTTCGATCACGAGATGGCCAACACCCGCCGCGTCCTGGAGCGCGTGCCGGCCGAGAAGTTCTCCTGGCTGCCCCACGACAAATCCTCGAGCTTCGGCAAGCTGGCGACCCACGTCGCCAACCTGCCCTCCCTGGCCAGCCTGGCGCTGCACCAGGACGAGGTCAACGTCGCCGAGCGCCGCGCCAACCTGCCCAAGGCGGACACCACCCAGGAGCTGCTGGACCTCTTCGACAAGTCCGCCGCCGAGGCCCGCGCGTCCATCGCCGGCTCCAGCGACGAAACTCTGTTCCAGACGTTCACCCTCCGCAACGGCGACCAGGTGATCTTCAGCGTGCCCAAGATCGGCGCCCTGCGCGGCTTCTTCATGAACCACATCATCCACCACCGCGGCCAGCTCACCGTCTACCTGCGGCTCAACGGCATCCCCGTCCCCGGCCTCTACGGTCCGTCCGCGGACGAGAGCTAGACCTTTCTTCCCCTGAACCCGTCACAGACCTCCGAGGAGATTCCATGAGCCTGAGCCAGTCCCTGTTGCCCGAGTTCGACCACGAGATGGCCAGCACCCGCCGCGTCCTCGAGCGGGTGCCCGCCGAGAAGTTCTCCTGGCTGCCCCATGAGAAGTCGATGAGCTTCCAGCGCCTGGCGGTCCACGTCGCCGAGCTCCCCTCCTGGGCCACCATGACCCTCAACACCGGCGAGCTGGACTTCGCCACCACCCCCTACGCCCCTTCCAAGGCGGAGTCCACCCAGGATCTGCTGACCATCTTCGACAAAGCCTCCTCGGAGGCCCGGGCCGCCCTCGCCGGCGCCAGCGACGAGGATCTCTTCAAGCCCTGGACGCTCCGCAACGGCGAGCACGTGATCTTCAGCCTGCCCAAGATCGCCGTGCTGCGCACCTCCGTGATGAACCACCTCATCCACCACCGCGGCCAGCTCACCGTCTACCTGCGGCTCAACGACATCCCCGTCCCCGGCCTCTACGGACCGTCCGCGGACGAGGGGAACATGTAGATTCCTGCGGGAGATCCGTTTCGAAGCGCCACGCGACGCCACCTGAAGCCGGGGGAAGGCTCCACCCACCGGGGAGAGGCCTCCCCCTGCTTGGGAGACCCCTCTCCCTGCGAGGGGGAACCGTCTCCCAAGAAGGTATGGGCCTCTCCCAGGTGGGGAGACCCCTGTACCCGCGAGGGAGACCCCTCTCCCCGGTTGGGAGACCCCTGTACCCGGTTGGGAGACCCCTGTACCAGGTGGGGAGACCCCTCTCCCAGGTGGGGAGACCCCTCTCCCGCGTGGGGAGATGCCTCCCCGAGCGGACGAGATGACGGCCTGATCCCAGAGCCGTTTTCCCGGCTTCCTGATCGCCACCCGAATCTCTCCCGCGCTTTCCCCAACCCCGCCGACCCGCAAATCTAGTTGACGCCGGACACCCGGAATCCATTCAAGCCCTGAATGGCCGGCCGATCCTTCACCGATCGGCCACCCCTTCGGGGTTTGGGGGAACCGGCAGGACCCTCAACCTGGCGTTGAAACGCCAGGCTATGGCTTGGAGGACCGTCTGGTCACCCATCTCGGCGTCCTCGCGCTGTTTCCCTGCGGAGGGTGTTCGGTTTCCGGACCGGCTTCCTCGCCGGCCTTGCTACGCCCGGTTGGCCTGCTTCCAGGCGGTGGGGGGGACGCGGGCGGTGAGGGGAGGGTTGAGGCCGTCGATCGAGGGCTTCAGGGTCTCCACGAAGCGCTCGGTCTCCACGATCTGCTCCACGAGCTGGCTCATGTAGCTGGCGACTTCGTTGGCGTTGAACTGGCCGGCGCTCAGGCGGCCGTGGATGACGTCGAAGGCGTCTGAGAAGGCTCCGAGCTGGGCCACGACGCATTGGTCGCGCGTCCGGCAATCCAGCAGCAGCTCGCGCTGCTTCTCGAGGATGCCGATGTGGGACTGCCGGGTGCGGGCCGTCACGGGCTCGCGCAGGGCGAGTTCCCGGATGTGCTGGATCTTCTCCTCCACCTCCGCCAAGCGCTTCTCCAGGCTCGGCATCGGCGGCACCAGCACGGGCGCCAGCCGCGCCGAGAGCCGGCGCCAGTCCTTGCGCCAGCCCGGGAGCTGGTTCGAGGCGGCGGGGCTCGTCGCCACGGGCCGGACGTTGGCCATCAGGATGTGGAGGTAGGCGACCCGCTCGCGCACGAAGCCCAGGTAGGCGTGCAGCATGGTGCCGAGCTGCTGCAGGACGTCCTCCTTGGTGAAGGCGTCGAGGTCCTCCCGCTCGGCCAGCACCCGCGAGACCCGGTTGCGGATCTCGACCAGGCGGCGGAACACCGCCATGTAGTCCGGCAGGTATCCCGCGCTCCGCCAGACGTCGATGGGGCTCGCGTCCAGCATCCGCTCGATCTTCAGCCGCAGCGCCTCGCGCTCCTTCTCCTCCCTCACCTCCCGCCGCCGGCGCTCCTGCTCCTCGA
>DASWRX010000045.1:0-3036 GCA_036402955.1 Thermoanaerobaculia bacterium
CCACACAGTTCTCGGCCAAACCATAGCTCGGCGAAACAACGCCCTTGTCCATACCGTAGCGCGTGAAGCGCTCGTTGAAGCGGCGCAGCGTCTGCGGCGAGATCGGCTCGGCGCCATCGACCACGAAGCGCAGCGAGGAAAGATCGAGGCCTTGCAGATCCGCCTCGTCGATGCGGCTGGCGCAAAGTTCAAATGCGAAATTCGGCCCACCCGAAAATGTCGCGCGGTATTTGTGCATGGTCCACAGCCAGGTGGCCGGGCGCACCAGGAAGGCGATCGGCGACATCACATAAAGCCGCGCGCCGAAATAGCAGGTGCCGAGCCATGCGCCGATCAGGCCCATGTCGTGATAGAGCGGCAGCCAGGTCACGCCGACGTCCTTCGCCGGATCGGCTTGCAGGCCGCCGGGACCGAGGATGCCCTCGCTGTTGGCGACCAGGCAGCGATGGGTGATCATCACCCCCTTCGGATCGTCGGTGGAGCCGGAGGTGTATTGCAGGAAGGCGACGTCGTCCGGCGTGAGCTCCGGATAGTCCGGCGGCCGGTCCGGCTCCAGGTGCTTCTCGGTGATCAGCCGCTCCAGGCACGGGACCTCGCTCACCAGCGCCCAGAGGACGCTCTCCAGGCGCCGCGAGGCGAACAGCATCCGCGCCTCGCAGGACTGCAACAGCCGGCCGATCCGCTGGCTGTACGAATCGAAGTTGCCGAGACCCAGGGGGGGATAGAACGGCACCGGGATCACGCCCACCCGCAGGCTCGCCAGGAACGTCAGGACGAACTCCCGGGGCTCGATGAGCACCATGCCGAGACGGTCCCCCCGGCGCAGCCCGAGAGCCTGCAAGGCGCCGGCGCGCCGGGCGGTCTCGCCCGCGATCTCGGCGAAGGAATAAAAGGTTTCGTTCCCCTTGAGATCCTGGAAGGTGTAGCCGTGATCGGGCCAGCGCGCGGCCGTTCCGGTGATCGCCTCGGCGATCGTGCGGTACGAGATTTCGGATCCTGCCGCCGATGGCTGCATAGATAGCCTTTTGACTATGGAATGCAGTATATGCGAAATCTGAAGGTACGGCAAGCCTGAACGGGGGGCGGCCCCACGGGGCCGCCCCTACGGAGTGGCTATGCTCCCGCGGCCGTCCCGTTGCCGGTGTGGCCCGTGGCGGCGTTCTCCCCTTGCAGGCTGCGGCGCAGCTCCGAGCGCAGGGTCTCGGCCTTGGGGTTGGGCTCCACCGACAGGGGCACGCCCACGGTCTCGCCCAGCTTGCCGGAGAGGAGCAGGGCGAGCAGGTTCTCCACCAGGCTGCCGCCGCCCTTGCCGTCCGAGCTCATCTGGATCTTCGGCACGACGTCGGCGTGCGACTTTTCGATCGCCTCGGCGAAGCGGCCCATCACGTTCTGGATCAACTGGAACTGCGGGCCGCCGTAGGCGCGCACCTGCTCCTCGAGGGCGAGCGCCTGGGCGATGCCGACGCGGCCGGCGCGGTCGGCCTCGGACTCGCCGAGCAGGCGGATCTTCTTCGCCTCGCCCTCGGCCAGGATGCGGATCTTCTCCGCCTCGGCCGTGGCCAGGGTCTGGATCTGCGAGGCCTGCTGCTGGGCGCGGGCGTACTCGGCCTTGCCCTGGTTGGACTGCACGGTGATGGCGATCTCCGACTCGGTGAGCGCCTGCTGCTGGCGCGCCCGGCTCTCGGCCTCGCGCAGCTCGCGCTCCTTGACGGCGGCGCGCTCCTGCCGGTTGTAGGTCTCCACCTGCTCCTCGGCGATCTGGCGCGAGCGGAGCTGCACCAGGATCTGCTCGATCTGGCCGCCGCCCTCGCCCGAGGTCGGCGTGCCGATCAGCACCTCCTGCAGCTCCAGGTTGTAGACCGCGAACTTCTCCTTCATCTGCACGCCCGAGATGTCCTGGATCGCCGAGCGGTCCTGGAGGAGCTGGATCAGGGTGCGGGTCTGGCCGATGTTCTTGAAGTAGGCGCTGACCATCGGATCGAGGGTCTGCTCGACCAGCTTCTTGATGTCCCCGAAGCGCTGGATGACCAGCGGCGCCTTGCGGTAGTCGATGTGCACCACCACCGACAACGGCAGGCTCGGCTCGAAGGCGTCCTTGGTGATCAGGCTCACCTCGGCGAGGTTCTCGTCGAACTTGTGGGCGCCGGTCTCCGTGCGGTTCCACTTCAGGATGAAGTTGGTGGTCGGCACCGCGATCACCTTGCCGGCGTAGGTGTTGAACGCGTACTTGCCGGGCAGCAGGGGGTCGTTCCACACGCCCCGCTCCCCCACCGCCACCAGCTCGCCGTGCTTGTAGTCCCGCCCTGAGAGGTCGCGGCCGGCGTCGCCGGTGTAGGAGACGACGACGCCGACGGTGCCCACCTCGATGACCGTCTTGGGCACCAGCTCCTCGGTGGCGAACAGGCGGTTGATGTAGTAGGTGCCCTCCACCAGCACCTGGAGCTGCCGGCCGCGCTGGCCGCCGGCCTGCAGGAACTTGTCGGCGTCCTGGAAGCTGTTGTGGTAGGTCGCGCTTTGAGCGGGATCGTTGCCCACCAGCGGCGCGATGATCTCTCCCGACGGCACGGCCGGGCCGTCGTGCACGGTGACGATGCCGATGCGGTCCTCGGTGCCGCGGATGACCACCGGGTGATAGCCGTCGCGCTCGCTGATCAGCTTGCTCATCTTGCCGAACACCCCTTCCTCGGTGGGGTTGAGGGGCAGGTAGTAGGGCTGGTCGTGGGTCAGCACCACGAACAGCGCCAGGTTGATCGCGTACGTGCCCTCGCGCAGCACCATGCGCTGCGGCCCCTTCTGGCCGCCGGCGCGCAGGAAGGCGACGGCGTCCTGGAAGTCGTTGGCGCGCAGGTTGGAGGCGAGCGTCTGGCTGGGCGCCAGCGACTGGCCGTCGCGGGCGAACAGATACCCGATCTCACCCTGCGGGATGGTGACCAGCGGCATCCGGTGGACGCGGTACTGGAACGGCTTCAGGAAGTGCCAGCCGCCGCGCAGGAGCTCCGGCTGGAAGCCGGCCTCCCCTTCGAGCGCGATCAGGCC
>DASWRX010000046.1:0-12692 GCA_036402955.1 Thermoanaerobaculia bacterium
TCTTATCCACCGAGGGTCTTGGTCATCTGCGGCTCCGCCGTCTCGGCGAGCCGCGTCTCGAGCCGCCGCACCCGCTCGTTGGCCTTGTCGCGGGCCGCCGCCTTGCGCAGCCACTTCCTGGCCTCGTCGCGATCGCCGGCGGCGAGGGCCGCGAGGCCCAGCGCGGCATAGGGCTCCGGATCGTCGCGCTTCAGCCACATCGCCCGGCGATAGAAGCGCCGGGCCTCCTCGACGCGGCCATTGGCCAGCGACACGTCGCCCAGCGCGAGATAGCTGAACGGCGTCTGCGAGCCGGCCCGGCTGGCCAGCGCCATCAGCTCGTCGGCCTCCTGGGGATGCCCGCGCAGGCGCAGCAGGGCCGCCAGGTTCTGATACGCCGAGGAGGCCTGTGGATTGACCTCCAGGGCGCGCCGGTACGCCACCTCGGCCTTGTCGAGCTCGCCGGCCCGCCGCAGGCTGACCCCCAGGTCCACCCAGCCGTCGCTCAGCTCCGGATCGACCGCCACGGCCTTGCGCAGCCACGGCAGCGACTCCTCCTTGCGGCCGGCGCGGAGCAGCTCGGCGCCGTGGTTGGAGTGATGGAGCGCGATCGCCGTCAGGTCCGAGAGCTGGTGGATGTGGCGGTACTCGGCGTGGGGCGCGCTGGTGAACTCCAGGATCTTGATCTTGCCGCCGCCCATGCCGAAGCCGGCGCTGACGTGCCCCGAGACCACCAGCAGGTCGCCGTCGCGCTCGAACCGCTCGACGTCGTCCACCGCGAGATAGAAAGCGGGGATGCCCAGCTCGCGGGCCATGCCCACGAACAGGCTGGTGAATCCCAGGCAGTTGGCCTTGTGGGTCTCGAACGCCTCGCGGGCGGTGTTGGTGTGGGACCCGTCGTAGGCGAGGCCGAGGCCGGCGGAGTTGACGATGGAGTTGAGGAGCTGCTCCAGGCGCTGCTCGGCGGTGCCGGAGTCCGGCACCCGGGCGTGGACCCAGGTCCGCATCTCGTCCGTCAGCTCGAAGGGGACGACGACCGAGGCGGGATCGACGCCGCGCTCGCGCAGCTCGCGGGCCACGCCGGCGACGCTCGTCGGCCCCGCCGAGGCACACCCGGCGAGGACCACCAGCGCGACGGCGAGAGCGATTCCCCGCATGGCGGTTCCAGGGATGCCGGGGGGTGTCAGGCGGTCCGCGCCGCCGGGCGCCGGAACCGGAAGAGCACCTTCTTGGCCCCGAGGTAGAGCAGGCCCACCACCAGCACGACGGCGAGGACCGGCACGGTGATGGCCAGCACCGAGAGCAGCGCCGAGCCGCCCGCCTCCGCCGTGGCGAGCACCGGGTTGCCGAGGCCGCCGGTGGTGAAGGAGGAGACGTGCCGCGTCATCGCGGTGATCCCCTGGAAGACCGCCGTGGTGCCGCCGCCGGCCACCACGGCCAGCGACCACTTGAGGAACGGGCTCACGTCCGCGGTCATCGCGGAGGCCGTCACCACGATGCCGGCGACCACGGCCGCCGGCGTGGCGATGGTGTCGAGCAGGTTGTCCACCCAGGGGATGTAGTAGCCCGAGATCTCGAGAACCGTGGCCACCGAGAAGGCGAGCAGCGCCGACGTCGAGCCGATCCAGGCGAAGCCGGGGCCGAGAGCGAGGTGTCCCACTCCGGCGCGCGACGCCAGGCTCATGATGAGCAGGGGGACGAAGACCCGGAAGCCGCAGGCGGCGGCCAGACCGAGGCCGATCAGGATGCTGAAGACGGTTTCCACCATACCCCCTCGCCTCCTTTCCTTCAAGGATAGTAACGCAGGCGGAGCCCCGCGACTTCCTGACGGCTCAGCGCCACGCCCGGGGATCGAGGTCGTACGGCAGCGGCGTCAGAGTCTCCAGGCCGTCCGGCCCCAGGTAGACCAGGTCTTCCAGGCGCACGCCCCAGCCCTGTTGCGGCTCGTAAAGGCCGGGCTCGATGGTGAAGACGTCCCCCTCGCGGAGCACCCCTTCGGCCCCCGAGGCTTTCTTGAAGGTGGGAAACTCGTGGAGATCGAAGCCGACGCCGTGGCCGAGGTTGTGGACGTAGCCGTGCGTCGTCCCGGGCTCGGAGATCGGGGTGGGGAACCCCGCGTCGCCGAAGTAGGCGCAGACGGTCTCCTGGAGATCCCAGCCGCGGACTCCCGGCGCCGCCCGGCGCTGGACCTCCTCCAGGGCGGACCACACCAGGACGTGCGCCCGCGCCAACGCCGCCGGCGGCTCGCCCCAACAGAAGGTGCGGGTGCAGTCCGCGAACAATCGTCCCCTGGGAAAGAGGTCGACCACCAGCGGCTCGCCGGCGCGGACCGCCCGCTCCGGCGTACCCGCGGAGTGCGGGATCCCTCCCTCCTCGCCGGGCGCGATGATGTTCCCCCGCGGCTGCTCGAAGCCGCGGCCGGTGAAGATCCGTCCCACCTCGGCCCGCAGCCGGGCGACGGTCAGCGGCTCGCCGTCCAGGCGCAGCACCCCATTGACCCCATCATCTCCCGGCGACGCCGCGGCCAGCATGCGGGCCACGGCGCGCATGGCCTCGCAGGTCCCCTCGGCGGCCTCGCGGATGGCGGCCAGCTCGGCGGGCTCCTTGCGCTGGCGCGAGGCGAAGACGAGGGCGTTGCCGGGCACCCAGGTCCACCCCTGGGCCGCCAGCAGCGCGCAGGCCCCCTGGATCGTGCCGGCGGCGCCGTGACCGGCCAGCGCTACCCGTCCGGGAGACAAGCCCGCGAGCTCCAGCGCCTTGCCCAGCACCCGGGCGAGGAAGGTGGCCGGCTCGGCGTACTCGCTCGCCAGGCGGGAGATCTCCAGGTCTTCGGGAGTGAGCGGAGAGAGGCCGGTCGCCGCCGCCTCCTCCCGCTCCATCGGCGTCAGGTAGCCGAGGCGGGGCTCGCCGCCGCGAGGGAGCACCAGCAGGCACTCCCCCAGGTGGGCGGGGCCGGGCAGGAAGGGCGCGAGGTCCGTGTCCTGCGCCGACGGCGCCAGGACGACGAGGGCCTCGCAGCCCAGCTCCGCGAGCCCGGCTGAGAGCGCGGCGAGACGGGCCGTCATTCGCGATTCGCGATTCGCGATCATTGACCGTCTACGCGTTGCGGTCGATGAACTTCTGGAAGGCCGCCTTGGGCATGGCGCCCATCATCCGGTCGGCCATCTCGCCGTTCTTGAACAGGATGAAGGTGGGGATGCTCGAGACCTGATACTGATAGGCGAGCTGCTGGTTCTCGTCGACGTTCAGCTTGACGATGCGGTAGGCGTCGCTCTCGTCCGCCAGCTCGTCGAGCACCGGGGCCACGGCGCGGCAGGGACCGCACCAGGCTGCCCAGAAGTCCACCAGCACGGGCTTCTCCGACTTCAGCACCTCGGTTTCGAAATTCTGCTCGTCGACCGCTACGATCTTGTCACTGGACATGGATTGCCTTCCTCTCCGGAAAGAGGCGGCGCGAGACCGCCCCAGGACGTTCAATGCTGTTCATGGCGGCTTTCACTCCCCTTCCAACCCGGTGGAGGCCACCTCTTGTTCCACCCGCCGCCGGGTGGCGAAGTATTCGCGGGTCGCCTCCACGTCGCGGCCGATCTGCGCCGAGAGGTCCATCACCGTGGGGAAGATCCGCTCCTCCCGCAGCCGCTTGTGGAACTGGATCTCCACCCGCTGGCCGTAGACGTTCGCCTTGAAGTCCAGGATGTGGCTCTCCACCACCCGCTGGTAGTTCTCGTACACCGTCGGCCGGGTGCCGATGTTGGTCACGCCGTCGAAGGTCGCCGGATAGCTGGGGAAGAACACCCGGCAGGCGTAGACGCCGTCGGCGGGGAGGAGCTTGTTCTCAGGAGTGACGTTGATCGTCGGCCATCCCAGCTTCTGCCCCATGCGGTCGCCGCGCGCGATGGTGCCGGCGATCGAATACGGCCGGCCCAGCATCTCCGCGGCCTCGGCGGACTTGCCTTCCGAGAGGGCCCGCCGGATGCGCGTGCTGGAGATCCGCTCGCCGCCGCAGGTCAGCTCGCGGACGCCGTGCGCGGCGAAGCCCAGCTCCCCGCCCATCCCCCGCAACAATTCCAGATTCCCGTCGCGCTGGTGACCGAAGACGAAGTCCTCGCCGACGTAGATCTCCTGCAGGCCCAGCTTCTCGTGCAGGAACTCGCGCACGAACTGCCGCGCCGGCACCCGCGAGAACTCCGGGGTGAAGCGGACCACCAGCATCGTCGAGATGCCGGCCTCCCCGAGCAGCGCCTCCTTCTGCTTCGGCGTCGTCAGCGGCACCGGCGCCCGCTCCGGGGAGAGTACGGCCAGGGGATGGGGATCGAAGGTGACGACCACCGCCGGCACGCCCAGCTCGCGGGCGCGGGCCACCGTGCGGTCCAGGATGGCGCGCTGGCCGAGATGGACGCCGTCGAAGTTGCCGATCGTGGCCACGCCGCCATACGGCAGGTCGCTGCTGTTGAAGGCGTCTTGGACGGCGAGCATGGAGGATCGTTCGTTCAGGCGAGGACGGCGGCGTCCGTGCATTCGGCGACCACCACGCGCTCCGCGTCCTGCGGCCGGGCGGCACCGACCACGTGGCCGACCAGGTCGTCGGCGTAGGCCTCGGTGATCTCGACCAGGGCCAGGGTGCCGGCCGGAGCCGAGCCGTCGTTGATCAGCACGCGGCCGTCGATCTGCGGGGCCATGCCGTGGTGGCGCCCCTGGAGGAGGTGCTCGGACTCTTCGCACGCGCCCTCGACGAGCACCGGCAGCCGCCGCCCGATCAGCCGCCGCCGCCGCGCCAGCGCGATCGGCTTCTGGGCCTCCAGGAGCTGGCGCAGCCGCCGGCGCTGGGTGCTCCGCGGCACCCGGCCCTTGAGCTCGGCGCCCGGCGTTCCCTCCTCGGGGCTGTAGGCGAAGGCGCCAAGATGGTCGAAACGGGCCTGCTCGACGAACGAGACGAGATCCCGGAAGTGCTCCTCGGTCTCGCCGGGGAAACCGACGATGAAGGTCGAGCGCAGGAAGACGTCCGGCGCCAGCTCGCGCGCCCGGTCGAGCAGCCGCAGGTAACGCCTGGCGTCGCCGCCGCGCCGCATCGCCGAGAGGATGTCCCCGTGGCTGTGCTGAAGCGGCATGTCGACGTAGGAGCAGAAGCGCTCCTCGGCGCCCATCAGGCGGAGCAGGTCCTCGTCGAGCGTGGTCGGATAGGCGTAGAGGAACCGGATCCAGGGGATCGACGTGTGCTGGAGGAGCGCCTCGACCAGCCGCGTCAGGCCGTGCCGGCGCATCCCCAGATCCTCGCCGTAGCGGGTGGTGTCCTGGGCGATCAGGTTGAGCTCGGCGATCCCGGCCGCCTCGAGCTGTTGGGCCTCGGCGACCAGGCTGTCGATCGTGCGGCTGCGGAAGCGGCCGCGCCAGATCGGGATCGCGCAGAAGGTGCACGGGTTGTTGCACCCCTCGGCCACTTTCAGGTAGGCGTGCCCCTGGGTGGTGAGCAGCCGCGGCGCCGTGTGGTCGAAGACCATGTGGGAGGGGGCCGGCAGCGGCGGCCCGCCGCCGAGCTGCACCACGTCTCCCACCTCGCGGAGCTGGTCGAGGCCGACGAAGCCGTCGATCTCGGGGATCTCGCGGGCGAGCTGGTCGCCGAAGCGGTTCACCATGCAGCCGGCCACCAGCACCCGCTCGACGCCCCGGCCCTTGCGGCCGACCACCTCGAGGATGGCGTCGATCGACTCCTGCTGCGCCTCCTCGATGAAGGCGCAGGTGTTGACCACCACGGTCTGCGCCGCGTCGAGGTCGTTGACCACCTCGTAGCCGCGCCGGGAGAGCTCGCCGAGCATGATCTCGCTGTCGACGAGGTTCTTCGGGCAGCCGAGGCTGATCATCCCCAGGCGGGGGCGGTGGGCGGGCTCGGACATAGGCGCGAAGTCTAACAGATGCAGGGAGAAGGATAATCCCCGGCGAATCCCCGGGCGAACCCTACGACATCAGCCAGTATCCACCCACCACGATCGCCGCCGCCGAGAACGAGGCGAGCAGCGCCTGGTAGGCGAGCTGGCCGCGGCCGGTGATCCGGTGGGCGATCAGGCCGAAGGTGGAGGAGAACAGCGTCATCCCCGCCACGGCGCCGAGCCCGAAGCCGACCACGTAGGCGAGCGAGGCCCAGCGGGAGGGCAGCGCCAGCGCCGGCAGCAGCCCGAGGATGTGCGAGCTGCCGGCGAGGCCGTGCAGGCCGCCGATCATCACCGCCGCCCGGCCGGGACGCTTGGTGGGATTCTCGTCGTGGACGTGGGGCGCCGGCAGCCTGGCCATGAAGGCCCGGCGCAGCCCCCACAGACCCACCCCGACCAGCACCACGCCCACCAGCCGCTCGCTCCAGGACGAGAGGCTCTCGATCGGCAGGATCCCCCGCAGGCCCAGGGCGATCAGCCCGATCACCCAGACGCCCAGGCTGTGGCCGATCCCCCAGAAGAGACCCATCCGCCACCGGCGGCTCCGCTCGTTGATCACCAGCGGCGCCACCGCCGACAGGTGGTCCGGTCCGGAGAGGGCGTGGATGAAGCCGGCGGAGAGGCCCGCGAAGCCGGCGACGAGGACGGGGACGTTCATCGACGAAACTCTAGCAGGATTCGCCTACACCTCCGCGGCCTGCATCTTCTCCTTCTCCATCTGCGCGGCGACCAGGCTGGCGTAGACGCCGCCCAAGGCGAGGAGCTCGTCGTGGCGCCCCTGCTCGACGACGCGCCCCTCGTCCATCACCAGGATGAGGTCGGCGTCGCGGATGGTGCTCAGCCGGTGGGCGATGACGATGCGGGTGGCCCGCAGGCCGGTGAGCTCGCGCTGGATCTCCCGCTCCGTGCGGGTGTCGAGGGCGCTGGTCGCCTCGTCCAGCAGCAGGATCGCCGGCCGGTGGACCAGCGCGCGGGCGAGCGCCATCCGCTGGCGCTGGCCGCCCGAGAGCGACGCGCCGCCGTCGGCGAGGATGGTCTCGTACCCCATCGGCATCTGGATGACGTCGTCGTGGATGTGGGCGAGCTTGGCCGCCTCCACGGCCCGCGACAGCGGCAGCGCCGGGTCCGAGAGGGTGATGTTCGACCGGATGCTGTTGCCGAACAGATACGGGTGCTGCGGCACCACGCCGACCTGCCGGCGCACCGAGCGGAACTCCAGCTCCGAAAGGTCCGTGCCGTCGAAGAGGATGCGTCCCTCGGTCGGCGGGTAGAGCCCCACCAGCAGGCTCGCCATGGTGGATTTGCCCGCTCCCGAGCGGCCCACCAGCGCCACGAAGCGGCCGGGCGGGATGTCGATCGTCACCTCCCGCACGGCCAGCGGCGACAGCGCTCCGTAACGGAAGCTCACGTTCTCCAGCCGGATGCCGCCCTTCAGGCGCGGCGCCGGCTTGACCGTCGCGGGGTCCTGCTCGCGCGGCGTCTCCAGCACATCCTCCAGGCGGTCCATGTAGCTGCCGAGGAGCTGGAACTGGAAGGCGTTGGTGATCAGCGTCGACAGCGGCGTCAGGAACCCCGCTGCCAGGGCGTTGAGGGCGAGCATGGTGCCCAGCGTGAGGTTCCCCTGCAGCACCTGGACGGCGCCCCAGACCAGCACCACCAGCGGCGAGGCGGTGGCCAGGGCCGAGAGGGTCGAGTCGACGAACGCCTGCAGCCGGCCGCGGGCGAGCGAGATGTTGAGCACGTCCACGTAGAGGTGCGACCACTGCTCCACCGAGCGGTGCTCGGCGCCGGCAGCCTTGAGCGTCTCGATGCCCGCGAGCAGGTTGACCTGATAGCTCTGCGAGCGCGCCTCGGTCTGCAGCGAGCGCGACATCAGGTCCCGCGTCTTCTTGCGGGTGAACAGGAAGAGGCCGACGCGGAAGGCGCCCAGCAGCAGCACCAGCAGCCCCATGGTCGGGCTCGCCACCAGCAGCAGCACCAGGTAGAGCGTCACCATCAGGCCGTCGAGCACCCCGGAGAGGGCCCCCGAGGTGAGGATCTCGCGCACCGTCGCGTTGCTGCCCATGCGCATGATCAGGTCGCCGGCCGAGCGCTGCTGGAAGAAGGCGTAGGGGAGATCGACCAGATGGTCGAGGAAGTCCAGAGTCATCCGCGCGTCGAGATGCGTGCGCAGGTAGAGCAGCAGGAACGAGCGCAGCAGCGACGAGAGGAAGCTGAAGCCCACGATCGCCGCCAGCCCGCCGGCCAGGATGCCGAGGAGCTGGAGGTCGCCGCGCGGGATCACCCGGTCGACCAGGGAGCCGATCAGCAGCGGCACCGCCAGGGCGAAGAGCTGCACCATGCCGGAGGTGACGACGACGCGCTGGAGGACGTCCGAGTGCTGGCGCAGCAGATTGAGGAAGCGCTCCCAGCGGCGGGGCTCCCCCTCCTGCGGCTCGAAGTCCTCGCCCGGCTCGAAGGTCAGGGCGACGCCGGTGAACGAGCGGCCCAGCTCGTCGCGGCCGACGCGCCGCCGGCCGCCGGCCGGATCGACCAGCTCGGCGCCGTCCGCCGTCAGCCGCTCGAAGACTAGGAAGTGATTGAACTGCCAGTGCAGGATCGATCCCGGCGGCAGGAACTTGAGGTCGTCCACCTCGTCGACCTTGACGCCGCGGCCGCGCAGGCCGAACACCCGCGCCGCCGAGAGGATCGCCAGGGCGTCGGCGCCGTCGCGGCCATAGCCGGTGACCTTGCGCACGTCGTCCAGCCGCAGGAACTTGCCGTAGAAGCCCAGCACCATGGTGAGGCTGGCGGCGCCGCAGTCGCTGGCCGTGTTCTGCTGCACGAACGGCACCTTGCGCCGCCGGCGGGTGAACATCAGCTTCTCGAGCGCGGGGAACCGCTCGTGGAGCGGACCGGGAGAGGGCTGCGGCGCGGGAGACTCAGGCATCGGAGGATTCCCCGCGGGACTCGAAAAAGGACTTGAGCGCGGGGATCAGCGCCACCAGCACCCGCTCCGAGCGGATGCGCACCTCGGCCCGCGCCAGCATGCCGTCGTGATAGCGGCGGGTCTTCCCCTCCGCCTCGAAGGTGCCGGAGGTGAGGTGCGCCTCGACCTTCACCACCGCGCTGGGCACCTGCACCGCGTCGGCGATCTCGTCGCCCAGGAAACGCCGCGCCTCGGCGGGGCCCACCACCTGGTCTCCCACGGAGTCGATCACCAGGTGCTGATAGGCGTAGCGGTAGCCCTGGATCTCCAGGCGCAGCGGCATGCCCCGCTTGAGCAGCGGCCGGTCCTCGCCGGGCAGGAAGGCGACGACCGACGGCCGCTCCTGGCCGCGGCCGATCGACAGCAGAGACTGGCCCGGCGAGATGTGCTGCCCCACCCGCACCCGGATGTCGTCCACCACCCCGGCCGCCGGGGCCCGCACCTCGCGCTCGGCCAGATTGGACCGCGCCAGCTCCCGCTCGGCGCGCAGCGTCAGCAGCGCCTGCTGGGCGCCGGCGTCCGCCGGATCGCGCAGCCGGTTGATGAGCTGCAGCTCGAACTCGTGATCGATGCGCGCCAGCTCCGCCGCCTCGCGGGCGCCGTAGAAACGCACCAGCAGCCGCCCGGCGTCCACCCGCTCGCCCGGGGCGACCACCACCTGGCTGACCGTGCCGTCGGCGTTGGCGGTGAGATCGCTGCGGCCGCCCAGGCGCACCACCGCCGGCCCCTCGGCGTACTCGCGCACCTTGGCGAGCACCGTGAACAGCAGCCCGCCGGCGAGCACCGCCAGCAGCAGGCGGTAGGTCCAGCGCATCCAGCCGGGATCGACGCGCAGCACGTCCCCCTCGCCGCGCAGCCCCACGTTGTGGTGCTCGACGGCCTCCTCGCGGAACAGCGCCGCCGCGGCGAGGCCGTCCGAGGCCTCGTCGCCCATCCGGAGCTGGGCGAACGTCGGCGCCGCCTGCTCGGCCAGCAGCGTCAGCTCCTTGAGATCCTCGTCGCTGAACGCCCGCTCCTCCGCCTTGCGCACGGCGGCCAGCACGGCGAGGATGCGGCCGTCCGGACCCAGCACGGGCACCGCCGCGAAGCGCTCGTCCCCCTGCGCCTTGGGGTCGTCCGCCTCGCGGTCGAAGCGCGGATCGGCGCCGATCCGCTCGATGGCGATCGGCCGGCCGGTGCGCACCACGAAGCTGACCAGGCCCACCGCCGCGCTCTCCCGGCGCTCCTCCTCGAGATCGGCGTCCCGCGGCGGCTCCCACAACGTCTCGGTCGCCGGATCGTAGAGCAGGCAGTAGCCGCGGTCGGCCGCCGACACGTCCTCGACCGCCTCCGCCGCGGCCCGCGCCACCCCTTCCGGCTTGCGCTGCGAGGAGATCGACTGGGTGGCCGCCAGCAGCCGGCGGGCGAACGAGGTCCGCCGCCGCTCCTCGTCGTCCCCCCGCGCCACGGCCGACCGCGAGCGCTCGGCGGCGCTCCGCAGCAGGGCGATCAGGTCCCCGGCGGGCACCGGCTCCTGGCTGAGGTAGAAGACGCGGTCGTGGTCGATCAGCTCCTGGAACAGGCTGGGATCCGGCCCGGCGGCGAGGACGAGGTTCGCCCGTCCCGCCGCGCCGGGAGCGGACTCCGCCGCCGCGATCAGGCGCAGCGCGCGCTCGCCCGGAAAGGCGGCGCCCAGGGCCAGCACGGCGACCGGCTGGGCCCCCAGCAGGCGCAGCGCCTCCGCCTCGGAGCCGGCCACCAGCAGGTGCAGCTCGACCCCGAGCTGGCGCAGGCAGGTCTCGACCGTCTCGCCGTCGAAGCCGGCCAGCAGCGCGATGGGAAATGAATCTCGGATCTCGATCTCCTCTAGTCTCTCGTTTCAGCGCCGGACGAGCCCATAGACCGACGTATCTGGATTGTACCCCTTCCAGTCAAACCAGTAATCCTTTAGAACGAACACCTTCGCCAGCTTCTTCCCGGCCAGGGGGCCGGCGACCGCCTCGCCGGCGAAGCTCCACTCGCTCCCCGTCCCGGCGTCGACCAGGCGCAGAGGCGGTCCCGCTCTCGGTTCCGCCTTTGGTCCCGCCTTCAAGAAGAGGTGCGTCTCGCGCCCGTCGACGGTCCGCTCGAACGCCCGCACCGACCGGCCGTCCTCGCCGACGAGGAGGAGAATGGGGACGTTCCCCACCGCGTCTTCCACCGGGCTCTGCCGCCGCAGCGCCGCCAGCGGATAGGCGCGGGCGGCCCCGTTCAGGCGGACCCCCACCACCACCTCGCGGGGCTGCAGCGCGTCGCCGGCGCGGACCGGGGTCACCACCGGCAACCGGGCGGTCTCCGCCTCCCAGTCCCTGGAGAACCGGCGCCAGGGCGCGCCGCCGTCCGGCCGCAGCACCCGGCCGCCGGCGTGCTCGCGCTTCCAGGCCGCGAAGCCGATCTCATCGTAGGGCACCAGAGCGAGACGCCGGCCCTTCAGCGGTCCGAGGATCGCCTCGCCCGTCACCTGCTGCCACCAGGACCCCGTCTGCTCGTCAGCCATCAGGAAGTTCTGGTTGTTGATGCCCGCGAGGTGGAAGCGCAGCCGCCGCCCGTCGATCTCCGCTCTCCACACCAGACCGGTGTGACAGAGCGTTCAGTAGGTGACGGCGACGGGAACCCCGCCGACGATGTCCTGGACGACGTGGTGATAGGCCACCTGGCGCACGGGGTACGCCGCCGCGTCGCCGTCCCGCGCCACCGCCAGCACCGGGTCTTCCGCCTCGACCCAGCTCGCCGCGGCCGCCGGAACGAAGCGGGCGCCGGCCAGCGGGGAGAACACCCTCTCGAACACGTTGACGCGCGAGAGCCAGGCCGCGGCCACCAGCGGCACCAGCGCCAGCGCCGCCAGCGTCCGGCTCCCCCACCGCCCGCCGCACCACAGCCACGCCATCAGCGCCGCTCCAACGGCGAGGGCGAGGAGAGTCCCGAGCGGCGCCCAACGCCGCAGCCCGAACGCCAGCGCGAGGCCGCCGGGAGTCTGCGGCGCGAACGGCCGGATCAGCCAGATCGGCACGGCGACCAGGGCGAGGGCCGCCGGCACGAGCAGGAACAGGACGAGCCCGGCCAGACGGCGCCGGGAGCGGGATTGGGATGGATCGGTCGGCATGGACGGAGTATATCGGCGTGGCGGGAAGACGGTCGAGCCGCCCGCAGGGTGAGGCCGCAGGTTGTCCGCAGGATTGCCCGCAGGATAAGGCCGGCCCGCGGGTTCCACCCCCAGCGCCGGAGCGGGCGCATCGCCCCGAATCAAAGAGGAAGATCTCATTCACCTTCCCGCCCGGCGAACCACAAGGAGGAACCATGAAACTGAACAGAACGTCCTGTGCCCTCGCCCTTGCCGGTCTCCTGAGCGCCCTCGCGCTGCCGGCCTCCGCGGCGACAGCCGCCGCGGTCGCCGCGCCCAACGCCGACTCCTCGTCCGCCTATTTCCTGCTGCACCACCCGCGGGCCCTGGCCAAGTTCCTGCACCTGTCGGCGAGCCAGACCACCCAGACGGTGGCGTTCTACAACACCCTGCAGCAGACCGCCGAGCCGTTGCGCCAGGCGCGTCCGCCGCTCTGCACGCAACTCATCGCGGACATCAGCGCCAACCCGCCCCAGCCGACCGCGGTGGGAAACGATGCGGTAAATCTCTATAACGTCAAGCAGCAGATCATCGCCGCGCGCCACGCCTTCGACGCCAGCTTCTCGGCGATTCTCGATCCGAACCAGCTCGCGATCTACGACGCCCTGAAGACGATCGCCCAGGCCTCCGACCCGGAGATCAACGTCATCGGCGACTGCCCGCGCCCGACGAGCTAGCTCCG
>DASWRX010000047.1:0-2393 GCA_036402955.1 Thermoanaerobaculia bacterium
ATAGGCCTCGTTGCGGCCGGTGAGGGCCACGTACGCGGAATGGTGGAAGTCGTCGTTCCACAGCGCGTCGATCCCGTAGCCCCCCTCCTCCGGCGGGCGCGCCAGCCGGGTGTTCTGCGACTCGTTCTCGGCCACGTTATATACCGAGCGCCCGCCCGCCGCCTCCCGCGCCCGGCGGACCACGGCGGCCAGGACGTGGTCCTGCGAGGCGTCCTTGACGTCCTGCGTCGCGTCGAACCGCAGCCCGTCGAGGTGGAACTCGTCGATCCAGTAGCCGGCGTTGGCCACGAAGAGCTCGCGCACCGGCCCCGAGCCCGCGCCGTCGAAGTTGATCGCCCGGCCCCAGTCGTTCGTGTAGCGGTCGGTGAAGTAGGTCGCGGAGAACTGCGTGAGATAGTTGCCGTCCGGCCCGAGATGGTTGTAGACCACGTCGAGGATCACCCCGAGCCCCGCGGCGTGGGCGCGGTCCACGAAGCGGCGGAAGCCGTCCGGCTCGCCGTAGACGTGATAGGGCGCGAAGAGATCCACGCCGTCGTACCCCCAGCCGAAGCGGCCGGGGAACTCCGCGACCGGCATCACCTCGACCACGGTGATCCCGAGGTCCGCCAGCGCGGCCAGCTCGCGCTCCGCTGCCTCCCACGTCCCCTCCGGCGTGAAGGTGCCGGCGTGCAGCTCGTAGATCACCCGGCCGTCGCGGCCGATGCCGGGCCAGCCGCCGTCGGTCCAGTCAAAGGTGGAGGGATCGACCACCCGCGAGGGCCCGTGCGGACCCTGCGGCTGGAAGCGCGAGGCGGGATCGGGGAAGGCGCCGCCGCCGTCCAGCCGGAGCTTGTAGAGCGCGCCCGCGCCGGCTCCCGGGACCAGCCCGGAGAAGTAGCCGCCCGCCTCGGGCGTCAGCTCGAATTCGACCGGCCACTCTTCGGCCGCCTCCTCGGTGTCTTCCGCAAACAGGACCTCCACCCGCCGCCGCAGGGGAGCCCAGACGCGGAAGTGCACGCCTCCGGGCACCACCTCGGCGCCCACCGGGAGGCGGCGGGAGATGGGGACGGTCCCCTTCTTCCGGGTCTTCTTCGGTGTTTTCTTCGTGGCCACGGCGGGGAAGGAAATGCAGGGCGCGTGCCGATGGGAACCCATCCGTCGTCCGGTCCCCGAATATCCAGGATGGTCCCGTTTTTTGGAAGCCGGTCCCATTTGAAGCGTCCGTGTCCCCATCTAACTTCCCCTGTCCCGATCTTTCTGTCCCTGTCCCCATCCATCTATCCCTGTCCCCATCTTTCTATCCTTGTCCCCATCCAAAAATCCCTGTCCCGTTTTTTCTTGGATTGTCCCCGAATTTTTACGATGGTCCCGGAGTTTCCAGGATGGTCCCGAAATTCGGATCCTTTGGGGAGAGCAGGCCTGGATTGCCGGGATCGCCGGGATTGCCGGCTTTCCAGTGCCGCCGCGCGAGGCTCAGCGCTTCACCGGCTCCGTCGAGGTCGCCGCCGGCGCGCCGGGCGTGGCTCACGGCGGCCCAGGCATACCCTTGAAGACGCCGCCGCCAGGTCTCCGGGCCGGGCGCGAGGTCGGCGATGCGGCAGGCCAGCTCGGCCAGCGCCAGGGCCTCGCGGGGATCGGCCGGCGCCACGGCCACGCTCTCGTCCGCCACCCGCTCGCACAGCGCCCAGCTCTGGAACTCCTCCGCCTCGTCGACCAGCACGTTGCGCTGCGCTGGAGTGGCCCGGGCCAGGCGTTTCCACAGCGCCGCCGCGTCCCTCCGGTCCTCGGCGCGGGGCGGCCGGCTCCAGTCGCGGAAGGGGTCGTCCCTGACCGGCGCGAAGGGGATCACCACCTTCAGCCCGTCGCCGATGAACCCGATCAGCTTGGCGGAGAACTCGTCGAACATCCGGCCCTCCATCTCCGACCAGCCGTGGATCGCCGCCCGGAAGGAGCGCAGGGAGCGCAGCAGGGGATCGAGCAGGGGCAGCGGCAGGCCCGCGGCCACCGCCATCCGCTCCAGGGCCTCGCGGGGAATGGCGCGCTCTCCCCGGTCGTAGACCGAGATCTGGCTCGGCGCAATGCGGGCCACCCGCGCGAGCTCGGCCTGATCCCAGCTCCTGATGGAGCGCATGAGGATCATCGCCAGCCGCGCTTCGGGTCCTTCCTTCTTCTTCATGTCACCCTCCTTGGGGGCGATGCCACGTTACTCTGGGGGACGTTTTCCTCACCTCGGAGCATTATTACTTCCCGGGAGCCGCGACCTCGCGGCCATGGAGGCCGTCCAGGCGCAGCCCCAAAGGAGCCGGTCATGCGTGTTCTTCGCCTGCTTGCCGTCGTCGTCGTGGTCCTCGGTCCGGGAATCGTCCAGGCGTCCGCCTCTCCGCACGAGAGCGCCCGCCGGGAGGCCCGTCCGG
>DASWRX010000048.1:0-51635 GCA_036402955.1 Thermoanaerobaculia bacterium
GCTGATCTCCTTCGTCCCGGAGTCTCCCTCTTGCGCCCTCCAGGTCGAGGTGTGTCTTCGTACTGGAAAATAGCCCCTTTGACGCCCTTCAAGGTCTCTGCTTCCGCTTCGTTCCTGCCCTCCGGCGACTCCAATCAGCCGTCGAAGGGCAGGGCAGCTCACCTTCCGAGATTTTTAGCCTCGAAACCGCCGGTCACGGACCCTTTGTGCTTCTCGACGGCCACGTCCACGGTATGCACGAGAGTCTCAATCTCCTCTACGGCATCACCATCGAACACCTCGCTACCAACGCGTTCAAGGACTCCGACTTCTCCTTCCGCCCGGTCCACACCTTCCGCCGCAAGCTCGCCTCCCACCTCGAGGGCGACATCCTCCGACTCGCAGACGTCGCCGTTCTGAATGGTTCGGCCGCCGACTACTTTGCCTATCTCGCCTTCTTTCACGACATGCTTCCCGGCAGCACCCGCAGCGAGGGAAGCCCACCTCTCTCCCCCGGGGATGCTGATCTTCAGCGGGTCGTAGGTCTTGCGGTTGTTCAGGGGAGAGAGGACCAGCTGGCGGAAGGTGACCCGCGCCCCTCGGGTGCCTGCGCCCCGTCAGGAGCGAATCCGAAGCTCCTCGATAGAAAGGAGACCGCTTGAGTAACGATCGATCGCTTCGATTCGAAGGACTTCTCTTCAGGGGAGCAACCATCAGCAGCTCCGAAGCAAGGCGGGTTCGAGCGAACGTCTGATGTACCGCAAGACGATTCGGATCGAGAGCAAGCCGGAACGGGAGGGGCAGAAGAGTCGGGCCTTCAGCGTCGAGCTTCTCGCCTGGGTTCTGACTAATCCGCTTTGGGAGCTCAGGGGAACCGCCGAGGAGCGCTTGCATCGGCCCGCCTTCCTGGCCTTCGCCGGGACGATGCGCCTCCCGTTCCTTTAAGGCGAATCTCTAAGGCGAAACTCCAGTGTGGACGCCCCGCCCTCGAGGGAACCCAGGGGTCCGGGGCTCCGCTTCGAGATTCCTCGTTCCGAGACCACCTCGGAGCTTCGCCGGTTGGGATTTGATCCCTCCGCGCTCCGGCCCATCCGCCGCATCTTGATCCTCTGGCCCCCTCACCTGTTGAAGAGCTGGCGCGACCAGGCCGCGGCCGTGCTCCCAGGCCACCGCGTTCAGACTGTCGAAACCGTCTCGGACCTCGAGCTGCCGGCCGAAATCTACCTCTTGAGCCGGGAGACGGCGAAGCTCAGTCATGGGTTGCGGCGGCTCGAGCCCCGAAGCCGCGAAGCCCGGCAGTGCCCGCGCTACGGACACCTCGTGACAGGCAGCTTCCCCCCCTTCCGCGGCGGCCTCTGCCGCTGGGCGGACCAGGAGGGGCTCGCCCGCATCATCGCCACGTTCGAGCGCTTCGAAGGCTCGGTGGGCGACCGCTACGCGCCTTTAGACGCGCGGCGCCAGACGGCGGCGGCGGGCGGCTTCTACGCGCGCGGGGGAGGCTGTTAGGAGCCGGCAGAGAGGAAACGACCCCGTAGGCACCGGGGTCCATGGAGCCCGCTGCGGCTCCTTCCCGCCGCAAACGTGCGCACCGGTATATTCCGTCGCACTGTAGGTATCGCCCCCGGTGAAGGGTCTTTCACGATAGTGCGGTTTTTTATGATAAGGTAATCCGCTGGGGTGAGATCGTGAACCTCTGCTTCCTCTATTCCTCCTGTCCGCTAGCTCACTTCCTTCGTCCTTCATGACATTGTCATGGAAAGGTAGATTAACAATGAAAGCTAAAATAATCAGCGCAATGTTGGCGGTGGGTCTCGTTCTGACAGTACCGGGCGCAGTCGCCGCCAGCCCGGGGGTGATGGGCACGATCCTCTACGGGGGGGTGGGGGGCGACACGTCGAGCAACTCCGCCAACATCGGCGCTCTGGTGATCCTGGACCAGAACAATGCCGCGATCACCCTCGTCGGCACGCCGGTGCCGGGCACGCGGATCTCCGGAGTGGCGTTCGATGCGACCGGCGCGCTCTTTGGCTCAACGATCGGCATCGGCACGCCACCCCTCACCAGCACGCTGATCCGCATCGACCCGAACACCGGAGCCCTGATCTCGGTCGTCGGCCCGATCACCGACGGTCCCGGAGGGCTTCCGATCGGTGTCGCGGACCTCGCCGTGCAGCCCGGGACGGACCTGCTGTTCGGGGTGCGGGCGCCGACGGACCTCCATGGCGGAGCGGGCAAGCTCTACATCATCGACAAGACGACTGGGGTTGCTACTCTCGTCGGGGCCACGCCGAATCGCCGCGACAGCATCGCCTTCACGCCCAACGGCACCCTCTATGAGGTCGGCTTCGTGACCGGTCCCCCGACGCTCTATACCCTGAACCCTGCCACGGGCGCCGCGCTCACCAGCGTCGCCCTTGCGGAGTTCTACGGCGCGCTGGCCGGGCGACCGACGGACTCGGTCCTCTTCGCCGGCAACGGCGACGTGGGACAGATCTTCAATCTCGATCCTGCGACCGGCGTCGAAACCCTGCTGGGCGATACCACCCCTACCTTCGTCGGGGGGCTCGCCTTCCGGACCTGCGCCATCACCCTCAGCGGCGCGGGCGCCAATCCGTCCTCGCTTTGGCCGCCCAACCACAAGATGGTGAACGTGACCGTCAACTACACGGCGGCGGACTCCTGCGGCGCCGTGGCGCCGGTGAGCTGCTCGCTCAGCATCAGTAGCAACGAGGGCAGCAGCCTGGACTGGTCGGTGGTGGACGCCCATCACGTGCAACTGCGCGCCGAGCGAGAGGGAAACGGCGACGGGCGCACCTATACGGTCACCATCACCTGCACCGACACCGCCGGGAGCTCGTCGAACGCGGCGGTGACCGTGACAGTGGCTCACGACCAGGGCCACGGCTAGCCGGTCTCGTCAACGGAAGAGAATGATTGCCGGTCGACACCAGAGCTTGACTGCGGCCCTCCGAGAGACAGCGGTCTCCCGCCCGGGCCAAACCGCATTCACTTTCCTCGATGGGACCGGCGTCGCCACCGACCTCACCTACGCCGATCTCGACCGCCAGGCCCTGGCCATCGCGGCCCAGCTTCAGCAGCTCGGGGCCGCAGGGCAACGGGCGCTGCTCCTCTACCCTCCTGGCCTGGACTTCGTGGCGGCCTTCCTCGGCTGTCTCTATGGCGGCGTGGTCGCCGTCCCCGTCTACCCGCCAACGTCGCAGCGCACCCTGCCGCGCCTGCTGGCGATCGCGCAGGACGCCCGTCCCGCCCTCGCCCTGACCACCCGCGCGCTGCAGGGCAAGCTCCAGCCCCTCGCGGCGGGGATGCCCTGGCTCGGCGAGATCGCCTGGGTGGTGACCGACGGGAGCGACGGGAGCGACGAGAGCGACGGCGCCTGGCAGGATCCGCGGCCCGGCCCCGAGACTCTGGCTTTCCTTCAATACACCTCGGGCTCGACCGCCGCTCCCAAGGGGGTCATGGTCAGCCACGGCAACCTCCTCCACAACGAGGAGATGATCCGGCGCGCCTTCGGCCAGTCGGCGGCGTCGGTGATCGTGGGCTGGCTGCCGCTCTACCACGACATGGGGTTGATCGGCAACGTGCTGCAGCCCCTGTACCTGGGCGCGCACTGCATCCTGCAGGCGCCGGCGACGTTCCTCCAGCGGCCGCTCTCCTGGCTCGCGGCCATCTCGCGTTACCGCGCGACGACGAGCGGCGCGCCCAACTTCGCCTACGACCTGTGTGTGCGCAAGATCGGCGCCGAGCAACGGGCCGGCCTCGATCTTGCCAGTTGGGAGGTGGCCTTCAACGGTGCCGAGCCGGTGCGGCCCGACACTCTCGAGCGCTTCGCCGCGGCCTTCGCGCCCCAGGGCTTCCGCCGCAGGGCCTTCTACCCTTGCTACGGCCTCGCCGAGGCGACGCTGTTCGTCAGCGGCGGCGGCCAGGGAGCTCTGGCGGTCGTTGCGGCCGAGGGTGCCCGCGGCCTGGTGGGCTGCGGACGGCCCTGGATGGACCAGCGGCTCGTCGTCGTCGACCCGGAGTCCGGCCGCCCCGTGGGCGACGGCCAGGAGGGGGAGATCTGGATCTCGGGGCCGAGCGTCGCTCAAGGCTACTGGCGTCAGCCGGAGGCGACCGAGCGCGACTTCCGCGCCCGTCTCGCCGGGGCTCCGGCGGATCGGGGCGAGAGCTGCTTCCTGCGCACCGGCGACCTCGGGTTCCTACGCGGCGGCGAGCTGTTCGTCACCGGCCGGCTCAAGGACCTGCTCATCGTCCGGGGACGCAATCTTTACCCGCAGGACATCGAGCGAACGGTCGAGGAGAGCCATGCCGCCCTGCGCCCGGGCTGCGGCGCAGCCTTCGCCGTGGAGGGCGACGGCGAGGAACGGCTGGTGATCGTGCAGGAGCTCGATCCCCACCGCCGCGGCGAGGCCGATGCCGCTCTCGAGGCACTGCGGCGGGCGGTCGCGGAGGAGCACGAGGTGCAGGTGCACCAGGCGGTGCTGGTGCGCGCCGGCACCATCCCCAAGACCTCCAGCGGCAAGATCCAGCGTCACGCCGCCCGCGCCGCGTTCCTCGCCGGCACGCTGGTGGTGGAGGCGGCGAGCGCTCTCCAGGCCGCTGCCGCGGAGAGTCCCGAGGGCGGCAGCGACCGCGAGAGCCTGCTCGCCCTACCGGCACCCGAGAGGGAGGCGGCGTTGCGCTCGGCGTTGCGGGACCGGGTGGCGCGGGCGATGCGGCTCTCCCCCGCCGAGCTGCGCGACGACCGCCCCCTGACGGCGTTCGGCCTCGATTCGCTCGCCGCGATCGAGATCCAGCACGAGATGGAATCGGCGCTCGGGGTGTCCCTGTCGCTGGCGGCGCTGCTCGAGGGCGCGACCCTGAACGAGCTGGCGGCGCTGGCCCGCGACGGGCTCGACGACGCCGGCGAACGGGAGGTCCGGCCCGCCCCCACAGTCTTCTCACTCTCCCTCGGCCAGCGTGCCCTCTGGTATCTGGAGCGCCTCGCTCCCGGCAACACCGCCTACATCCTGGCTGGCGCAGGGCGCATCCGCGGCGCCGACGCCGGCGTCCTCCGGGAGGCCCTGACCCGGCTGATCGCGCGCCACCCCGCATTGCGCACGGTGGTGGAGACGGACCCCGGCGGCGCCCCCTGCCAGAGGGTCCTCGCGGCGAGCGCGCCGCCGTTCCACGAGGTGGACGCGAGGGGCTGGAGCGAGGAGGAGTGGCGGTATCAGATCGAGACCGAGGCCTATCGCCCATTCGATCTGGAGCAGGGGCCGCCGCTGCGGATGACCCTGTTCCACCGTCCGGGAGGCGACGAGATCCTCCTCCTCGCCGTGCACCACATCGCCGCCGATTTCTGGTCGCTCGAGGTGCTGCTTCAAGAGCTGGCCGCCGGCGTGCGCGGCGCCCCCGGGCGCGCACCTCTGGCCGCCACCTACGCCGACCACGTCGAGGGCGAGCGGCGGCTCCTGGCGAGCCCGCGCGGCGAGCAGCTCCTGGCCTTCTGGCAAGCGCAGCTCGGCGGCGAGCTGCCGCAGCTCGACCTGCCGACGGACCGGCCGCGGCCCCGCTTCCAGACCTTCGCCGGGAGCGTGCTGGCGCGGCGCTTCGACCGCGACCTCGGCGACCGCCTGAAGACCCTCGGCCGCCAGCGCGGCGCGACGCCCTACATTACTCTCCTCGCCGTCTTCTGCGCCCTGCTCCACCGCTACACCCGGCAGGACGACCTGCTCGTCGGCTCGCCGACCTCCGGGCGCAGCTCTCCAGGGGGAGCCGGGATGGCGGGGGTCGTCGGCTACTTCGTCAACCCCGTGGTGGTGCGGGCCGACCTCGCCGGCGAGCCGCGCTTCGGCGAGCTGCTCGCCCGCCTGCGCGGGACGGTGCTCGCCGCTTTCGCGCACCAGGAGCTCCCCTTCCCCGTCCTCGCCCAGCACCTCGAAGCGGGCGGGCGCGATCCCAGTCGCTCGCCCCTCTTCCAGGCGATGTTCGTCTTCCTGCAGGAGCGCCGGTCCGGCCCCACGGGCTTGGCCGGGGCCGCGCTGGGCGAGGCCGGCGCCCGCATCGACCTGGACGGGCTGGAGATCGAATCGCTGGGCCTGGCGCCCCGCGGCGCGCAGCTCGACCTGACGCTCTGGATGGCCGAGGAGCCGGCAGCGCTCCAGGCCTGCCTGCAGTTCAACACCGACCTCTTCGACACCCCGTCCATGGCGCGGGCACTGGCGCACCTCGCGGCGCTGCTGGCGGGCGTCGCCGCCGACCCGGACGCGCCCGTCGCCACGCTGCCGCTGCTCAGCGCCGCCGAGCGGCAGCAGTCGCTCGCCGAATGGAACGACCGGCCCGACGCTCCAGCGTCAACGGTCTGTCTCCACCAGCTCGTCGAGCGCCAGGCGGAGCGCACTCCGGAGGCTGTGGCAGTGGTCGGGGTAGACCTCTCCCTCACCTACGGCGAGCTCAACCGCCGCGCCAACCGGCTGGCGGAGCATCTGGTCGCGCTGGGGGTGGGGCCGGAGGTGGTGGCCGGCATCCTCACCCGGCGCTCGCCGGAGATGGTGGTGGCGATGGTGGCGGTCCTCAAGGCAGGCGGCGCCTACCTGCCGCTCGATCCGGCCTACCCCGTAGAGCGCCTCGCCTTCATGGCCGCGGACAGCTGCATGTCCGTGGTGCTGACCGACGGCGCCGGGGAGGGATCCGTGCCGGCGGGAGTGAGGCAGGTCGCCGTGGCCGCTCCTCTCGCCGTGCCGGGCCACGACGGTCCCTTCCCGAGCGGCGCCGGCCCCGGCAACCTCGCCTACGTCATCTACACCTCGGGCTCGACAGGGCGGCCCAAAGGGGTGGCGATCGAGCACCGTAGCGCCGTGTCTCGGGTCAGTTGGGCCCTGCGCTCCTTTCCCCCCGCGGACCTCGCGGGGGTGCTCGCTTCGACTTCCATCTGTTTCGATCTCTCGGTATTCGAGCTGTTCGTCCCGCTCGCCTGCGGCGGCAGCGCCATCCTGGTCGACAATGCCCTGGCGCTGTCGGCGGCCACCGCCGCGCACCGGGTGACCCTGATCAACACCGTCCCGTCGGCGATGGCCGAGCTGGTGCAGGACGGTGGCCTGCCGGCCTCGCTGGGCGCGCTACGCACGATCAATCTGGCCGGCGAGCCGCTGCCGCGTGCGCTCGTCGAGCAGCTCGCTGCGTGCCTCCCCGCCGCCCGTATCCGCAACCTCTACGGCCCTTCCGAGGACACCACCTACTCGACCTGCGCGGTCATCGCGAGGGGGTCTCTGCAGCCGCCCCTCATCGGCCGGCCGGTCGACGGCACCCGCCTCTACCTCCTCGACCGTGACCTCCGGCCGGTACCCCTGGGGGTCCGCGGCGAGATCGCCCTCGGCGGCAGCGGCCTCGCGCGCGGCTACCTCGGGCGGCCCGAGCTGACGGCCGAGCGGTTTCTCCCCGATCCGTTCGCGGCCGAGCCCGGAGCCCGGCTCTACCGGACGGGGGACGTCGCCCGCCATCTGTCGTCCGGCGAGATCCGGTTCCTGGGCCGCATCGATCACCAGGTGAAGGTCCGCGGTTTCCGCATCGAGCCGGGCGAGGTCGAAGCGGTGCTCTGCGCGCACCCTGCGGTGCGGGAGGCGCTGGTGGCCGTCGCCGCCGGCACGTCTGCGCTCGTGGCCTGGGTCGCCGCCGCGCCCGGGCAGGAGCTCACGGCCGCCGGGCTGCGCGCCGCCGTGGCGCGGCAGCTCCCGGCCTCCATGGTCCCTGCGGCGTTCGTCCTCCTCCCGGCGCTGCCGCGAACGGCCAACGGCAAGGTCGACCGCCGGGCCCTCCCCAATCCCGTGGCGGCCCCGACGGCGCCGTTCGTCGCTCCCGGCACGGCAGTCGAGGAGCGGCTCGCCGCCATCTGGGCCGAGGTCCTCCAGGTGGAGCGGGTGGGCATCCACGATGACTTCTTCGAGCTCGGCGGCCACTCCCTGGCGGGGAATCGGGTGCTGTCGCGGGTCTGCTCCGCCTTCCAGGTCACGCTGCCGCTGCGCGACCTCCTGGAGACGCCGACGGTGGCCGGCCTGGAGCTGGCGATCGCCCGCGAGATGCTGCACCAGGCCGGTGCGCTGCGGAGGACGGCATGAGCGCCCCCGCGAAGCCCCTCGAGGAGCTGTCGCGCCAGGAGCTGGACGAGCTCATCCGCCGGCTCCAGGAGCAGGGTCCGGCGCCCCCTCCGGCCGCCGGCTGGCGGCCGGCCGGCAGCTCCCCGGTCTCCTTCGCCCAGCGGCGTCTCTGGTTCCTCGACCAGCTCGATCCCGGCTCGCCGGTCTACAACATCGCCGGCGCCATCGACCTCGCGGGCCCGCTCCACGGTGGCGCCCTCGCCCGGGCTCTCGACGAGATCGTCCGCCGGCACGAGGCCCTGCGCACCTTCTTCGCCGCCGCCGGGGGCGAGCCGGTGCAGAAGGTCTGCCCACCGTTCTCCCTCGCGCCACCCGTCGTCGATCTCACGGCACTGCCGCCGATGGCGCGGCAGGAGGTGGCGGAGCGGCTCGCCGCCGCCGCGGCGAGAGGGCCCTTCGACCTCTCCCGGCCGCCCCTGGTGCGGGCACTGCTGCTGCGGCTCGCGGCGCAGGAGCACGCTCTCCTCGTCACCCTCCACCACACGGTCGCGGACGGCTGGTCGCTCGGCGTGTTCCTGCGCGACCTGGTCGCTCTCTACGGCGCCGCCGGTGCCGGTCGGCCCTCGCCCCTGCCTCCCCTCCCCATCCAATCTGCCGATCTCGCCTGCCGCGAGCGGGAGAAGATGCAGGGAGAGCCTTTGCAACGGCTGCTCGCCTACTGGCGGCACCGGCTCGCCGATCTGCCGCTTCTCCCCGCCCTGCCCACCGACCGGCCGCGCCCGGCCCAGCCGGGGACGCGCGGCGGGCGCGTGCCCATCGTGTTGCCGGCGAAGCTCTCCCGCGAGGTCGAAGCGTTCGCCCGACGCCGGGGAGGCCTCCCCTTCATGGCGCTGCTCGCCGCCCTCGACGCGCTGCTCTGCCGCTACACCGGCCAGGAGGACCTCATCGTCGGGTCGGCCGCCGCCAACCGCGACCGGGCCGAGACCGAGGACCTGGTCGGCTTCTTCATCAACACCCTCGTGCTGCGCGGCGATCTGTCGGGCGACCCCACGGCGGAGCAGCTCCTCGACCGCGTGCGGCGGGCGACGCTGGAGGACTGGGCTCACCAGGAGCTCCCGTTCGACCTGCTGGTCCAGGACCTCCATCACCCGACCGATCTCTTCCGGGTGATGCTCGTCGTGCAGCCCCAGGCCCTCGCGGTGATCCGGGCCGCCGGGCTCACCCTGCGCCCGCGGGCCCTCGATACCGGCACCGCCAAGTTCGACCTCACGGTCGACCTGGTGGCCGGCAGCGGCGGTTTCACGGGGTCGGTCGAGTACAGCGCCGACCTCTTCGACGCCGCGACCGTCGCCCTCCTGGCGGGGCACCTTCAGATGCTCCTGGCCGGGATGGTGGAGGACCCCGAGCGGCGGCTGAGCGAGCTGCCGCTGCTGACGAATCCCGAGCGGGAGCAGCTCCGGCAGTGGCACGGCGCTACCCTCGCAGGGGTGGAAGAGCGCTGCCTCCACGAGCTGTTCACCGCCCAGGTGGCGCGCACGCCGGACGCGGTGGCGGTGATCGCGGGCGAGGCGCGGCTGACCTACGCCGAGCTCAACGCCCGGGCGAACCGCCTGGCGCACCACCTGCGCCAGCTCGGCGTGGGGCCCGAGACCCGGGTGGGGATCTCTCTGGAGCGCGGGCCGGATACGGTGCCGGCGCTGCTGGGCATCCTCAAGGCGGGAGGCGCCTACGTGGCGCTCGATCCGGCCTATCCCGCGGCGCGGCGGGCCTTCATCCAGGAGGACTCGCGGGCCGCCCTGCTGCTGAGCGGTCCGTGGCTCGACCGCGAGCGGGAGGCCATCGCCCGCTGTAGCGGGGACGATCCCGCGGGCGGGGCCGGAGCGGACAACCTCGCCTATGCCATCTACACCTCGGGCTCGACCGGGGTGCCCAAGGGGGTCGGCATCACTCACCGCAGCGCCGCCACCCTCCTCCGCTGGGCCGCCGCGGCGTTCACCTCCGAGGAGCTCTCCGGAGTCCTCGCCTCGACCTCGCTCTGCTTCGACGTCTCGGTCTTCGAGCTGTTCGCCCCCCTCGCCCTGGGTGGCACCGTCATCCTCGCCGAGAGCGTCCTCGATCTCCCCCGGCTGCCGGCGGCCGGGGCGGTGAAGCTGATCAGCACCGTGCCGTCGCTGATGGCCGAGCTGGTGCGCTCCGGCGGCGTGCCCTCGTCCGTACGCGTGCTGGGCCTGGGTGGCGAGCCGCTGCGCCGCCGGCTGGTGCAGGGGATCGCGGAGAGCCTCCCGGCGGCGCGGGTGCTCAACCTCTACGGCCCCTCCGAGGACACCACCTACTCCACTTGCGAGGTGGTGCCGCTGGCGAGCGACGACGAGCCTGCCATCGGGCGGCCCCTGCCCGGCACCCGGGCGCATGTCCTCGACCGGCACTTCCAGCCCGTCCCCCTCGGCATCACCGGCGAGCTGCATCTCGCTGGCGCGGGGCTGGCCCGCGGCTATCTCGACCGGCCGGAGCTGACCGCCGCGCGCTTCCTCCCCGACCCCTTCGCCGCGCGGCCGGGCGAGCGCATCTATGCCACCGGCGACCTCGTCCGCCGCCTGCCGGACGGGCGCCTCGCCTGCCTCGGCCGCCGCGACCACCAGGTGAAGGTGCACGGCGTGCGCATCGAGCTGGGGGAGATCGAGACACTCCTGGAGCGCCACCCGGCGGTGCGGGAGGCGGTGGTGGTGGCGCGCGAAGAGGGGAGCGAGGGGCACCTGGTGGCCTACACCGTGCTCGACGGACCCGCGGCGGCGACCCTGGAGGAGCTGCGGGGCTTCCTGGGGCGGACACTTCCCCTCCCCATGATCCCGACCGCCTTCGTCCTCCTTCCTGAGCTGCCGCGGCACCCCAACGGCAAGCTCGATCGCGCCGCCCTGCCCGCTCCCGGCGGGGCCGTGGAGACCGCACCCGTTCCCGCCCTACCCCGCGGCCGGGACGAGGAGCGCGTCGCTCTCCTCTGGACCGAGGTGCTGGAGCGCGGCGACCAGGCGATCGGCGCGAACGACAGCTTCTTCTCCCTCGGCGGGCACTCGCTCCTCGCCACCCGGCTGCTGTCGCGGGTCCGCGAGGAGTTCGGGGTGGAGCTCACGCTGCGCGGCTTCTTCGCGGCCCCCACCGTGGCCGGCCTCGCCCACCACCTCCAGGGCGCGCGGCAGTCGCTGACGCCGCCGATCCGTCCCCTGCCGTGGCAGGGCGATCCGCCGCTATCCTTCGCCCAGGAGCGGCTCTGGTTCCTGGACCGCCTGGAGCCCGGGAGCTCGACCTACGTCATCGCCGCCGCTCAAGCGCTGCGCGGCCCCCTGCGGCCGGCCGTGCTGGCGGCCGCCCTGAACGAGGTGGTGCGCCGCCACGAGGCCCTGCGGACCACCTTCATCCTCAGCGAGGGTACGGCGGACGGCGAGCCGCGCCAGCGCATCGCTTCTCACCTCCAGGTCGACCTGCCGCTGATCGACCTCCGGGCCCTGCCGCCGACCGTGCGCGAGCCCGCCGCCCGCCGGCTGACCGACGATTGGGGAGAGCGGCCTTTCGATCTTACGGCGGGGCCCCTGCTGCGGGCGGCTCTGCTCTGGCTTGGCGGCGAGCAGGGGGAGGAGGAGCACACCGTCCTCCTCTCCATGCACCACATCGTGACGGACGGCTGGTCGTTGCAGGTGCTCCTCCGCGAGCTCACCGTTCTTTACATGGCCGGTGCGACCGGCCAGCCCTCTCCTCTCCCCGAGCTGCCCGTCCAGTATGCCGACTTCGCCGCCTGGCAGCGGCGCTGGCTGAGCGGCGAAGCGCTCGCCGGCCAGCTCTCCTACTGGCGGCGCCAGCTCGGCGGCGCGCCGACCCTGGAGCTGCCGAGCGACCGGCCGGTGCCCAGAGTGCGCAGCCCGCGCGGCGCCTCGCTCCCCGTGGCGCTCTCCCCGGAGCTGGTGCGCGATCTCCTCGCACTGGCCCACCGCGGGCAGGCCACCCTGTTCATGGCCCTGCTCGCCGGCTTCACGACCCTGCTCTCCCGTTACACGGGGCAGGAAGACATCGTGGTGGGCTCCCCCATCGCCAACCGCAACCGCGCCGAGACCGAGGGGTTGATCGGGTTCTTCGTCAACACCCTGGTACTACGGACCAACCTCGCGGGCGACCCGGACGCCGGCGAGCTGTTGCGGCGGGCACGCGAGATCGCCCTCGACGCCTATGCCCACCAGGACCTGCCGTTCGAGAAGCTGGTCGCGGAGCTGGCGCCGGACCGCGACTTGAGCCGCCTGCCGCTGTTCCGGGTTCTGCTGGCGCTGATGGACGCGCCGGCCACGACGCCCACGCTGCCGGGCGTGGTGGTCGCGCCGCTGCCGATGGCCAACCGGACGGCCAAGTTCGACCTCACCCTCAGCCTCGTCCCTGCCGGTGCGGGCCTCGAGGGCTGGCTGGAGTACTCGACCGAGCTGTTCGACGCGGTGACGGTCCGGCGGCTGCTCGCCCACCTCGAACGGCTGCTCGCCGGCCTCGCCGATCCGGAGGCCGGGGAGACCCGCCTCTCCACCCTGCCCCTGCTCGCACCGGCCGAGCGGCGGCAACTGCTCGGCGAGTGGAACGACACCGGCAGCGCCGACGACACCGCCCCCGAGCTCTGCCTGCACCAGCTCTTCGAGTCCCAGGCGGCGCGGACCCCGGATGCCGTGGCATTGGTCTCTCCCGACGGCCGCCGGCGTCTGAGCTACCGCGAGCTCGACGTCCAGGCGGAGGCGGTGGCCCGCCGTCTGCGTGCCCTGGGGGTCGCGCCGGAGGTGCTGGCCGGCGTGCTCATGGACCGCACGGTGGAGCTGGTGGTGGCCCTCCTCGCCGTGCTCAAGGCGGGCGGCGCCTACGTGCCCATCGACCCAGCCTACCCGCGCCAGCGCGTCGCCACCCTGCTGGCGAGCTCCGGGGCCGCCGTCCTGCTCACCCGGCGCTCCCTGCTGGAGGAATTCGGAGAGAGCCTGCCGCCGGCCGCCGTAGCCATCTTCCTCGACGAGGAGGAGGCTGGGAGCCCGTCCGAAGCGCCCGCCGCCCTGCCGCCCCGATCCGGCAACCTGGCCTACGTCATCTACACCTCGGGCTCGACCGGCGACCCCAAGGGCGTCGCCATCGAGCACCGCAGCGCCGTCGCCTTCGCCCGCTGGGCTCAGCGTGCCTACACGCCCGAGGAGAGGGCCGGAGTCCTCGGCTCGACCTCCGTCTGCTTCGACATCTCGATCATGGAGATCTTCGTCACCCTGGCCTGGGGCGGCAGGATCCTGCTGGCCGAGAACGCCCTCGCCCTGCCCACCCTGCCGGCCCGCGACGAGGTGACGATGATCAACGCCGTGCCCTCGGCCATGGCCGAGCTGGTGCGCAGCGACCGCCTGCCCGACGCGGTGCGCGTGGTCAACACGGGGGGCGAGGCGGTCAAGGGGGCGCTGGCGCGGCGGATCTACGAGCAGAGCCGGGCCGCGCGCGTGGTCGACGTCTACGGACCCTCGGAGGACACCACCTACTCGACCACCTCCGAGATCCCCCGCGACGTGGAGAATCCCACCGTCGGCCGGCCCATCCGGGGCACGCGGGCCTACGTCCTCGACGCGGAGCTGCGCCCCGTGCCGATCGGCGTCGCCGGCGCGGTCTACCTGGCCGGCGACGGCCTCGCCCGCGGCTATCTGGGGCGGCCGGCGCTGACGGCCGAGCGCTTCATCCCCGACCCCCACGGCGAGCCCGGCGCCCGCCTCTACCGCGTCGGCGACCTGGCGCGCTGGCGCGCCGATGGCGAGATTGATTACCTGGGGCGCATCGACCACCAGGTCAAGGTGCGTGGCTTCCGCATCGAGCCCGGCGAGATCGAGGCGGCGCTCGCCACCCATCCCGGAGTCGAGGCGGTCGCGGTCGGCACCCACGAGGCCGAGTCCGGCGACCTCCGGCTGGTGGCCTATGTGATCCCGCGGCCGGGGTGCGAGCCCGCCGTCGACGAGCTGCGCGACCTGGTGGCCGAACGACTGCCCTCCTACATGGTGCCGGCGGCGTTCGTGGCGCTCGCAGCCTTCCCCCTGACCCCGAGCGGCAAGGTGGACCGCCGCGCCTTGCCCGCACCCGACTGGATCCGGGGCGCGACCGCGACCGCGGCCGCTCCCGGCAACACGGTCGAGGAGCTGCTGGTCCAGCTGTGGGCGGAGCTGCTCGGCCTCGAGCCCGGCCGGGTGGAGGTGGACGACGACTTCTTCACCCTCGGCGGCCATTCGCTGCTCGCCACCCGGCTGATCTCCCGCATCCGCGAGGACCTGCGGGTGGAGATGCCGCTGCGCAGCCTCTTCGAAGCCCGCACGCCCGCCGCCCTCGCCCGTCTCGTCCTGGCCGTCCGCGAAGGGCTCCAGGCACCGCCGATCCGGCCGCTACCGCGCACCGGCCCCCTGCCGCTGTCGTTCGCCCAGGAGAGGCTCTGGTTCCTCGATCAGCTCGAGCCCGGCGGCGCGGCCTACCACATCGCCGCCGCCGAACGGCTGCGCGGACCGCTCGACACGCCGGCGCTCGCCGCCGCCCTCGACGAGATCGTCCGCCGGCACGAGCCGCTGCGCACGACCTTCGCGGTCGAAAGCGGCGGCCCGGTGCAGCGCATCGCCGCACCCCGCCGTGCCGTGCTGCCGGTGCTCGACCTGGGCGGGCTCGCCCCGGACGTCCAGCAGCGGGAGGCGGAGCGGCTCGCCGCCGAAGAGAGCCATCGCAGCTTCGACCTCGCGCGCGGGCCGCTCCTGCGGACGGCGCTCCTGCGCCTCGCCGGCGAAGAGCACTGGCTGCTCCTCACCCTGCATCACATCGTCGCCGACGGCTGGTCGATCGGGGTCTTCGTCCGCGAGCTTTCGGCCCTCTATGCGGCCTGCGCCGCCGGGCGCCCCACACCGCTGCCCGAGCTGCCCGTCCAGTACGCCGACGTGGCGGTCTGGCAGCGCCAGCGGTTCAGCGGCGAAGCCCTGGCGGCCCAGCTCGCCTACTGGCGGCGCCAGCTCGACGGCATCGCCGTGCTCGACCTCCCCACCGACCGCCCCGCCCCGGCGGTGCGCGACACCCGGGGAGCCACCCTGCCCTTCAACCTCCCGCCCGAGCTCAGGAGCGCGCTCGAAGCGCTCGCCCACCGCGAGCGGTCCACCCTGTTCATGGCCCTGCTCGCCGGCTTCACGGCCCTCCTCTCCCGCCATACCGCCCAGGAGGACGTCGCCGTCGGCACGGTGATCGCCAACCGCAACCGCGCCGAGACCGAGGGGCTGATCGGGTTCTTCGTCAACACCCTGGTGCTGCGCACCGATCTCGCGGGCGACCCGGACGCCGGCGAGCTGATGCTGCGGGCCCGGGAGGTCGCCCTCGACGCCTATGCCCACCAGGACCTGCCGTTCGAGAAGCTGGTCGCGGAGCTGACGCCGGACCGCGACTTGAGCCGCCCGCCGCTGTTCCGGGTCCTGCTGGTGCTGCAGAACGCTTCCCTGCCGGCTCCCGTGCTGCCCGGCGTCGCCGCCGAAGCGCTGCCGGTGGCCAGCCGCACCGCCAAGTTCGACCTCACCCTGAGCCTCGTCCCTGCCGGCGCGGGTCTCGACGGCTGGCTGGAGTACTCGACCGGGCTGTTCGACGCGGTGACGGTCCAGCGGCTGCTCGCCCACCTCGAACGGCTGCTCGCCGGACTTGCCGACCCCGAGGCCCGGGAGACCCGCCTCGCGATCCTCCCCCTGCTCGCGCCGGCCGAGCGGCTGCAACTGCTCGTCGAATGGAACGATACCGCCACCGCGCCCGCTCCCGAGCTCTGCCTGCACCAGCTCTTCGAGGCCCAGGCGGCGCGCACCCCGGAGGCCGTGGCCCTGGTCTCTCCCGACGGCCGCCGGCGCCTGAGCTACCGCGAGCTCGACGCCCAGGCGGACGGTCTGGCGCGCCGCCTGCGCGCCCGCGGGCTTGGGGCCGAGGTGCTCGCCGGCGTGCTCATGGACCGCACGGTGGAGCTGGTGGTGGCCCTCCTCGCCGTGCTCAAGGCGGGCGGCGCCTACGTGCCCATCGATCCAACCTATCCGCGCCACCGCGTCGCCCTCCTGCTGGCGAGCTCCGGGGCCGCCGTCCTGCTCACCCGGCGCTCCTTGCTGGAGGAATTCGCGGAGAGCCTGCCGCCGGCGGCCGTGCCGGTATTCCTCGACGAATTGGACGAATTGGATGAGATGCAGGAGACCGGGGCCACCCACCCTCCCCGGCCCGGCAACCTGGCCTACGTGATCTACACCTCGGGCTCCACCGGCGACCCCAAGGGCGTCGCCATCGAGCACCGCAGCGCCGTCGCCTTCGCCCGCTGGGCTCAGCGTGCCTATACGCCCGAGGAGAGGGCCGGGGTCCTCGGCTCGACTTCCGTCTGCTTCGACATCTCGATCATGGAGATCTTCGTCACTCTCGCCTGGGGCGGCAGGATCCTGCTGGCGGAGAACGTCCTGGCCCTGCCCAACCTGCCCGCCCGCGACGAGGTGACGATGATCAACGCCGTGCCCTCGGCCATGGCCGAGCTGGTGCGCGGCGACCGCCTGCCCGACTCGGTGCGCGTCGTCAACGTGGGCGGCGAGGCGGTCAAGGGATCGCTGGCGCGACGGGTCTACGAGCAGAGCCGGGCCGGGCGCGTCATCGACGTCTACGGCCCGTCGGAGGACACCACCTATTCGGCGACCTCCCACATTCCCCGTGACGTGGAGACCCCCGCCATCGGCCGGCCCATCCAGGGCTCGCGGGCCTACGTCCTCGATGCCGGGCTGCGCCCCGTGCCGATCGGCGTCGCCGGCGCGGTCTACCTGGCCGGCGACGGTCTCGCCCGCGGCTACCTGGGACGGCCGGCGTTGACGGCGGAGCGCTTCATCCCCGATCCCTATGGCGACCCTGGCGCCCGCCTCTACCGCGTCGGCGACCTGGCCCGCTGGCGCGCCGGGGGCGAGATGGAGTACCTCGGCCGCATCGACCACCAGGTCAAGGTGCGCGGCTTCCGCATCGAGCCTGGCGAGATCGAGGCGGCGCTCGTCGGACACCCGGCCGTACGCCAAGCCGCCGTGGTCGCCCGGGAAGTGGCGGACGAGCAGCGCCTCATCGCCTATCTCTCGCTGGATCGGCCGGCCGACGCCGCCGAGCTGCGCGCCGATCTCCAGCGCAAGCTCCCTCCCTACATGGTGCCCGGTACGTTCGTCATCCTCGACGCGCTCCCTCTGCTGCCGAACGGCAAGGTCGACCGCTGGGCCTTGCCGGCCCCCGGGGAGCTCGCTCCCGAGGAGGCCCACACGGCGCCCCAGAACCTGATCGAGGAGGTGACGGCCGAGATCCTGGCCGCGGTGCTCGGAGTCGAGCGGGTGGGCGTCCACGACGACTTCTTCGCGCTCGGCGGACACTCCCTGCTCGCCACCCGGCTGGTCTCGCAGCTCCGCGCCGTGCTGGGCGTGGAGCTGCCCGTGCGCCAAGTCTTCGAGACCCCTACGGTGGCGGCGCTCGCCCCGGTGATCGAGAGGCGGCGCGGCGAGTCCGGACACGACGGCGGAGCCGGGCCGCCGATCGTCCCCATCCCGCGCACGGGTCCATTGTTCCTCTCCTTCTCCCAGGAGCGCCTCTGGTTTCTCGACAAGCTCCAGCCGGGGAGCGCCGTCTTCAACATGCCGGTCGCGGTGCGGTTGCGCGGCGCGCTGGACCCGTCCCTGCTGGCGCGCGGCCTGAACGCGAGCGTCCAGCGCCACGAGAGCCTGCGCACCACCTTCGGCGCGGCGCACGGCCAGCCGTTCCAGCGCATCGCCGAGACGCTCGAGGTTCCCTTGCCCCTCGTCGACCTGAGCGGCCTCTCCGGACCGGCGCGCGGGTCGCAGGAGTCGGAGCTGCGCCGGCGGATCGCCGAGGAGGCGGTCACCCCCTTCGACCTCGAGCGTGGCCCGCTGCTGCGCGCCCGGCTCTTCCGCTGCGGTGTAGGCGACTGGGCGCTGCTCGTCAACCTTCACCACATCGTCGCCGACGGCTGGTCGCTGCAGGTGCTCATCCGCGAGCTCGGCCTCTCCTACGCCGCCTTCGCGGCGGGCGAGCCGTCCCCTCTGCCGCCGCTGGAGGTGCAGTATGCCGACTATGCCGACTGGCAGCGCCAGCGGCTGCAGGGCGAGGTGCTCGAGCGCCATCTGGGGTACTGGCGCCGCCAGCTCTCCGGCGTGCTGCCGGTGCTCGATCTGCCCATCGATCGGGTGCGGCCGCCGGTGCAGACCTTCCACGGCGCCTCCCGCTCCGCTCTGCTGACGCCGGAGCTCGCCACGGACCTCAGGGCTCTGGGGCGCCGGCACAGTGCCACCCTGTTCATGTCGCTCTTCGCCGCCTTCAACCTGCTCCTCCAGCGCTACAGCGGGCAGCACGACCTGCTGATCGGCATCCCCATCGCCGGCCGCAACCGGGCGCAGGTGGAGGACCAGATCGGCTTCTTCGTCAACAGCCTGGTGCTGCGCACGGACCTCTCTGGCTGCCCCACCTTCGGCGAGCTGCTGGCGCGCGTCCGCCAGGTGGCCCTGGATGCCTATACCCACCAGGACCTCCCTTTCGAGCAGCTCCTCCAGGAGCTGCGGCCCGAGCGCGACCTCTCCCGCACGCCTCTCTTCCAGGTCTTCTTCAACTTCCAGAACCTCGCGAGCTCCTCGCTGTCCCTGCCCGGGCTGACGATCGAGAACCTCACCAGCCCGGAGGACTTCTCGAAGTTCGACCTCACCCTCTACGTCATGGAGGAGGGCGACGGTGGCATCCGCCTGGACTTGGTCTACAACGCCGCCCTCTTCACCGCCGCCCGCAGCCGCGAGGTGCTCGCCCAGTTCGAGCTGCTGCTCACCCAGGTGGCCGCGCAGCCGGACGCCGGGATCGACCGCTTCTCGCTGCTCACCCCGGAGGCCCGCCAGATCCTGCCGGACCCCACGGCGGAGCTGGACGCGAGCTGGATCGGGCCGGTCCACCAGCACCTCTCGTCCTGGGCGGCGCGCGAGCCCCGGCGGCTCGCGGTCGCCGATCCCGAGGGGACCTGGAGCTATGGCGAGCTGGAGGCGCAGAGCAACCGGCTGGCCCACCGCCTGCTCGCCGGCGGCGTCGGCCGGCAGGAGGTGATCGCCATCTATGCCCACCGTAGCGCGACGCTGGTCTGGGCGGTGCTCGGGGCGCTCAAGGCCGGCGCCGCCTTCGTGGTGCTCGACCCCGCTTACCCCGCCGCCCGGATCGTCGAGACCCTCACCCTGGCGCAGCCGCGTGCGTGGCTGGAGATGACGGCCGCCGGGGGAGTGCCGGAGGCGCTGGCGAGCTTCGTGGCCGGCCTGCCCGGCTGCCTGCGCCTGGCGCTCCCGCCCTGGACGGAGTGCGCGGACGGCGGCCCCCTCGCCGACCAGCCGGTCGCCGACCCCGGCGTTCCCGTGGGTCCGGACGACCTCGCCTACGTCGCCTTCACCTCCGGCTCGACGGGCGCTCCCAAGGGCATCCTGGGGCGGCATGGGCCGCTGTCCCACTTCCTCCCCTGGCAGCGGCGGGAGTTCGGCCTCGCCGAGGAGGACCGCTTCAGCCTGCTCTCCGGCCTCGGTCACGACCCGTTGCAGCGGGACCTCTTCACCCCGCTCTACCTGGGAGCCACGATCTGCATCCCCGATCCGGCGGAGATCGTGCTCCCCGGCCGGCTGAGCGCCTGGATGCGCCGACAGGGGGTGAGCGTCGCCCACCTGACGCCGGCCATGGGACAACTGCTGACCGAGAGCGGCGCCGGCACCCCCGAGGTCCTCCCGGCCTTGCGCTACGTCTTCCTGGTCGGCGACGTCCTCACCCGCCGCGACGTCGCCCGCCTGCGGCTCCTCGCTCCCGGCGTGACCTGCGTCAACCTCTACGGCAGCACCGAGACGCAGCGCGCCGTCGGCTATCACGTGGTGGACGGCGCCGAGGCCACCCCGGCGCCAGGCGAGCGGCGCGGCAAGGAGGTCCTCCCCCTGGGATGGGGGATGCAGGACGTCCAGCTCCTGGTGCTGAGCCATGCCGGGCAGCTGGCGGGGATCGGCGAGGTCGGCGAGATCTCCATGCGCAGCCCGCACCTGGCGCGCGGCTACCTCGGGGATGAGGCGGGAACGGCCGAGCGGTTCCTCGCCAATCCTTTCACCGCGCTGGCCGGGGACCGCCTCTACCGGACGGGCGACCTCGGCCGCTACCTGCCGGACGGCGAGGTCGCCTTCGTCGGCCGCGCCGACACCCAGGTGAAGATCCGCGGCTTCCGCATCGAGCTGGGCGAGATCCAGGCGCAGCTCGGCCGCATGCCCGGCGTGCGCGAGGCCATGGTCCTGGCCACCGAGGAGGAGGGTGCCGGCCGGCGGCTGGTGGCCTACGTGGTGCTGGAGCCCGGAGCTCAGCCGGCGCCCTCGGCCGCCGATCTGCGCGGCCACCTCAAGGCGGCGCTCCCGGCCTACATGGTGCCCAGCGCCTTCGTGCTGCTCCCCCGCATGCTGCTGACCCCCAACGGCAAAGTCGACCGCCGTGCGCTGCTCGCGCTGGCGACCGCGCAGCCGGAGAGCGACACCTCCTACCGCGCGCCACAGACGCGGGCCGAGGTGGTGATCGCGGGCATCCTGCGGGAGGTTCTCGGCGTCGAGCGGGTGAGCGCCGAGGACAATTTCTTCGACCTCGGCGGCAACTCCCTGCTCCTGGTGCAGGTACAGAGCCGCCTTCAGGCGGCGTTCGAGCGCGAGGTGGCGGTGCTCGACCTGTTCAGCCATCCGACGGTCGGCACCCTGGCCCGGCATCTCGCGCCGCCGACCGGACCCGCAGCCGTCGCCGCCGCCGACGGCGCCGAGCAGCTCAAGGCCGGCAAGGACCGCATGCGCCGCCGCTTCAAGCAGAACCAGGAGACCGCGGAGACCCCGCCCAGGAGATCGCCATGACGGAACCAGGATACGAGCCAGAGACCACGACCAGCACGGGCCTGGAGATCGCCATCGTCGGCATGGCCGGCCGTTTCCCCGGGGCGCGCAATGTCCTGGAGTTCTGGCGCAACCTGCGCGACGGCGTCGAATCGCTCACCGTCTTCACCGATGAGGAGCTGACCGCTCGCGGGGTCGACCCTGCCCTGCTGAGCCAGCCAGGGTACGTCAAGAGCGGCCGCGTCATCGACGGTTTCGACCGTTTCGACGCCGCCTTCTTCGGCGTCAGCCCCCGCGAGGCCGAGCTGATCGACCCGCAGCAGCGCCTCTTCCTGGAGTGCGCCTGGGAAGCCCTGGAGGACGCCGGCTACGACCCCGACCGCGTGCCGCGACGGGTGGGCGTCTACGCCGGCTCGCGGATGAACGGCTACCTGTTCAACGTCTACTCGAACCCCGCGATCGTCGGCACGGTCGGCGACCTGCAGATCCAGGTCGCCAACGACAAGGACTATCTGGCGACCCGCGTCTCCTACAAGCTGAACCTGGGCGGCCCGAGCCTCACCGTGCAGACCGCCTGCTCGACGGCGCTGGTCGCCATCCATCTCGCCGCCCAGGCCCTGTTCAGCGGCGAGTGCGACATGGCGCTCGCCGGCGGCGTCGGCGTGCGGGTCCCGGAGCTGGGATATCTCTTCGCCGAGGGGGACGTCAACTCCCCGGACGGGCACGTGCGCTCCTTCGACGCCGGCGCCCGGGGCACCGTCTTCGGCAGCGGTCTCGGCATCGTCGTCCTCAAGCGCCTGGAGGACGCCCTGGCCGCCGGCGACAACATCCGCGCGGTGGTCAGGGGCTCCGCCATCACCAACGACGGCGCGCTCAAGGTGGGCTTCACCGCCCCCGGGATCGACGGCCAGGCGCGGGTGGTGCGCGCGGCGCAGCTCGCGGCCGAGGTCGCCCCGGAGACGATCACCTACATCGAGGCCCACGGCACCGGCACCCCGGTCGGCGACCCCATCGAGATCGCCGCGCTGACCCGCGCCTTCCGCGAGAGCACCGACGAGAACGGCTTCTGCGCCGTCGGCTCGGTGAAGACCAACATCGGCCACCTGGGGGCGGCGGCGGGCATCGCGAGCATCATCAAGACCGTGCTGGCGATGGAGCAGCGGCTGCTGCCGCCGTCGCTCTTCTTCGAGCAGCCCAACCCGCAGATCGACTTCGCCGCCAGCCCCTTCTACGTCAACGATCGGCTGAGCGAGTGGCCGGCGCGCGACGGGCATCCCCGGCGGGCCGGCGTGAGCGCCTTCGGCATGGGCGGCACCAACGCCCACGTCATCCTGGAGGAGGCTCCCGCCAGACCGCCCGCCGAGCCGTCGCGCCTGTGGCAGCTCCTGCTCCTCTCGGCCCGCACGCCAGCGGCCCTGGAGCGCGCCACCGCCAACCTCGCCGATCACCTGGAGGCCCACCCCGGTCTCGACCTGGGCGACGTCGCCTACACCCTGGAGGTGGGGAGGAAGGCCTTCGATCACCGGCGCGCCGTCCTCTGCCACGATCTTGCGGACGCGGTCGAAACTCTGCGCACGCTGCCGCCCGGGCGGACGTTGACCGGGCCGACCGGGGCAAAGGAGCGGCCCGTGGCCTTCCTGTTCTCCGGCCAGGGGGCGCAGTACGCGGGCATGGGCGCCGAGCTCTACCGCGCGGAACCCGTGTACCGGGCCGAGATCGATCGCTGCTCGGAGCTGCTCGCCCCCCATCTCGGGTTCGATCTGCGCGAGGTGCTCGACCCCACGCTGACGCAGGCCGAGGAGGCCGGGCAGCGGCTCGGCCAGACCGCCATCACCCAGCCCGCCCTGTTCGCCGTCGAGTACGCCCTGGCCCGGCTCTGGATGAGCTGGGGCGTCACCCCCAGCGCCATGCTCGGCCACAGCATTGGCGAGTACGTGGCCGCCTGCCTCGCCGGCGTCTTCTCGCTGCCCGACGCGCTCGCCCTGGTGGCGGCGCGGGGGCGATTGATCCAGGACCTGCCCGGGGGCGCCATGCTGAGCGTGCCGCTGCCCGAGGAGGAGGCCGCAGGGTGGCTCGGCGCCCATCTGTCGCTGGCCGCGGTCAACGCCCCCGGCCGCCTGGTGGTCTCGGGACCGGAGGACGCCGTCGAAGCGCTGCGGCTACGGCTGGAAGAGAAGGGGTTCGCCGCGCGCCGCCTGCACACCTCCCACGCCTTCCACTCGGCGATGATGGAGCCGATCCTCGGCCCGTTCGTCCGCGAGATCTCAACGCTGGAGCTGCAGCCGCCGCAGATCCCCTATCTCTCGAACGTCACCGGCACCTGGATCACCGCCGCCCAGGCCACCGATCCGGGCTACTGGGCGCAGCACCTACGCCAGGGCGTGCGTTTCGCCGACGGCGTCCGCGAGCTGTGCGCCGAGCCGGACCGGCTGCTGCTGGAGGTGGGCCCGGGCAACACCCTCACTACCCTCGCCCAGCGCCACCCGGACCGGGCGCCGGGCCAGGCCGTGATCGCCTCCCTCCCCCACGCCCAGGATCGCCAGGGCGCGCTGCCGTTCGCGCTCCGCGCCCTCGGCCAGCTCTGGCTTCACGGCGCGACGATCGGCGGGGCCGGGCTCCACGCCGCCGAGCGGCGCCGGGTGTCGCTGCCCACCTATCCATTCGAGGGCGAGCGCTTCTGGATCGACCCGGGGGACTTCTCGGGCGTCGCCACGGCCCTCGGCGCCGCCGGTGCCAAGCGGAAGGAGATCGACGACTGGTTCTACCTGCCGTGCTGGAAGCCGTCGCTGGCGGCGCTCGACGGCGAGCAGGCCACTCCGGGCTCCCGCTGGCTGGTGTTCCTCGATGGCGACCGCGGCGGCGATGGCGATGGCGATGGCGGCCTCGGCCGGCGGCTGGCGGAGCGGCTCGAAGCGGCCGGCCGGAGCGTCACCCGGGTCGAGGCCGGCGAGCGCTTCGCGCGGCTGGGCGAGCGCTCCTACACCGTCGCGCCGGGCCGCCGGGAGGACCACGACGCCTTGCTCAAGGAGCTGGTGGCCAGCGGCGAGGTCCCCGAGGTAATCCTCCACCTCTGGAGCGTGGGACGGAAGCCCGGCGCGGATCCCGTACAGGCGGCCCTGGCCGACGAGGCCCGCGGCTTCTGGAGCCTCCTTTTCCTCGCTCAAGCCTGCGGCAAGCAGAATCTCAAGGCACCACTGCGTCTCGCGGTCGTCTCGAACAACCTGCAGCGGGTAGGGGGAGAGGACTTCCTCTGCCCGGGCAAGGCCACCCTGCTCGGACCCAGCCGCATCATTCCGCAGGAGTACCCCCACATCCGCTGCGCCAGCATCGACGTCCTGCTGCCGGAGCGGGGGAGCCCGACCGAGGGCGAGCTGATCGAGCGCCTCCTCGCCGAGGCCGCCGGCGGGCTGCCCGACCCGATCGTCGCCTACCGCAGCCGGGGCCGCTTCCTGCTCGGCTACGAGAGCGTGCGGGTGGGACCGGCGCCGCCGGAGCGGCTGCGCTTCCGGACGGGCGGCACCTACCTCATCACCGGCGGCCTGGGCGGTCTCGGCCTGACCTTCGCCGACTTCCTGGCGCGGGACTTCCAGGGCCGGCTCGCCCTGCTCGGCCTCTCCCCCCTGCCGCCGCGCGAGGAGTGGGCGGACTGGCTCGCCAGACACGACGAGCGCAACCGGGTGAGCGACAAGATCCGCAAGGTCCAGGAGCTGGAGGCGCTCGGCGCCGAGGTCCTGGTGCTCGCCGTGGACATCGCCGACGCCGGCCAGGTGGAGCAGGCCGTCCAGCAGGTGCTCGCGCGCTTCGGCGCCGTGCACGGCGTCATCCACGCGGCCGGGATGGCGGGCGGCGGCGTCATCCAGCTCAAGTCGCCCGACACCGCGGCCCGGGTACTCGCCCCCAAGGTCCGCGGCACGCTGGCGCTCGACGCCGCCCTGGCCGGCCTGCCGCTCGACTTCTTCGTCCTCTGCTCCTCCACCATCGCCGTCGCCGGCGGGCTGGGGCAGGTCGACTACTGCGCCGCCAACTCCTTCCTCGACGCCTTCGCCCACGACCGGTCGCTGCGGGGCGACGGCAGCACGGTGTCGATCAACTGGGGCGCCTGGCAGGAGGTGGGCATGGCGGTCGCCACCGGCCTGACCGGAGGCCCCGACCAGGCGGCCGACGCCCCCGCCGGTCGCCGGGACGTCCACCCCCTGCTCGACCGCTGCCTGCGCGAGACGGCCGAGCAGACGATCTACGAGACCGACTTCAGCGCCGCGCGACAGTGGGTCCTCGCCGACCACCGGATCCTGGGCCGGCCCGCCCTGCCCGGCACCAGCTACCTGGAGATGGCAAGGGCAGCCTTCGAGGACCATGCCGCGGCCTTCGAGCGCCAGGCCGGCGAGGCCGGAGTCGAGGTGCGGGACGTGCTCTTCCTGAGCCCGCTGATGCTGGATGAGGCTGAGACCCGGACGGTGCAGACGACGCTCGAGCCGGACGGCGAGCGCTTCGCCTTCCGCGTCGCCAGCCGGCCGCCGGCGGCGGCGGCCGGGGACGGCGGCGCACCCGCCTGGCAGGCGCATGCCCGCGGCAAGGTGGGTCCGCTCGCGGCCGGAGCCGCCGCGGGCCTCGACCTGGAGGGCATCCGGCGACGCTGCGCGCGGGAGGTCGACGTCACCGGGCCGGTGATGAGCGACGGCGAAGGGGTGGTCTACTGGGGGCCGCGCTGGCAGAGCCTGAAACGGGTTCACATCGGCGTCGGGGAGGGGCTGGCGCTCCTCGAGCTGCCGGCGGAGTTCGCCGCCGACCTCGCGGCGTTCGCCCTCCACCCCGCCCTCCTCGACGTCGCCACCGGGCTTATCGGCTTCCTCGAGGAGGGCACCCACCTGCCCATCTCCTACCAGCGTCTGGCCCTCCACAAGCCGCTCGCGGGGAGGCTCTACAGCTACCTGCGCAAGCGGGTGGAGGACGGCGGCGGCAAGGAGACGGTGGCGGTCGACGTCACCCTGACGGACGAGACGGGGGAGACGCTCGTCGAGGTCGAGCGCTTCGTGATGAAGCGCGTCACCGAGGCGGCGGGCGCCTTACTGCGCTCCTCGGCGCCGGCGCGGATCGCAGCGGCGCCGCCGCCCCTGCAGGTGCCGGACGCGCCAGAAGGCGCCACCGGTGCGGAGGGCCAGCCCGCCGCGCCCCGCTCCGTCGGGGCCGGGGGCATCCTGTCGCGCGAGGGCGTCGAGGTGTTGCGGCGGGTGCTCACCCGCGGCCGGGAGACGCCCCAGATCGTGGCCTCGGCCAAGGACCTGAACGCCCTCCTCGCCCAGGTCCGCGCCCTCGACCGCGGCAGCCTGATGGACCGGCCCGACCTCGCCCGGGGCGCGCGGGCGACCCACCCCCGCCCCAGCCTCCCGACCCCCTACGTAGCTCCCCGCGACGAGGCCGAGGGCCGGCTGGCCGAGATCTTCCAGAACGCCCTCGGCATCCAGGAGGTGGGCATCCACGACAACTTCTTCGACCTGGGTGGCGATTCGATCGTCGGCATCCAGGTCGTGGCGCGGGCGAACGAGACCGGTCTGACGCTCTCCCCCGATCAGCTCTTCGAGCACCAGACGATCGCCGAGCTCGCCGCCCTGCTCGCGCCGCCCGAGACAGTCGCGATGCCCGAGACGACCGCGGTGGCTCCCACCTTCCCCTCCGAGCCACCGGCGCCGTTCGCCGACTCCGGGCTGCCGGCAGGGGAGCTGGACAAAGTGCTTGCCCAACTCAACGAGATGAGTGCGAGGAGATAGCCATGGAAACCCTGCTGCGGGACCTTCGCTTCGCCCTGCGCATGCTGCGCAGGAGCCCCGGCTTCACCTGCTCGGCCGTGCTCTGTCTCGCCCTGAGCCTGGGCGCCAACACGTCCGTGTTCAGCCTGTTGAACGCCGTGCTGCTGCGCGGCCTCCCCTACCAGGAGCCGGAGCGGATCATGATGATCTGGAACCAGTTCCTGGGCGACGATCAACGCGAGATCCAGCTCTCCAACTCCGAGCTCCTCGACCTGCGCGAGCAGACCCGGTCGTTCACCGAGATCGCCGCCACCCGCCCGGGGCTCTTCAGCCTGACCGGCGACGGCGATCCCGATCTGCTGGTGGGGGTGCGAGTCTCGGCCAACCTCTTCCACCTGCTGGGCGTCAAGGCGGCTGCGGGCCGCACCTTCCTGCCCGGCGAGGACCAGCCCGGCCATGACGACGTCGTCATCCTGAGCCACGGGCTCTTCGAGCGCCGCTACGGTTCCGACCCCAGCGTCGTCGGGCGCAAGGTCACGATCAACGGCAAGCCCTTCACCGTCGTTGGCGTCACCCCGCGCGACTTCTACTTCCGGCGCAAGGGACGCGACCTCTGGATGCCGCTGATCATCGACCGCGCGGCGCTGGGTGCGCGGGACGATCGCCCGCTGGAGGCCTACGCCCGCCTGCGCTCCGGAGTGACTCCGGAGGCGGCGCGGACGGAGCTCGGCGACACCGCGCGCCGCTGGGCGGCCGAGCACCCCGAGACCTACCCCACGAAGAGCGGCTACGGCTTGGCGGTCGTCTCCTACCGCGAGCAGATCGTGGGGCAGATCCGGCCGGTCCTGCTGGTGCTCGCCGCGGCCGTCGGCCTGGTGCTGCTCATCGCCTGCGCCAACATCTCCAACCTGCTGCTCGCCCGGGCCACCACCCGCGACCGCGAGATCGCCCTACGCACCGCGCTGGGCGCCGGCCGCGGCGGCCTCGTCCGCCAGTTCCTCACCGAGAGCCTGCTGCTCGCCGCTTGCGGCGGCGCTCTCGGCCTGCTGCTCACCGCCTGGTGTCTGAAGGCGATCGGCCAGATGGACCTGTCCAAGATCCCGCGCATCGATGAGGTCTCGATCGACGGCCGCGTGCTCGCCTTCACGATCCTCGTCTCGCTCCTCACCGGCATCCTCTTCGGCCTGGTCCCGGCCCTCCAGATCTCGCGCCGCGACTTCCACGCGGCCCTCAAGGAGGGAGCCAAGAGCTCGGCCGGTGCCGGGCGCAATCTCTTTCGCCGGGTGCTGGTGGTGCTGGAGGTCGCGGTGGCCCTGGTGGTGCTGCTCGGCGCCGGACTGATGATCCAGAGCTTCAGGCGATTGCAGGAGGTCGACCTCGGCTTCAAGACCGCCAATATCCTCTCCCTCGAGCTCTTTCTGCCGACCACCAAATACTCCACACCCTCCCAGCAGACGGCGTTCTTCGGCGAGCTCCTCGAGCGGCTGCGGGCCCTGCCCGGCGTGAGCAGTGCGGGGGGGGTCAGCGCGATGCCGCTCGGCGTGGTGCAGAGTATCGGCGAGGTGGTCATCGAGGGCGCTCCGCCACCGGCGCCGGGGCAGCTCAACCCCTCCGTCGCCTGGCGCTCGAATAGCCCGAGCTACTTCCAAACCCTGGGGATCCCGCTGGTCAAGGGGCGCGACTTCGTCGACGGCGACGACGAGCGGGCCGAGCCGGTGGTCATCGTCGACCAGAGCAGCGCCCGGCACTTCTGGCCGCACCAGGAGCCGATCGGCAAACGCCTGAAGCTCGTCGGCCAGGGGGCGGCGGACCCGTGGCGCTCGGTGGTGGGAGTGGTGGGCAACGTCAAGCACGAGGGGCCCGAGGTCGATTCCCGGGAGCAGATCTACGTCCCCTTCCGCCAGCACGCGCAGCCGTTCCTGTACCTGTTGTTGCACACCCCCCGGAACGCCGGTGCGGTGGCGGGTCCGGCGCGCAAGGCGGTGCTCGGGATCGACAAGAATCAGGCCGTCTTCCGGGTCGAGACGATGGACGAGAAGCTCGTCCGGACCATGGCCTGGCGCCGCTTCTACACCCTGCTGCTCGCGGCCTTTGCCCTCGTCGCCCTCGTCCTCGCCGTGGTCGGCGTCTACAGCGTCATGGCCTATTCGGTAACCCAGCGCACACGCGAGATCGGCATCCGCATGGCGCTGGGTGCGGAGCGCGGGGCGGTGACCGGGCTGGTGGTGCGGCAGGCCCTGGGACTCACCGGGCTCGGAGTCGTCCTCGGCCTCGCCGTCGCCCTCGGCCTGCTGCGTATCGTCTCGAGCCTGCTCTACGGCGTGTCGGCGACCGACGTCAAGACCTTCGTTTGCGGCGCCCTCCTGTTGACCGCGTTCGCGCTGCTCGCGAGCTACCTGCCGGCGCGCCGCGCCTCCCGGGTCGATCCTACCGTCGCCCTGCGGACCGAGTGAGGAGAGGCCCGTGGACGCCGCCGGCATCGAAGACCTCTACCGCCTCTCCCCCATCCAGAAGGGCATGCTGTTCCACGTGCTCTCCACGCCGGGCTCGGGGGTCTATTTCCAGCAGTTCACCACCGCTTACGACGAGGGTCTGGACCCGGACGCCTTCGCCGCCGCCTGGCAGCATCTCCTCGACCGCCACCCCGTGCTGCGCACCTCGTTCCTCTGGGAGGACCTGGAAGAGCCGGTCCAGGTGGTGCACCGGCGTGTGGAGCTCGAGATCGAGCGTCTGGACTGGCGCGACCGCGACTCCGGCGAGCAGAGGCAGGGAATCGCCGCCCTGGCCGCGGCGGACCAGCACCGCGGCTTCGACCTCATGCGGCCGCCGCTCCTGCGGCTGTCCCTGGTCCGGGTGGGCGAACGGTCCTGGCGCGTGATCTGGAGCTACCACCACCTGCTGCTCGACGGCTGGTCGGCGGGGCTGGCGATGGGCGAGGTTGCCGCCGTCTATCGGGCGATCTTGGAGGGTGGCACCGCGGCGCTCCCGCCGCGCCGTCCGTTCAAGGATTACATTCTCTGGCTGCAGCGCCAGGACCCCGCCGCGGCCGAGCCCTACTGGCGGCGGGCGCTCGCGGGCTTCCGGCAGCCCACGCCGCTGGTGGTGGACGCCGTTCCCGGGCCTGATCTCGGTTACGAGCTCCGCTTCACCTCACTTTCCGCAGACCTGACCGACCGGCTCAAGGCCTTCGCGCGGCGCCACCGGCTGACGCTGAGCACGGTGGTCCACGGCGCCTGGGCGCTGCTGCTGGCCCGCTACAGCGGCGAGGACGACGTGGTCTTCGGCTCCACGGTCTCCGGCCGCCCGCCCGCGCTGCCGGGGGTGGAATCGATGATCGGTTGCTTCATCAACACCCTGCCGGTACGGGTGGAGGCGGCTCCGGAAACGGCGCTCCTGCCGTGGCTGCAAAGGCTCCAGAAGGGGCTGATCGAGCTGCGCCAGCACGAGCAAACCCCTCTGCTCGACATCCTGGGCTGGGCGGATGTCCCCCGTCAACTACCGCTCTTCGAGAGCATCCTGGTCTTCAAGAGCTTCACCGCCCAGGCGGCCTTCGCCATGAGCCACTCCGGAGTGTTCCAGCGCACCAACTATCCGCTGACCCTGGCGGTCGCACCGGAGGCTGAGCTGACGCTACGCCTGGGGTTCGAGCCCGGCCGCTTCCCGGTCGATGCGGTACTGCGCATGCTGAGCCATCTTGAGACCCTGCTCGCCGGCATGCCCGAGAGCCCCGACCGCCCCCTGCGCACGCTGCCGCTGCTGCCTGCCGCGCAACGAGCCCAGGTGCTGGCCGAGTGGAACGATACCCAGACCTCCCCGTCCCGACCGCGCGGCCTGCACCAGCCCTTCGAGGAGCAGGCCCGGCGGCGCCCCGAGGCTCCCGCCCTGTTCTTCGCGGACGAGGTCTGGACCTATGGCGAGCTCAACCGGCGGGCCAACCGGCTCGCCCACCGGCTGCGCGCCCTGGACCTCGCTCCGGGTGCGCCGGTGGGGGTCTACCTGGAGCGTTCCTGCGAAATGGTGCGGGCCGTGCTCGCGATCCTCAAGGCCGGCGGAGCCTATGTGCCGCTGGAGACGACGTGGCCTCCGGAGCGGGTGCGCTACATCCTCGCCAGCCAGGGCATCCGCCACGTCGTCACCGAGCTCGAGAGGGCCGCGCTCCTGCACACGATGCCGTCCCTGCCCCGGCTCGCCCACATCGTCTGTACGGAACCGCTCGCCGACCTGCCGGAGACGGATCTGCCGGCCGGCGGGGCTCCAGAGTCCATGGCGTACATCATCTTCACCTCGGGCTCGACGGGCCGGCCCAAGGGCGTCATGGTCACCCACCGCCCCGCCGTCCACCTCATCGACTGGGTCAACCGCCGGTTCTCGGTCGGCCCCACCGACCGGCTGCTGTTCGTCACCGCCCTGTCGTTCGACCTCTCGGTCTACGACATCTTCGGCACCCTCGCCGCGGGGGCCAGCCTGCGCATCGCCTCCCAGCCGGAGCTCGACGATCCGGAGGCCCTGGCCGGAATCCTCCAAAAGGAGCCCATCACCTTCTGGGACTCGGCGCCCGCGGCGCTCAACCGTCTGGTCCCCTACTTCCCGGCCCCCCTCTCCGCCTCCAGGCCGGCGCTGCGGCTCGTCTTCCTGAGCGGCGACTGGATTCCGGTCCCGCTGCCCGACCGGGTGCGGGAGGCCTTCCCCGGCGCGCGTGTCCTCGCCCTGGGGGGGGCCACCGAGGCCACCGTCTGGTCGAACTGCTACCCGGTCGGCGGCGTGGATCCCTCCTGGCCGAGCATCCCCTACGGCCGGCCGATCGACGACGCCCGCTATCACGTGCTCGATGCCGCCTGGGAGCCCTGCCCGATCGGCGTCGCCGGAGACCTCTACATCGGCGGCGACCTTTGCCTGTCGACCGGCTATGCCGGCGAGCCCACGCTGACGGCGCAGCAGTACCTCCCGGCGGCCGTGGGCGACGAGCCGGGAGCGCGGCTCTACCGCACGGGTGACCGGGCGCGCTACCTGCCGGACGGCAACCTGGAGTTCCTCGGCCGGCTGGACACCCAGGTCAAGGTCCGCGGCTTCCGGATCGAGCTGGGGGAGATCGAAGCCGTGCTCGCGGCCCATCCGGCGGTGCGCGAAGCGGTGGTCGTCGTCCGCGAGGACCACCCGGGCGACCAGCGCCTGGTGGCCTACGTGGCCTTCGACGAGGGCTCGGAGGCGAATGACGGGAATGAAATCTCGGCCGCGGATCTCCGGGAGCACCTGCTCACCCGGCTTCCGGAGGTCATGGTGCCCGGCTTCTTCGTCCCGGTGAGCTCCTGGCCGCTCACCCCGAACGGCAAGCTGGATCGCCGGGCCCTGCCCGCGCCGGAGCAGGCCCGGCGGAGCGAGGCGGACTCCAGGCTGGCGCCGCGCACCGCGAGCGAGCGGATCATCGCGGAGATCTGGCGGCAGGTGCTGGCGGTCGACGAAGTGGGCGTCGAGGACGATTTCCACGACCTGGGCGGCCACTCGCTGCTCCTCGTGCAGATGATCGGCAAGGTGAGGGAGCAGCTCGGCCGGGAGCTGCCGCTGGCCTACCTGCTCCCCCACCGCACCGTGGCGAGCCTCGCCGAGGCCGTGGACGAAGGCCTGCGCCAGCCGCCGTTGCCCGAAACGCCGGCCGATCGCGAAGCGGCGCTGCGCGCCGATGCCGTGCTCGCTCCCGAGCTGACGCCATCCGCTCCGTGGCCGGGCGCGCTCGATCCGCGGGCCATCTTCCTGACCGGCGGTACGGGCTTCCTGGGCGCCTACCTGCTCGCCGAGCTGCTCCGGCAGAGCGCGGCCACGATCTTCTGCCTGGTGCGCGCGGCCGATCCGCCGGCCGGTCTCGCCAAGCTGCGCCGCGAGCTCGAATCCTATGGGCTCTGGGAACCGGCCTTCGCGCCCCGCGTCACCGCCGTCCCGGGCGATCTCTCCCGGCCCCTGCTGGGTCTCTCCGAGGAGGATTTCGAGCGGCTGTCCACCAGCGTCGAGGCGATCTACCACAACGGCGCCGTGGTCGACTTCCTCGTCCCCTACGGGGCGCTCCGGGAGGCCAACGTCCTCGGCACCATCGAGGTCCTGCGGCTGGCGTGCCGGGGAGCCGCCAAGCCGCTGCACTACGTCTCGACCCTGGGAGTGCTCGACTCGGCCGCCTACGCCCTGGCCGGGGTGGCACGGGAGAACGATCCCCTGGCGGACTGCGCCGGGCTCGGCGGCGGCTACGCGCAGAGCAAGTGGGTGGCCGAGATGCTGGTCCGCTCCGCCCGCGACCGCGGCCTCCCCGTCTCCATCTACCGGCCCGGCACCATCTCCGGAGACAGCCGCAACGGGCAGGCGAACCTCAAGGACTTCGCCAACAGCCTGATCAAGGGATGCATCCAACTCGGCGCGGTGCCGCGCGCGGAAGCGGCCGTGAACCTGGCGCCCGTCGACTTCGTGGGCCGGGCCGTCGTCTGGCTGTCGCGGCGGCGGGAGTCGCTGGGGAGGACTTTCCACCTCGTCAACCCGCAGCCGGTCGCCGCTCCCGTCCTCTTCGAGTGGATCCGCGACGCGGGCTATCCCCTTGACGAGCTGCCCCCCGAGGTCTGGCGCGAGATGCTGCTCCGGCGGCTGGGAGATGGCGAGGAGAACGCTCTCGCCCCCTTCCTGCCGCTCTTCGAGGCGGCCGCCAACCGCGCCATGCGCGGCGCGCAAGGCCCGGTCTCGGAGATCCGTTACGACTCCGGACAGACCTTCCTCGCGCTCGCCCGCGGCCCCGTCCTCTGTCCGCCGGTCGAGGACCTGCTCGAACCCTATTTCGCCTATTTCATCCGCAGCGGCTTCCTGGCCCTGTCCGATGCGGAAAGCCACCCCCCGTCCCGCGTCATGCCCGACCCCGCCGGCCCCAGGGGCCAGGAGGAACGAATGATCGAACCGCGCACCGCCGGAGAATCCGCCGGGGCCCCCTTCCCCGGCTTCTTCGTCCTCTCTCTCCCTCGCACCGGGTCGACCTTGCTGCGCCTCCTCCTCGACAGCCATCCCCAGATCTACTGCCCCGACGAGCTGAACCTCGGCCGCCTGGTCCACGCCCTCGCCTCCACCGAGGAGGGGCTGACCGACAGCCCCGCTCCGAGCATGCCGACGATGGCCGACCTCAACCCCGCCAGCGCGGCGGCGATCGCCACTCGCCGTATCGTGGCGGACATGCTGGCCGGCGCCGCGGCGGCCAAGGGCAAGACCCGGTGGTGCGACAAGTCGCCCGCGAACCTGGCGCACATCCCGGTGATCGATCGGGTCTTTCCGAACGCCCGCTACCTCCTCCTCCACCGCCACCCCCTCGACTTCGCCATGTCGTGCCTGCGCTTCTCCACCTATGGATTCTTCCTGACGGTGGTCGAGGAGTACGTGCGGAAGGACCACTGGAACTTCGTGCGCGCCCTCCTCCAGGCCTGGAACGACAAGACGGCCGAGCTCCTGGAGTTCGAGCGCGAGCACCCCGGCCGCTGCTTCCGGCTGCGCTACGAGGACCTGGTCTCCGATCCGACCGCGACCGCGGAGCGCCTCTGCGATTTCCTCGCGGTGGAGCGCGTGCCGGACCTCGCCACGCGGGTCTTCTCCTCCCCGCACCAGCAGCGCGCCTATCACGGCGATCCCAAGGCCTACTACTCCAGCGGCATCGCCGACTCGAGCGTCGGCAGCGGCGCCGAGCTCAACCTCGGCGCCCTGCGCCTGGTGCCGGCCGGCCAGATCGAGCGGATGAACGAGCTGCTCACCGAGCTCTCCTACCCCGTGCCCGAGATCTCCGCGAGCGGGATCGATCTGCACATGGGCCGCAGGCAGGCCCCCTCCCCGGAGGTGCCCCCTTCACAAGCGCCGGAAGAGCTCTTCGCGCTCCTCGGGCAGCGCCTGCTCGCGCGGCCCGTGCCACCCAGCATCGCGGGCACCGCGTTCGCCTTCGTCCTGACCGGCGAGGCCGGCGGCGCTTGGACCGTGGATCTGTCGCAAACGCCGGCGCGAGTGCTGAGCGGCAGGGATTCCGCACCCTGCATGCTCACCCTGGCGGCGAGCGATTTCTCCGCCATCGTCACCGGTCAGTTGAACCCGGCGCTCGCCTTCCAGCAAGGGAAGCTCCAGCTCACAGGCGCAGCCGATCCCGGCATGCTGCGCGACCTGCTCGCCCTGCTGCTCACCCCATGAGCGCGCCCCGCGGGATCGCCGCCTTCCTGGTGATCTGCGGCGGCCAGATGGTGTCGCTGTTCGGCACCGGCCTCACCGCGTTCGCGCTGGGGGTCTGGGTCTATCAGCGCACGGGGTCGGTGACCCAGTACTCGACCATCCTGCTCTTCAACGTCCTCCCCCCGGTCCTCCTCTCGCCGGTGGCCGGCGCGCTGGTCGACCGTTTCGACCGCCGGCGGATGATCATCGCCAGCGACTGCGCCGCCGGCCTCGCCACCCTGGCTCTCGCCCTGCTGTTCTTCTCCGGCCGGCTGGAAATCTGGCACATCTATGTCGCCTTGAGCGTGAGCTCCTCCGCGCAGGCCTTCCGCTGGCCCGCGCTCTCCGCTTCGATGACTCTGCTGGTGCCGGGGCCCCAGCTCGGCCGCGCCAGCGGGCTGATGCAGATGGGCACCGCGACGGCCCAGGTCCTGGCCCCACTCGCCGCCGGGGCCCTGCTCGCGCCCCTCGGAGTGGCGGGCATCCTGGGGATCGACTTCACGACCTTCCTCTTCGCCGTCCTCACCCTGCTCGCCGTCCGCATTCCGCGCCCGGCGGCGGCGGCCGGCGGGGAGAAGGAATCGGTGGCCGGCCAGCTCGCCTACGGCTGGAGATACCTGCGCCGCCACCCGGGGCTGCTCGCGCTCCTCTGCCTGTTCGCGAGCAGCAATTTCACCATGGGTCTACTGACCGTGATGATCACGCCGCTGGTGCTCAGCTTCTCCTCGCCCCGGGTGCTCGGCACCGTGCTCTCCGTCGCCGCCGGCGGCCTGCTGACCGGCGGCATCGTGATGACGCTCTGGGGTGGGCCGCGGCGCCGGCTGGCCGGCATCGGCGGCGCGTTCCTCGTGCAGGGCCTGGTGCTGATACTCGGCGGCTGGCGGATCAGCGCGCCGCAGATCGCCGCCATGGCCTTCGTCTTCCTGGGGTGCTACGCGGTGATCAGCACCTGCAGCCAGGCGCTCTGGCAGAGCAAGGTGGAGGCCGGTGTCCAGGGGAGGGTGTTCGCCACGCGCCAGATGATCGCGCTCTCGGCTCTCCCCCTCTCCCGGCTCATCGCCGGCCCGCTGGCCGACAAGGCCTTCGAGCCTCTGCTCGCGCCCGGCGGCCGGCTCGCCGGTACGCTCGGACGCTTCCTCGGCGTCGGCCCGGGGCGCGGCATCGAGCTGCTGATCATCGTCCTGGGAGACTGTTCAACCTGCTGGTGCTGACCCTCGCCTGGTCCTACCCGCGCCTGCGGCTCCTGGAGGATGAGATGCCGGATAGGACGCAATCGTTGACCCCACCCGCGAAGATCTCTCGGAGCTCCGTCTCGCGCTTCCCGCCCAGGCCTCTCTCCTAGCGTCACTCTGGGCCTCTTACACCGCTCCCCTTCTCGATGGCCACGTCCACGGTATGCACGAGAGTCTCAATCTCCTCTACGGCATCACCATCGAACGCCTCGCTACCAACGCGTTCAAGGACTCCGACTTCTCCTTCCGCCCGGCCCACACCTTCCGCCGCAAGCTCGCCTCCCACCTCGAGCCCCTCGTCTCACTCCTCGAGGGCGACATCCTCCGACTCGCAGACGTCGCCGTTCTGAATGGTTCGGCCGCCGACTACTTCGCCTATCTCGCCTTCTTTCACGACATGCTTCCCGGCAGCACCCGCGGCGAGGGAAGCCTCCGCGGCGACGAGAGCCTTGCGGATCAATTCCGCGGCCTGCTCCTTCGCGAGATGGACAAGCGCCACATCAGGGAGGCGGACCTCGCTCGCGCTTGCGGATGCAGTCTGCAGAATATCGCGCAGATCTTCAACGGCAGGACGGGACTGAGATTTGATACGGCCGAGAAGCTTTGCCGCTCGATCGGACTTCGGATTGTTATAAGCCTGAAGGAGGAGCCGCCAACAGACCCGAAGCACGAGTAGGCCCACCGTTTCCAGTTTTCACAGGGCCTGGCATCCTTTGCCCGGCCCGCGTGGTTCCGCCCCCGACTGGCGAACGCTCCGCTGTTCGCCTCCCCAACCCACTAGAGTTAGTTCAAGTTAGCCCAACTTCCACGGCCTCCCCAGCTGCGGTGGCAAAACCTCGCGGTTGGGGCCGGGTAAGTGCTTGATCCTACGAGGAGCCGTGTACCCGATTTCAGGAATTAGTGACGAAAACACGAGCCCGGAGTTTCTGCTCTACATGCCGGGTGTTCATCCGCAAGACGGTCAAGCGGTATAAAGAGCAGACCTACACGCACTACCTGCTCGTGGAGACGGTGAGCACCCCGAAAGGGCCGCGCCAGAAGACGATTTGCTCTCTGGGCGACCTGTCGCCGGGCCCTCGCCAGAAGTGGGCGGCCTTGGCCGGCCGCGTCGAATCCGCTCTGCGAGGCCAGGTTTCCCTGGAAGGTCCGGATCCATTGATCGAAGGGATCGTCGGGCGGATCCGCTCGGCCCAGGGGGAGTCTCCCCAGCCCGACGGAGACATCGTCGCTGTTCATACCGATCAAGTCAGCCTGGAAGAGGCGCGCGAGGCGGGGCCCGTGCATGTCGGCCATCAGATGTGGAGCCGCTTGGGCCTGGAGGAGATTCTGCGCGCGGCGGGTCTGTCGGCGCGGGCGCAACTGCTCAGTGAGGTGATGGTGCTCAATCGCCTGGTGGCTCCTTGCTCGGAGCACGCCATGCCGGAATGGGTGCAGAGTACGGCGCTCAGCGATGTGTTGAGCGTCGATCTGAGCGAGCTCAGCGATGAGGCGTTGTACCGCAACCTGGACCACCTCCATCCGAACCGGGGACGCATCGAAGAGGCGCTGGCGCAACGGGAAAAGAACCTGTTCAATCTCGATGACACCTACTATCTTTACGACCTGACCTCGACCTACTTCGAGGGCCAGTGCAAAGCCAACCCCAAGGCGCAACGCGGCTACTCCCGCGACCAGCGTCCGCTGCAAGCAGGTGGTGGTCGGTCTGGTTCTCGATCGGGATGGTTTTCCCAAGGCCCATGAAGTTTTCGAAGGCAATCGTCAGGACCGCGCTTCGCTTGAGGAAATGCTGGGTATCCTCGAAAAGCGCAGTGGCCGAAAGGGCGGCGGCACAGTCATCGTGGATCGCGGCATGGCCTACGAGGACAACCTGGCCCAGATCAAGGCGCACGGTCACCACTACCTGGTGGCCGGCCGCCAGAGTGAACGGGAAGCTTGGTTCGACGAGATCGAAGACGAGCAGAGCTGGCAAGAGCTGACCCGTCAGCCCTCGCCGCGCAATCCATCCCAGAAGAAATCCCGCGTCTGGATCAAGAGAGCCGAGACCGACGATCATCTCTTCGTCCTGTTCTGTAGTGAGGGCCGACAGGCCAAGGATCAGGCCATCCGGCTCAAGCAAGAACAGCGCCTCAAGGCTGATCTGGAACGCCTGAAAACACGGATCGAAGCCGGACGGCTCTAACAGCCAGAGAAAGTCTACGAAGCGCTCGGCAGGCTCAAAGAACGCTACCCGCGAGTGGCCCGCTACTGGAACCTCGACTATGACGCCAGTCAGCAAAAGCTAAACTGGGACGAGGACAGCGAAAAAAGACAACGCGCCCTGCGCTTCGATGGCTCCTACCTGCTCAAGACCGATCGTAAAGACCTCACGGCCGAAGAAGCTTGGCGCCTTTATATCCTGCTGACCCGTGTCGAAGACGCATTTCGCGACATGAAAAGCCCGCTCAGTGAGCGGCCGATCTTCCACCAGCTCCAAAGGCGCGTCGAGACTCACATCTTTCTGTGCGTTCTGGCCTATCACTTGCTGATCGCCATTGAGAAGATCTTCCTCGATCACGAGATTCACACCTCCTGGGCGACCCTGCGTCAGCAGTTGAGCACCCATCAGGTCGTCACGGCGGTCCTGCCGACCACCGATGGCCACCTGCTGAAAATCCGGAAGGCCACCACCCCGGAGTCCCAGCACCGCCAGATCTACCGAGTCCTGGGGATTCCGGAGGAGGTCATGGCCCCGATCAAGACCTGGCTACCCATCCAGAGCGGGGGCGATCCAGGACAGTGACGAAAACCAGGCCCCAACCCAATGATTCCCTGGGGATACCAGGGTAGGCCGTGGAAGTTGGGTTAGTCCGCGTTGAGGGCTCTTCGCAGGCTTCCAACAACCGGACCCTCTCCCTCGCGTCCGACCAGGGCGGTGGGCAGCGAGCCATGTTTTGCACGACGCGATACTCGCGTCTAGCAAAACGGCTCGCCTTCCCCTCGCGCTGCTCGGGTCAGGCGTGGGGCCTCACGTTGTTCCGCCCCTCCGAAGAAATTTCCTACGAACCCCTCTGGATCGCGCCGAATTCCGACGCTCTCCGCTTTAAGTTGCGGACTGCTTCGATCACCGACTCCGAGGGTCCTTATGCGTTTGAAGAAGCGTCAACCTGGCCGTCCATCCCTGCCGCTCAGCGAGCGAAGAGACTGCCAGCTTCCCTTGTACTTCTCTCGCCGCGAGCTCCGCCTCCTGCGGCGTCGCGCGGACCACGCAGGACTGCCAGCTCACGCCCTCACCCGGGCTCTTGCCCTCTACGGGCGGATCGAGATCCCTCCGGTTCCCCGAGCGAACTACGCCGTCGTCGGCCAGTTGGGCCGGCTGGGCAACCTCCTCAATCAAGCCGTCCGTCAGGTGAACGCAGGCCGTCTCGCTCCGGAGCTTCGCCCTTTGATCGAGACCACCTTTCAGATGCTTGCGGACCTTCGACGGCAACTGGTGAGCGGCGAATGATGGCGAGGCTCCAAAGCGGAGGGAACCTCCCACAGCTCTGCCCTTTGGGGCGGAGGGCGCGATGATCGGGATGATCTATCGCGGTGACGGCGCCCGGGGCCTTCTCGACTACCTCGCGAGCAGGGAGGGATCGCGGCTTCTGTCCACCAACCTCGACGGTGTGACGCCTCCCGAATTCAGTCGGCAGATCGGCGAGGTCCGCCGTCTCTATTTCCGCGAGCAGGTGGCTCATCCGGTCGCCCACATCATCCTGCGCCCCTCTCCGGGCGAGGACCTTACGGACGAGGCATGGGAGGACACGGCCCAGCTCGCTCTCGAGCGTTTGGGCTACGACTACTCTCCTTACGTCGCCTACCTCCATGATCACGGAGAGGGGCGCCATCTTCACGTCGCGACCTACCGCGTAAACTTCGAAGGGCGGCTGGTCAGCGACTCGAACGATCGCTTCAAGCTGATGGAGCTGGCCCGGGATCTCGAGCGGACCTACGGGCTCGAGGTTGCGACGAAGAAGAATCCCATCACTTTGACTCGGGCGGAGATCGAGCGCCGCCTCAGAGACCCCGGCCGCGAGGCGGCTCAACAATCCCTGCGCGACGCGATCGATCAGGCGGCCTCGCAGCATCAGACGGTACGGGCGTTTCTCTCCGAGCTTCATCGCCTGGGAATTCAGGCGAACCTCAAGGTGGCGAGGAAGAGCGGCGTCGCTCAAGGGATCACCTTCACCCTTCCGGACGGCACCACGATCAAAGGCTCCGATCTGGGGAAGAAGTACTCGCTCGGCGCGCTCTGCAATCGACATGAGCTCCGCCTCGACATCAGGCCCGAGGGCCCTTATCTCGTCGCCTCGGAGATCAGCCAGCGCGAGCTCAAGACCCTCGAGCGGGATGGCCTGGCGGCGGATGTTGCCATTCGGTACGGCAGTCGCCGGACGCTCTATTGGCAGCTCCCTCCGGGGGACGAGGTCCCGTTCGTCGATCTCATCGCCTTGCGCCTTCCCCACCGGCTGCTGAGCTACGCCGACGAGCTCCCCTCCGCGCCGATCGCTCCCCCCGACCTCGAGGGGCGAGCGCGCAAGGCTCAAGTTCTCCTCGAGCTCGCCGAGCGGGGGGCCTCGATTGCGCCGCCGCTCCCCCTCCCCGAGCCGGCCGATCGGGAGAGGCAGGGATCGCCGGCCCACGCCAGAACCACGGCCGAGCGGGCCGAGCGCTGTCAAACCCTCTCGACGGCCCTGCTGGGGACGTCTGCTCTTCACCCGGCCGATGCTGCGGACCTGAGAGGCGAATACCACGCCGCGATTGTGGAGGTGCTGAGAGAGCACCCGGAGCAGCCCCTGCGACCCTCAGGAGCCGAAATTAGGCCGTACGAAAATTCGGCTGCAGGCGTCGCCTCCGCTCCGGAGAAGCTTGGCGAGAGCCCGAGCGGGAGCGCAGAATTTCGGCCGTACGAAACTCTGTCCACGAGGCAGCTCCTCGCTGAGCTGGAGGCCGTGCGAAGCGGCTCGCCCATAGTCGAGGACAGAAGACAAGAGCGTCGGGACCTGCTCGTCCAGGAGGCGAGCCTTCGCGGGCTCTCTCAAGAATCGGTAGCCCAGCACGGCCGGATCGCTGGCACAGAGGGCCGTCCTCCTGGAGCTCAGGCCTCTCCGATTCCGGACTTTGGAACCCTCGATCTTCGGGAGCGCGTTCTGCGGGCCGCCTGGAGATACGAGAGCGATGGGGATTCCAAGACCTTCTTCGAGTGGGCGAGCCTTCAGCAGTCTCTCCGGGCAGCGGAGCGCCTCCAGGGAGCTCAGACGCAGAGGCCTTCCACCGAACCCCTGTCAGCGCTCGAGAGTCGCCAGCAGCAGAGCGCCTCCACGCTTCGGTTCTACGAAGAGACCTATTTCCGCTCGCCGTCCGCGCTGACGGCGCGCCTCTGGTCGCAAGCCGAGCGGGCGCATCTTCGCGCCTCTCTTGCCTACGAGAGCGCACGGCTCAGTGTCCAGGTAGCAGCCACTCGCGTGGCCGAGCCAACGGCGAACCCTGAGCGGCGGCGACAGGTCGCGCGAGGCTCGCGCAGCCTTCAGAACATCGCCGAAAAGCAGGTTCTGGGGCTTGGCCGCCAGGCTCAGAACCTGGCGCACCGTGCGGCGCGCGAGGCCTGGGCCAGGACTCCCATCGGCCGTGCCTTCCTGACTGCCGTCCATCCTGCCCGCGCCCTGGTCGGCGCCATCCCCGGCGCGCGGCCCGCCGTGGCAGCGATCGATGCCGTGGCGGAGGTGGGCCAGCGGTCGCTCGTCCTCTACGGGGAGCTGCGGGCGGCGAGCGACCGGCTGCGCTCGGCGCAGCTCGGAAAGGCTCAGCGGAGCCTCGAGCAGGGCGACTTCTCGAACGCCTCCCTCGCGGCAGCCGTCGCGAGAGGCCGGGTCACCGTTCAGCCCTCGAGCGCGGAGACTCTGCCCGCAACGGTTCGGCAAGCCCGATCCGCCGAAGCGAACCTTCTTCGGACCTACCGCAACTTCCGGTGCGGCCGGACCTCTCGACAGGCCCTCGCAGAGGCCGGAGGGACCGCCCTCGCGGCTCGGGCGGCGGTGACGGAACGGCTGCATCTCGCGCTCGGCTTGCCGAGCGCTCGCGACTTCTCGGCCGTCTTCGGCGACCGCCAGGGGCGCGCACTGTCCGCCTGGATGGGTACCCTCCAGAAGGCCGGGCTCTCGGCGCGCGCGATTGCGAGCTCGATGGCCGAGGCCGCGCCGCTCGCTCTCGCCTCCGGCGTCGCCGCCGTTGCGGTCGTCGCGGCGCGGCAGCTCCTGCACTACGTCGTCAAGCACCTCCAAGCGCAGGTCAAGGAGTCCTTCCGTGGACAGTGATAGCCCCATGGAGGGGAAGGTGCGTTTGCGCCAGGGCCTCCGATGGCTCGGGCTCGGCCTGTCTCTGGCGTTGCTCTTCGGGTCGCCGTTCCTCCGCTTCGTGTTGACGCCGAGCCTGCCACGTGGCCTCTATCTGGCGCTGCCACCCCGCCCGCCCTATCAGGTAGGCGATCTGGTGGCCTTTTGCCCGCCTGCCGCGATCGGAAAGACCTTGCTTGTAAGGCACCTTGTGGCTCCGGGGCGTTGCCCCGGCGGCTCCGTGCCGCTCGCGAAGCGCGTGGCCGCCCTCGGCGCCGTCGTCTGCGCAGGTCCGGGGGGCGTTGCCGTCGACGGATATCTCATCCCCTGGCCAAGCTTCCCGGTGAGCCTCGGTCTTCCCCGCTATCGCGGGTGCGGTCCCACTCCGGCCGGCTGTGCATTCGTTCTGGGGGATAGCCCCGACTCGATCGATTCCCGGACCTTCGGATGCATGCCGGTGGGGTCTTTGAGCGGCCGGTTGCTGCCCTTGGTCACCGAAGGGAGCCCGCGGTGACGACCCCGGACCTCTACAAGCTCCCGACGTCGACCCGCTCTCGCCGGCAGGCACTGCTACTGGGCATGCTCGCCGGGCTGGTGTTCGCCGCCAGCGTCGGATTCTCGACCGCCGTCTCTCGCCTCGCGGCGATGAGCGGCTACCCGGCAGAGCTGGGGCCGCCGCTCACGACTCCCTTACCGCTCCTGGCCCGAGTGCCTTTGCTCCTCGCCGGTGGGCTCATCGTGGGGTTCGTCCTCCTTCGCCGCCAGTGGCGCTATCTGGGGGCGGTCGTCCTGCTGGCTCTCGCCGTCGTGGCGGTCACCTCCTGTCCCGTCTACTCCCCCTTCAGCTACTCGCTCGCGAAGCGAGCGTTGGCGTCAGGTCCTTACGCGGCGCTTCTCCGCCAGGCCGACGCCTGGGGGATCGCGGCCTCCGTGTCGCTCCTCGCAACCGCGGCTCCCATCCTTCTTCCGCGCGTCTTCTCGGCGCTCTCCCGGACGGGAGACCTCCACGGCTCGGCCCGTCTCGCGACGGTGGCCGACATCCTGCGGGGAGGATTCGTCCTCGACGAGTCCCCGGGCCGCATCGAGCAGTCGACCGAGCTCCCGGTCGGCACCATCGCCTACCGCCGGGACCACCGGCTCGTCCGGGCGCAGGGGGATGTCCACGTCCTCGTCTTCGCGCCTCCGGGATCGGGCAAGACCACCGGCTACGTGATCCCGACCGCCCAGGACTGGAAGGGGAGCATGCTCGTCCTCGACGTCAAGGGGGAGATCGCCCGCGCGACGGCCGGCTTCCGGCAGAAGAAGGGCTCGCGAATCCTCCTGCTCGACCCGAGCCGCGATCACAAGACCCTGGCGCGTTACAACCCGCTCCTCTCGATCCGTCCCTGGCCCTTCGACGTCCAGGACGCGAGCGAGCTCGCGCAGCTCCTGATCCCCGATTCCGAGGGGAGCGACCCCTTCTGGCGGTTGTCCGCCCGCACCCTTCTCGAAGGGGTGATCCTCCATGTCCTCTACGCGGGGCCGGAGAAGACCCTCGCCGCCTGCTACGCCTTTCTCTGCTCGCCGGGGGAGGCCCTCGAGGAGCAGTTCAAGCGGATGCGCGCGACCGCGCACGAGCCGTCCGCCGTAAATCGCTGGACGCATCACCCGCGGGTCGAGATGGCGGCGCAGACGCTTCTCGACATGCCCGCCATCACCCGGGGCGGCGTGGTCGCGAACGCTCAGGCGGCCTTGAGCCCGTACGCCGACCCGATCCTCGCCGCGGCGACCGCCACCTCCGATTTCGCTCTCGAGGATCTCTACAAGGCGGGCGACCGGCCGGTGACCCTCTACCTCGTGATCGATCCCAATTCGGTCAAGCGGCTTTCCGATCACATCCGCATCGTCATCTCGCAGATCGTCGCCGCGCTGACGCGGGAGATGCCGACCGAAAGGGCGCGCCATCCCTTCCTTCTCCTGCTCGACGAGTTTCCAGTCTTCGGACGGATGAAGGTCGTCGAGACCGCCCTCGCCTACCTTCGCGGCTACGGGGTTCAGGCGTATCTGGTCGTCCAGCACGTGGGGCAGCTCCACACGGCCTATGGCCGGAGCGAGAGCATCTCTCCGAACTGCTCGGTCCATATCGCCTTTGCGCCGGCGGACCTCGAGATGGCGCGGCAGCTCAGCCAGCGAGCGGGGAACCGGACGGTTCACTTCGAGCGCGGGAGCGTTTCCCGCCGCAGCGTCTCGACCCAGGAAGCCGACTCGGGGCGGCCGCTTCTCACCCCCGACGAGATCATGCGGTTGCCGAAGGGGGAGGCGCTGGTCCTGCGGACCGGCACCTTCCCGCTCCGGGTCCGGCCGCAGCCGTTCTTCAAGCACCCTCTGCGCTCGGCCGCGGCGAGGATTCCCCTCCCCGCGAGCGAGCCCACAGAGGCCGACTTCTCCCACTGGCTCGGCCGCAGCGTCCCGCCCACTCCCACGACGGGGAAGGGGGAGAAGCGGACCGCGTCGCTTCGCCGGCTGGTCGATCCCCCGGGGCTCGTGCCGTGATGGATTCAGGGCTCATCTCGGCGCTCCAGATGTTTCTCGGCGAGTACGTGCTGGGGCTCCTCGCCGATCCGGCGGTCTCGGAGATCTACACCAATGCCGACCTGGTCGTCCGCACGGACGGCGCCGGGGGGCGGCGGGCTCACCCCCACGTCTTCGACCTCGAGCGGCTGATGGGGTTTCTTCGCGGCATCGCGAACCACGCCGGGCTCCCGCTCGACGCCGACCATCCGATCCGGGACTTTCAGCTCCCCGACTCCTTCGGCAGCGGACGGCTCCACGTCAAGGTGCCGCCGGTCGTCGGATCGCCGGTCTTCAATCTGAGGAAGCCGCCGCGGGAGCTCTTCCTGATCCCCCGGCTCGTCGAGCTGGGATGCCTGACCCAGGCAGCCGCCGACTACCTGACCGGAAAGATCGCGGAGCGAAAGTCCGTGCTGATCGCCGGGCCGACGAACAGCGGGAAGACCAACTTCCTCAATGCCCTCTTGCACGTCGCGGTCGGCGTCAGCCCGCCCGAGACCCGCTTCAACATCTTGGAGGATGTGCCGGAGATCCTCTGCCCGGCTCCCGACACGCTGGTCTCCCGGACCACCGACAAGGTCACCCTGTGGGACCTCGTCCGCGCCACGATGCGCTCCTCCCCGGATCGGATCGTGGTGGGCGAGATCCGCGGCGCCGAGGCCTACCCGTTTCTCGACATCGCTGACTCCGGCCATCCCGGGGTCCTCGCCACCATCCATGCCGAGTCTCCCGAGGGCGCCTTGCGCCGCCTCAACCGGCTCGCCCGGCTCGCGGGCTCGGAGCTACCCGACCAGTACGAGCTGATCGCCGCCGTCATCGGCGTCGTCGTCTGTTTGACCGGCGGCTCTCGGGGACGTCGGGTTTCGGCGGTCGCCCAGGTCGACGGCTGGTCGCTACGCCGTGGATTCGAGCTCTCTTACCCGCCGGTCGTGCCGGCTCTTTGAAAGGAGATTCATGTTCACGCTACGCCGTCTGCTGCCTCTTCTGTTCCTTGCCTTCGGGGCCTTTCTCGCTCCTCCCGCCCATGCGGCGGGAGGCGGCTCGACCCTCCCCTTCAACGACGCTTTGACGCTGATTCAGGACAACCTGACCGGGCCCACCGCCAACACGATCATCGTCGTCCTGATCATCGCCGCGCTGGTCACGGTCGGCATCAGCCGGGAGGGCTCGTGGTTGAAGCCCCTCGGCGGCTGCGTCGTCCTCTGCGCTCTGCTCGCCAAGGCGGCGACGCTGCCGAGCGTCCTCGGTTTGGGCGCGGCCACCGCGATCCCCTTCGACTACCTCGTCCCCTCGCTCCTGCTGTCCTCGGCCTGGCTCCTCGCCACCTCCGGAGCTCTCTACGCCCTCTACTCCTGGCTCGCCGAGGGCGGGCGGGGCAACCGCCGCTCGGCCGAGCGGCTGGACGTCGAGGTCTAGCTTTGGCGCTCGAGGAACATCGCGTCCACCGCTCGCTGCTTCGCCCCCCGCTCTTCATGGGGGTGGAGCGGGAGCTCTTCTTCACCGCCGCCGCCTGCGGCGTCCCGATCCTCGGCTACGGGAGCCTTTCCCTGCGCTCTCTGGGGCTCCTGGTCGCCTATGGAGTCATCGCCTACTTCGCCTGCACGCGCCTCACGGCGCTCGACCACCACCTGCTCCGCCTGGTGCTGGCGAATCTCCGCTACCGGGACCACTACACCCCGCTTCCCGAGCCCGATCAACCGGGACCTCGGCCGGCGTCGGCGGCGCGGAAAGGCTGATCTCGGATGGCCGTCTTTCCCGCCGTCATGCTCGGCCTCGGCTTCGGCCTGGGGCGGCTCGTCGACCGGCTCCGCGACTTCGAGACCCGTCGCCGCGGCTTCGTCGACCTCCTGCCGTGGTCCTTTGTGGTCGCCGAAAAGCCACAGGGGGTCGTCCTCAACAAAGACGGCTCCCTGACGGCGGCCTTCGCCCTCCAGGGCCCCGACCGCAACTCCTCGACCGACGAGCAGCTCAATGCCTTGACGGCGGAGTTCAGCCGGGCATTGGGTCCCTTCGTCACTTCCTGGACCTTCCACTTCGACGCGATCCGCAAGCCCGCTCCCGGCTATCCGAGCCAGGGTGACTTCCCCGATCCGGTAAGCCGGCTGATGGACGACTGCCGGCGGGAGGCCTACCTCGAGCACGGCGCCCTCTTTGAGACGACGACCGTTCTCGCCGCGACCTTCCGGCCAGCCCGCGAGGTCTACCAGCACTTCCTGCTGCGATTCCAGCATGGGGTCACCCAGGAGCAGCGGACCTGGCTCGACACCCTCGAGGGGTTCGAGCGCAACCTGGACATCCTCCGCTCCCGGTTGGGCGGCGCCCTGCGGATCCGCCCGTTGGACGCCGAGGAGCTTCTCGGCCATCTCTACTCGTGCGTGACCGGGAAGTACCAGACCGTGCGGGTCCCCGGCCCCGGCATCCACCTCGACCAGATCCTCTCGACCCAGCACGCGACGGCCGGCTGGGAGCCGGTCGTCGGCACCCAGCATCTCGCCGTCGTCGCGCTGTTCCATCTCCCCGGCCGGATGGCCCCGGCGCACCTCGACGCCTTGAACGACACGCCGTTTCCCTACCGGCTCTCGGTCCGTTTCACGCCGCTCGACCTGAGGGCCGCGCAGAGCATCATCGACCGCTACAGCCGCGGCTGGTACTGGATGCAGAGCTCGGCGCGGGACCTTCTGACCAAGGGTCAGTCGGCCGCGCCGGGAGATCCCTTCGTCAATCGCCACGCGGTCGACATGCTCGACGACGCGGCCGATGCGACCCGCCTCAACAACCAGGCCGAGCACCGCTTCGCCTTCTTCACCGCTTCGATCGTCCTCGCCGGCGAATCCCGGCGCCAAGCCCAGGAGCGCTCGCTCGCGATGGCGAAGCTCTTGGAAGACCATGGCTATACGACGAGGGTCGAGACCTACAACGCCCCCGCCGCCCTTCACGCGACCTTCCCCGGCGAGTGCGCGGCAAACCTCCGGGCGCCGCTCGTCAACTGCCGGGCAATCGCCGACCTGGTCCCCTTGACCTCGCTCTGGCCGGGCTTGAGCCGCCATCCCTGCCAGTTCTTCTCCCCCGAGGCGCCGCCCATCCTGATCGGGAGGACGGAGGGCTCGACCCCTTTCCGTCTCTACCTCCATACCGGCGACCTCGGGCACACGATCATCGTCGGGCCGCCGGGTGCAGGGAAGAGCACTCACCTGACGGCGCTCGCGGCTGGGTGGCTGCGCTATCCCAACAGCCGGGTCTACTTCTTCGACCGCGACCACTCGGCCCGCGTGCTTGCAAACGCTCTCAAGGCCACCTACTACGACCTCGGCCAGGAGAGCATCTCCTTCCAGCCGCTGCGCCACCTCGGGAGCGAGGGCGAGCAGGCGGTCGCGCTCTCCTGGCTCGAGGCGCTCTTCAAGCTCCAGATCCCGAAGCTCTCGCCCCAGCAGAGCCAGGTTCTCGCGAGGGCTCTCCAGACGGTCGCGAGCGCCGGCGTCGAGCACCGGACGCTCCAGCTCCTCCACTCGCAGATCCACGATCCGGAGCTCGCGACGGCTCTCGCCCCCTTCGTCAAGGGCGGCCCCTACGCCTCCTATCTCGACGGCGCTACCGATGCGCTCCAGGAGGGGCGCTTCCAGGTCTTCGAGATGCGACGGCTCCTCGAGCTAGAGCCCAAGGCCCACCTGCCGGTGCTGCACCACCTCCTCGACCGGATCGAGGCGGGGCTCGACGGCTCCCCCACCCTGATCGTCCTCGACGAGGCCGGGCTCGCACTCCTCCACGAGGTCTTCGCGTCGCGGATCAATCAGTGGGCGCTGACCCTCAGGAAGAAAAACGCCGTCATCGTCCTCTCGCTCCAGGCACTCTCGCAGCTCGACGGCGCGAACAACTCCTTTGCCACGCTCCTCCAGGCCTGCCCTACCCGCATCTACCTGCCGAATCCCGATGCGACGAGCCCGGGGATCCGGGCGGTCTACGAGGCCTGCGGCCTCAATCCCCGGCAGATCGAGGTGATCGCCTCCGCGCGCAGGAAACGCGACTACTACTTCGTCGACCCCGACGGGTGCCGGCGTTATGGGCTGGCCTTGACCCCCGTCGATCTAGCCTTCTTCGGCACGCTTCCGGGACGCAGCCTCCAGGAAACCCATGCCGTGATGGATCAACACATCAAAGCCCACGGCGACCGCTGGCCGGCCGCCTGGCTCCGGACCTTCGGCCTCGCCGCCCAGGCCGCACAGCTTGAAACCCTTTCTTAGCTCGGAGGAAACGAACGTGAGACGTCAGATCCTGCTTCTGCTCATCGCCGCCATGGCCTTCGTGGCGGTACCCCGGCAAGCCTCGGCGCAGATTCCCGTGACGGACATCGCGCACATCGCGGTCACCACCTGGGCCGAGATCGCCCGCTATCTCCAGGAGGCCTACAGCATCGTTCAGCAAGGGACCCAGATCTACAACCAGATCAAGCAGATCGAAAACCAGTACGAGGCGCTCAAGAAGCTCAGCTATCACGACTGGCGGGATATCGGCCCGCTCTACAACCAGTTGAACGGCATCCTGAATCAAGCCGACACCCTGACATATTCAATCGAAGGGCTCGAGGACAACTTCTACTCGACGTTCCCCGGCGCCGCGGCCTATACGAGCTACCCGGCCGAGAACCTGATCGTCGTCCAGCGGGCGCTCGACACCTTCCGGCTGAATCTCCTCTCACTCCACCAGATCAGCAACGACCAGAAGGGGTCGCTCCAGGTTCTGGGCGATCTCCAGAACCAGGTCGACACCGCGGGGGGCCACGAGCAGGCGCTCGAGGCGCTGGCGGAGCTCGGCTCCTGGCAGTCGGATCAGCTGGCGACGATGGGCTCGACGCTCCAGACGATTGCGAACGTCCAGATCGTCGCCGCCTCCTATCAGATCAACCAGGAGGCCCGCTCCCGGCAGACCCACTCCGACACCCTCGCGACGACGCTCGGCCGAGCCCAGGCCGACCAGGCGCAGCAGGCTCCCTCCTACACCCTCGTCCCCTCCTGGATGCCGCCGCAATGAGCCGCCGGAGCACAGCTCTCGGGCTGGGAGGGGCCCTCCTCCTGCTGCTCGTCCCCGCGGCCCTCCTGGCCCAGGACAACCAGTTGGACACGATGGTCAATACCGCGCTCTTTGCGAGTCAGGACTGGCTGTCGCGGGTGCTCCCCGAGGCGCAGAGCCTCTTTCTGATGCTGGTCGGCTTGGAGATCACCGTCACGGTCCTGGTCTGGGCCTACATGCACCTGTCGGGAAAGCTCACCCTGGGGGGCGTCCTCGCGACGACCTTCCAGAAGGTGATCCTGCTGGTCCTCTGCTCGCTCAGTCTTCAGAGCTTCCCGATGTTTCTTCCCAAGATCCTGGCCCTGTTTCAGAAGGCCGGCGGGGACATCGCGGGGATTCAAGGGCTGTCGCCAACCTCGCTTCTCGACCAGGGGATTTACTTGAGCTCCCGGGTTCTCTACATGTCGAACCAGGCGGGGCTCTTCGAGATCCCGGCGGTCATCACGAGCCTGGTGCTCGCCTTCGTTCTGCTCGTCTGCTTCGTCCTTCTCGCCTGGCGGATGACCTCGCTTCTGATCGAGGGGGCGATCCTGGTCAGCGGCGGCGCCCTCTTCATGGGCTTTTCCGCCTCGCGGTTCACGATCCAGCTCGCCGAGAACTACATCATCTCGATCATCCGACTCGGCGCCCATACCTACCTGATCCTCTTCTGCATCGCGGTCGGCAACCGGCTCGTCCCCATCTGGGGACTCGAGATCAACAACTACCTCTACTCGGTCGACGGCTTTGCCGTCCTCTTCAGGATCGCGGGGGAGGTGCTGATCTTCACCCTGGTGACCCTGAGGCTCCCCGGCGATCTCGCCTACAAGCTGACCGCCCCCTCGGGCTTCCTGCATCTGCGGGGCGCGCTCGTCGCCTCCTACTAAGGCCCTATGCGACTTCCACGTTTCTTGCGTCCGGATAGGAAGCGCTCCCTCGAGGCTCGCGAGGCTTCCCAGCCTCTGGCTCCGCCGAGCCCGCGGGACGAGTTCTTCACCCTCTGGAGCCACTTTGGCAAGCAGCGGTTCCAGATGTTTTCAATCACCCTGGTTTCGCTCGCGATCTCGCTGACGCTCCTCGTCTCCTACGTGCGGCTCGCGCACGCGAGCCGGTTCGTGCCGTTTCTCTACGTGGTCGACCGGAGCGGCGAGGTCCTGGCCCTGGGGACCGCCCATCCGGTCTCGACCGACGCCGACGCCGTCGTCTACCACGCGCTCGAGGAGTTTACGACCGGCGTCCGGGCGGTCTTCAGAGACCCCAACGCCGAGCGCTACGCCTTGAAGAAGGCCTACGCCTACCTTCCCGGCGACAACCCTCTCGCCACCTCGACCGGCTTTCTCGAGACCTACATGTCGAACAGCGATCCGCGAGTCCTCGCCGATCGCTTCTCCCGCACCGCCGAGATCGTCTCGATCCTCAAGATCCCCCAGAAGAGCCCTGACCGCGGCGCCAACGGTCAGAGCTCGACCTGGCGGATCCGCTGGCGCGAGACGACCTACCCCGTGGGCACCGCCCA